>CAYUZG010000106.1:5074-6918 GCA_964449605.1 uncultured Verrucomicrobiota bacterium | reverse complement strand
CGACCGCGCCGTTCCTCTCGATCAACGTCTTCAAGTAGTTGGGCGTGAAGCCGTGGACGAACCGGCCGTCCTTCGTCTCGCCCTCGACGAGAATCTCGACGCGCCGGCCGACGAACCGCGCGCGACACCGCCGAGCCGCCGCTTCGGCAACCTCGCCGACGCGCGCCAGGCGCTCCTTGACGACGGCGTGCTCAACGACATCGCTGCGCTCGGCCGCAGCTGTCCCCGGTCTCGGACTGAACGGGAACACGTGGACCTTGCTGAAGCCGACGGCCTCGATCACGTCGAGCGAATCGGCGAACTCCTTGTCCGTCTCACCCGGGAAACCGACGACGAGATCGGTGCTCACGACGAGATCAGGAATTGTCGCCGACGCGTTGTCGATCATCTCGAGGAACGCCTCGTGCGTGGTGCCGCGGTTCATGCGTTCGAGGACCGTGTTCGACCCGCTCTGGAGCGAGACGTGCAGATGCGGGCAGGCGGTGCGGCCCGACGCGATCGCGTCGAGCAGCTCTGTTGTCACATCGTTCGGGTCGATCGAGCTGACACGGAGTCGCAGCAGGCCGTCGATCCCGTCGAGCGCGCGGACAAGGTCGGCAAGCGTGCGCTCGCCGTCGGCATAATCACCGAGATGGACGCCGGTCAGGACGAGCTCCCGATAGCCGTTCTCGACGAGGCGACGCGCCTCGGTCATGATCTCGCGCATCGGCCGGCTGCGCGACCGCCCACGCACGTACGGCACGATGCAGTACGAGCAGAACCGGTCGCAGCCGTCCTGCACCTTGACGAACGCGCGCGCGTGCCCGGCAAACCGCGAGATGCCCGTCGGCATGCGTGGATCACACTCCCCGACGAGACCGAGGGCTTCGGGCAGGCGCGTCTTTTGGACGTTGTCGAGGACGCGGTCAACCTCGGGCATCGCTTCGAGCGCCGCACGATCCCGCTCCGGGTAGCACCCCGCCGCGACGACGAGCGCCCCGGGATGCTCGCGCCGAAACCGCCGCAGCGCCTGACGCGACTTCGCGTCGGCCACCTCGGTCACCGTGCACGTGTTGACGATGCACAGGTCGGCCGTGCCGCCGTTGACACACTGATGCCACCCGAGCGCCTCGAGCTGCTCGACGAGCCGCTGCGTCTCGTACTGATTCACCTTGCAGCCGATGGTCCTGACAGCGAAGGCGGGCACGTCAGTCCTCATCGTCCTGGGGCGCTTCGCGCCGCGCTCGGCGGCCGCCCCAGTATTCGAGGAGGGCGACGAGCGTCAGCACGAGGGCGACGAGCAGCAGGTCGAGGATTGCGCCGGTCGCGTCGAGCTGCGGCAAGAGCAGCGCGGCCACGCCCGTGCAAGCGGTAACAAGGCAGATGAAGCCGACGGCGCCGCGCACACCGAGCCCAAGCCCACGCATCCGGAACGAGAAGTGATGCTTCGAGGCCTTGAACGGCGACAGCCCTTTCTTCAAACGGATCGCCGTGACGGTCGCCATCTCGTAGAGCGGCACGGCGAGCACGACGAGCGGCACGACGATCGGGAACGTCGTCGGATGCCCCGGCCGATAGTACGTGCCGAGGATCGTGAGCACGGCGAGCATGTAGCCGAGGAACAGCGACCCGGCGTCGCCCATGAAGATCGAAGCCGGATGCACGTTGTAGAAAAGAAACCCGACGACGGCGCCGATGAGGGCCGCGAGCATCGCGCTGACGAAGAACTGCTCGTACTGGATCGCCGTGAGCAGGAAGAAGAACGCCGCGATCGCCGCAACGCCGCCCGCGAGCCCGTCCATGTTGTCCAGGAAATTCATCGCGTTGATGACGACCAGGATCCACACGACGCTGATGATCCCGGC
>CAYUZG010000106.1:0-4974 GCA_964449605.1 uncultured Verrucomicrobiota bacterium | reverse complement strand
ATCGCCACGCCGCCCATGAGCGGCGTCGGGCGGATTTCGGCCTTGTCCGGATGCGGCGTCGCGAGCAGGCCGGACCGGCGCGCCAGACGCCGGCACACGGGCACAAGAGCGAGCGACAATCCCATCGCCACGAGAAGCAGAACAAGGTACGCACCAAGCCATGCCGTCATCGTGCGCTCATCCTCCCAGAACACCCTTTGCCCGAAGCAGCTCGTCGTAGAGCTCGACGATCCGGTCGACCATCGTCTCCTTCCGGAACGTCGGGTCAACGAGCCGGCGGCCTTCGGCCCCCAGACGCTGCCGGAGCGCCGCGTCACCGAGCAACCGCTCGAGCGCGGCCGTCAGGCCGTCGACGTCCTTTGCGGGAACAAGGTAGCCGGTCTTGTCGTCGAAGACAACCTCGCGCGCGCCGTCCACGTCGAAGGACACGACCGGCCGGCCAACCGCCAGCGCCTGCGGCAGCGTGCGCGCGAGCCCCTCGCGCAGCGACGCGTGCACGAGCACGTCCATCGCCGCGATCAGCTCCGGGATCTCGTCGGGCGGCACGATGCCGGTGAAAATGACGCGGTCGCGAAGCCCCATCCTCTCGAGCTGCTGCCCGAAGTCCTTCCGCAGGATGCCGTCGTGCACGAGCATCAGTTTCAGCGTCGGGAACCGGCCGGCGAGCCGGCGGAACGACTCGAACACGTACTCGTGCCCCTTGAGCTCGAAGAGGCGGGCGATCTTGCCCACGACGAGATCGCCGCGGCCGAAGCCGAGCCGGCGCCGAACCTCGTCGCGCTTCGTGTCCGCGGCCAGGAACGCGTCGAGATCCATGCCCGAGTAGATCGTCACGAACTTGTTCGGCGCGGCGACGCCGGCGGCGACCGCCTGCGCCGTCATCGCGTCGGCCACGCAGATGATCTTGTCCGAGCGCCGCGCGGCCATCCGCTCGAGCGTCACGTAGAGCCGGTGCGTCAGCCGCGGCTGATACGGGTGGAACGGCAAGCCGTGGATCGTGTGCACGACGACCGGCACGCCGGCCTTGCGCGCGGCGAACCGGCCGAGGATGCCGGCCTTCGAGCTGTGCGTGTGGACGATGTCGTAGCGCTCGCGCCGGAACAGGCGCTTCAGCGTGTGATAGGTCGAGTGGTCGCGGACCGCGTGGATGGCCCGCCGCATCTGGGGCACCACGATCGTGTGGAACGGCTGGCGCGTCGCGCGCTCGAGCAGGCTGCCCTCGGGACCGAGCGCCGGGCCGGTCACGAGCGTCACGTCGAACCGGCCACTCGCCTGCAGCAACTCGACCGTGTGGAGGGTGTTCTCCTGCGCCCCGCCCAGGATCAGGCGGGTGATCACGTGGCAAACCTTTGGCCGACGCGTCTCCATGAGCGAACGGATTATAGGACGACGGGCCGGGTGTGACAATCCTCGCCATTGTGAGACGGGTGAGACAGATTGACCCATAATGGGCGAGAGCAAGCCGATTTGCCCTTGGTCTCCACCCAGGTGGGAACCTGGCAACTGGGCATGCAGATTGCTAACTGATATGGGGAGAATGCTTCAGATTCTCGGAGGTTATGAGTTGACACGCGCCGGAAGGCTGCTAGGCTGCCTGGCAACTACTCCGGGCGACTGCTAACGATGAGGCGCCTATGACCTTGAGCAAGCGACAGGCTGAGAAGCGGCGGCACGATGTGCTGATGGCCCTCGTGCGGGCCTGCATCGGGACGGGTCAGCCGGTTTCCTCGAGCGCGATCGTCGAGGAGATGGGCACGGGCCTGTCGTCGGCGACGGTCCGCAACGTGCTGCTTGAGCTGGACCGCCTTGGCCTCACGGCGCAGCCGCATTCGTCCTCGGGCCGCGTCCCGACGACGGAGGCGTACCGCCTCTACGCACGCGACGTGCTCAAGCGTCGGCCCGCCACGCAGCGGCTTGGCCAGCGGCTGGCGCGCGAGTTCGGCGATTTGCCGCCCGCGCCCGGCGAGGCGGCCACGTTCCTGCAGCGTGCGGCCGGCGTGCTCGCGCGCGAGAGCGACTGCGCGGCGCTCGTGCTCTCGCCTCGGTTCGAGAACGACTTCATCCGCGAGATCAAGCTGGTCGGCATCGAGCCGACGCGCATGGTCGTCGTGCTCGTGAGCGATTTCGGTCTGATCCGCGTCGAGACGGTCCGGACCGAGAGCCGGCCCAGTTACTTCGCGCTGCGCAAGCTCGAGGAGTACCTGAACGCCAAGCTGCGCGGCCAGGACGAGGCGACCGTCGCGTACGAGAACGGCTTCACGGACGACGAGCGCCTGCTCGGCGACGAGCTGTACCGCGACATCGTGCTGCGCTACTTCATCAACTTCGCGCCGCGCCGCGCTACTGAGCTTTTCTTGGAGGGGTTCGCGAACCTCTTCGGGCATCCGCAGCTCCAGAGTCCGCGGTCAGTGTCGGCCGCGATCCGGCTGTTCGAGGACCGCGACCGCTTCCGCCGCGTGCTGCGTGAGGCGCAGCATGGGGACGCGGTCTCCGTGCTGTTCGATCGTGAGATCGCCGGCGCCGTCGATCCCGACTTGCCGCTCGCGATGGTCGTCGGACCGTACCGGGTCAACGCGCTGAGCCTCGGCGCCATCGCCATCGTCGGCCCGACGCGCATGCCGTACGAGCGCGCCGTGCAGCTCGTGCAGGCGATGGGCACCGTGCTCGAGGCGTGGCTTTCAGAAACATGGAGCCGGCCCCGGCTCGGGTTCGACCGCGACGTGCCGTTCAAGGTCACCCTCGGCAGCGTGGCGCAGTCGGCCGGGCAGCCCTGAACACAGCGGAATAGAGGGCCCAGGAGGAGACGATGATGACCGATTCCGATCCGGCCAAGATGCCGGCGGATAACAAGACGAATGAGGCGGCGGGGGAACCGGTCCGCGACGACAAGAAGCGGAAGCGCGACAAGAAGAAGCGCCCACGCCAGGTGCTCGTCGACGATGACCGGCTCGAGGAGCTCGAGGAGAAATCGAAGAAGGCGGACGAGTACTACGGCCACTACCTGCGCGCGCGCGCCGACCTCGATAACGCCCGCAAGCGCATGCAGCGCGACAAGGAGGAGTTCGTCAAGTACGCCAACGAGCGGCTGTTGAGCGAGGTGATCCCCATTCTAGAGAACTTCGAGCGGGCGTTCACCGCGGCCGAGAAGGTGCCGGCGACCCACAACTTCGCCATCGGCGTCGAGATGATCCTCAAGCAACTGCGCGAGGTGCTCGCGCGCTACGGCGTCGAGGAACTTCACCCGGAAGGCGAGCCGTTCGACCCGGCCCGACACGAGGCGGCCGAATCGGTCGAGACAACCGAGCACCCGGACCACACAGTGCTTGACGTGCTCCAGCGCGGCTACGTGCTCAACGGCCGGGTCGTCCAGCCGGCCGTTGTCCGGGTCGCCGTCGACCCAACGGGCCGCGCGAACAGCGCGCCGGACGATACGACAGACTCTGAATCGGAAAACGAAGACAATGCAGATATGAAGGAGGAAGACGATGGGCAAGATCATCGGGATTGACCTCGGCACGACCAACTCGTGCGTCGCCGTCATGGAGGGCGGCGAGCCGGTCGTCATCACGAACGCCGAGGGGACACGCACCACGCCATCGGTCATCGCGTTCGGCAAGGACGGCGAGCGCCTGAGCGGCATCGTGGCCAAGAACCAGGCCGTGATCAACCCCGAGCGAACCGTCTTCTCGATCAAGCGGTTCATGGGGCGGCGCTACGACGAGGTGAGCGAGGAGATGAAGCTCGTGCCGTACCAGGTCGCCGCGGGCAAGGACGGCGAAGCGGTTGTCAAAGTCGGCGACAAGACCTACACGCCGCCGGAGATCTCGGCCATGGTCCTGCAGAAGATGAAGCAGACGGCCGAGGACTACCTCGGCGAGAAGATCTCCCAGGCCGTCATCACCGTGCCGGCCTACTTCAACGACAGCCAGCGCCAGGCCACGAAGGACGCGGGCAAGATCGCCGGGCTCGAGGTGCTGCGCATCATCAACGAGCCGACGGCCGCGTCGCTCGCCTACGGGCTCGACAAGAAGAAGGACGAGAAGATCGCTGTGTTCGATCTCGGCGGCGGCACGTTCGACATCTCGATCCTCGAGATCGGCGAGGGCGTGTTCGAAGTCCGCTCGACCAACGGCGATACCCACCTCGGCGGCGACGACCTCGACCAGCGCGTTATCAACTGGATCGTCGCCGAGTTCAAGAAGGAGCAGGGCATCGACCTCTCCAAGGACCGCCGGACGCTCCAGCGCCTGCGCGAGGCGGCTGAGAAGGCGAAGAAGGAGCTTTCGTCGACGGCGCAGGCCGAGATCAACCTGCCGTTCGTGAGCATGACGGCCGACAAAGAGCCGCTCCACTTCGTCAAGACGCTCACGCGGTCGAAGCTCGAACAACTCGTCGACGACCTGATCGAGCGCACGAAGGGCCCGTGCCTCCAGGCGCTCCAGGATGCCGGCGTCTCGGCCGACGACATCGACGAGGTGATCCTTGTCGGCGGCCAGACCCGCATGCCGGCCGTGCAGGAGATGGTCAAGAAGCTCTTCGGAAAGGAGCCGCATCGGGGCGTCAACCCCGACGAGGTTGTCGCCGTCGGCGCGGCGATCCAGGCGGGCGTGCTCGGCGGCGAGGTCAAGGACGTCCTGCTGCTCGACGTCACACCGCTCAGCCTCGGGATCGAGACGCTCGGCGGCGTTTTCACCAGGCTCATCGACCGCAACACGACGATCCCGACGCGCAAGAGCAATATCTTCTCGACCGCGGCCGACAACCAGCCGGCCGTCAGCGTCCATGTGCTCCAGGGCGAGCGCGAGATGGCCGCATACAACCGCACGCTCGGCCGGTTCGACCTCGTCGGCATTCCGGCCGCGCCGCGCGGTATCCCGCAGATCGAGGTGACGTTCGACATCGACGCGAACGGCATCGTCCACGTCTCGGCCAAGGACCTCGGCACCGGCAAGGAGCAGAAGATCCGGATCGAGG
>CAYUZG010000105.1:4431-6971 GCA_964449605.1 uncultured Verrucomicrobiota bacterium | reverse complement strand
GCCTCGATGGAGCTCGTCAACGAGATCTACAAGCACGAGGCGGCCCTGCGCGAAGCGGGCCAGACGGGCGAGCGCGTGCTCGCCGAGGCGCTCCGGACGGTCGTCGTGCTGCTCTCGCCCATCGTGCCGCACATTTGCGAGGAGCTCTGGTCGCGCATGGGGAACACCGACAGCCTCGTGCGCAACGCCTGGCCCGAGGTCGACCCGGCGGCGCTCGTGCGCGACGCGATCGAGCTCGTCGTCCAGGTCAACGGCAAGGTGCGCGCTCGAGTCACCGTGCCGCCCGATGCCGCCGAGGAGGCGGTCAGAGAAGCCGCGTTCGCCGACGAGAACGTCCAGCGCCACACCGAGGGCAAGCAGGTCGTCAAGACCGTCGTCGTGCCGGGCCGGCTTGTGAACATCGTTGCGAAGTGACACGGCGAGGGAGTGGTGTTTCGGCTCACGAGGGGCGAGCAGCTCACGATCGGCGCGCTCGTGGTGGGCGTGGCGGCCGTGGTCGTGGGCGTCACGGTTGGGCGGTCGGTGCGCGAGCCGGGCGTCGCCGTCGATATCGAATCGTTGAACGCGGAGCCGTCCGGACGCGTCCAAAGTGATGAGACGCCCGAGCGTGACGGCGCGACGATCGTGGTGCACGTGGCCGGGGCCGTCCGGGCGCCGGGCACGTACGAGCTGCCGGACGGCGCGCGGGTTACTGACGCCGTTGAGAAGGCCGGCCCGACGAGCGACGCCGACGTGCACGCGCTCAACCTGGCGGCGCGGTTGGTGGACGGCCAGAAGATCGTGGTGCCTCGCCCCGGTGAGGTGCTCGTGCCGGCCGATCCCGCCGCGGGCACCGGCGGGCTCGTCGAGCTCAACAGCGCCTCGCAGGCGCAGCTTGAGACGCTGCCGGGTATCGGGCCGACGCGCGCCAAGGCGATCATCGACTACCGCGGCGCGCACCGGTTCCGCCGCGTCGAGGACGTGATGGACGTGCCCGGCATCGGGCCGGGCATTTTCGAGCGAATCAGGGAGAAGGTCATCGTCCGCTGAGTGGTTGAGATGCGTGCGCGACGTTTCTTTGTGTGGCTGGCGATCTGCGCGGCGGCCGGCGCGGTGCTCGTCGTACCGGTGGCGGGCTTCTGCTTGTCGGGCGTGGCTGGTCTCAAGACGGTGCTCGACGAGGTTGAGCGTGACCGCTACCTCGACACCGAGGACCCGGCCGTCGATGTGCGCGAGCAGTTCATCGTCTATGCCAAGGACGGCACGCGGGCAAAGGAAGTGCTGGCGGTCGCGCTCAAGAACCGGGCCAAGGCGCAGCGGTTCTTCGGCACGTCGATTATCTGGGATCTGCCGGCGCTCATCCTGGTGTATCCGGACAAGGCCGCCTACTACCGCTCGACAGGCCTCATCGGCACGGGGGGAGTGCAGGTCCAGACGCGCTACAAGGGCAAGCGTGTCAAGATGATCATGACGTACGAGGGCGAGGGGCTTCTCGAGCACACGCTCCCGCACGAGCTCATGCACCTGCTCATCACCGACATGTCGAATCGGGACTACTTCGCCGGCGCGCAGCAGAACCTCGTCGGCACGCCGGTCTGGATCCAGGAGGGGCTGGCGGAGTTCCTGACGGCCGATGCCGATCGGCGCGCCGATTTCCAGCGGCTCGTGCGTTGGAAGATGCACCAGCACAGGCTGATCCCGCTGCGCCACCTCCTGGCGCGCATGGGCTATGAGCGCGAGATCATGTTGCACTACGCCCAGTCGTACAGCTTCGTGGCGTTCATCGCCGACACGATGCCGAGGGGACAGCAGCAGCTGCGCAACTACATCACATCGTATAACGATTCGCGGCTTGCCGATGACCCGATAAGGATCTTCACGCTGGCGTTCCAGGGCGTGGCGCCTTCGATCGAGGAGCTTGAGACGCGCTGGCACGCGTGGATCGCCACGCACTACGAGCATCACTTCTGTCCCGTGGTGGTCAGGACCTCGCCGGCCGACGGCACACAGGACGCCTCGACGGCCGGCCGGATTCTGGTGAAGTTCAGCAAGCCGATCGACCCGAAGACGTTGAACGCAGAGACGATCACGCTATGCCCCGGCCGATCGAGGACGCTTGGCAGCGAGGAGGACAACCTGCTCCGGCACGCGTCGTTCACGCAGGACTCGACGAGCACGGCGCTGCGTATCGACGTGCCCGGCGGGCTGCAGGCCAACAACGTTTACACGCTTGTGTTCTCCAACCGAGTGCAGGACGGCCAGGAGCGCGGGCTTGTCGTCGACCGGTTCGCCGAGATGGAGCGCGCGGACTGGTGGAAGACGAACGACGTCGAGCCGGTGCCGGGCCAGGTCCGCCAGAGGAAGAAAGCGAAGCAGGCTGTCCCCTTGAAGGCCGTCACCGTCGTCACGTTCACAACGGGGACCGGAGACACGGACGATGCCGATGCTTCTCGATAGGCTGCTCGCGGCCGTCGTGCTTGCCGTCGTCGCGGGAAGCGGTGCGGCATGCAGCGGCGTGTGCGCTACCACGAACGACGTCGAGACGGCCGGCCCGTCCGAGG
>CAYUZG010000105.1:0-4331 GCA_964449605.1 uncultured Verrucomicrobiota bacterium | reverse complement strand
GGACGCCGGCGATGCGGCTGAGACGCCCGAGCAGGCCGCCGAGCCGACGTGCATGCTCGACGTGTTCCGCCGGCTCGAGGTTGGCGACTGGGTCCGCACGCGCTGGAGCAACAAGGAAGAGCACACGCTGCTTGTGGCGGCGCGGGCCGACGAGCAGATCACGATCGAGGAGATCGTCGAGGACCGGGGCTTCCGCAAAGCATGGACGCAGCTCGACGTCTCGCTCGCCGACGGCACGCTGCTTGCGCTACGCGAGCGGCTGGCCGACGGCACGATCGAGGCGCGCGAGCCGTCGCCCGAATCGCAGCGCGGCACCAGCGATCTGCTCGTCGAGCCGTTTCGGCCGGACGGCCGCGAGGAGATCGAGCTCCGCGCGATCGCCGTCTACGCCGACGGCGAGAAGCGCGACGAGAAGAAGGGGCTGTTTTTGTGTCGGCGCTACCGGATCACGGTCGAGGAGAACCGGTACGCGCACCTGTGGTTCTCGCGCGTCAAGCTGCCCGAGTACCCGGTCAAGATCCACTATTATGAAGAGCACTTGACGATTCAACTTGAGGCGTTCGGCACGGGCCGCGAGTCCGAGTTCTCGACGACGCCCGACGGTGCCGGGCAGCAGCACACCGAGTCGCAGTAGTCGTATGTCCGGAATCAACGCCATCGGTCTGATGAAGACCTACGTCAAGGACGACGAGCGGATCGACGTCCTCGGCGGCATCGACCTCGCGATCCCGAGCGGCTCGTTCGTGATGGTGCTCGGCGAGTCGGGGTCGGGCAAGACGACGCTACTCAACATGCTCGGCGCGCTCGACCGGGCCAATGCCGGCTCGATCGAGGTCGAGGACGTCGGCGACCTGTGCCGGATCAGCGACCGGGCGCTGTCGGACTATCGCAACGGCGTCGTCGGCCACATTTTTCAGACGTTCAACCTGAAGGGCATCTACACGGCGTTCGAGAACGTGCGGATTCCGCTGATCTTCACGGAGGTCTCGTCCAAGGAGGCGCGCCGCCGCATCACGGCGGCACTCGAGTCCGTCGGCCTTGGCGATCGGATGTTCTTCCGGCCCATCCAGCTCTCGGAGGGGCAGTGCCAGCGCGTGGCGATCGCGCGGGCGATCGTCAACGAGCCGAAGATCCTGCTCGCCGATGAGCCGACCGGCAACCTCGACCCGAAGACCGCGCGCCGCATCATGGACCTGCTCGTGCGCCTCAACAAGGAGCGCGGGATCACGCTCGTGATGGTGACGCACGACATGACGCTGCTCGACTACGCCGATCGCGTCTACACGCTCGAGGCCGGCCGCGTGCGCGAGAACACGGCCGAAGAAGTCGCGGCCATCCGCCAGAGCATTGCCGTGCTGCGCGGCACGGGAGGGCCCTAGTGATGCGGTTCGCGCTGCAGAAGAACCTGGCGATCATGGCGCTGCGCGATCTGCTGAGCAAGAAGGTCCGGCTCGTGCTGAACCTGCTCGGCATCGTGATCGGCGTCAGCGCGCTCCTGTTCCTGCTCTCGCTCACCGAGGGGATGCGCAAGACAATCCTGCGCGAGCTCGTCGGCTCGATCCCGATCACCGAGATGACGGCGGCGCCGGCGGAAAAGGACGTGCCGATCGGGGAAGAGCTCGGCCGCACCCTCAACTGGATCAAGGGCGCACGGGGTGCGGAGCGCTTGATTCTGAGGAAGCTGTTGCGCGGCGACCTCACGGACGAGACCGTCGAGAAAGTCAGACGAATCCCGGGCGTCTCGCGAGTCTACGGCGTCAAGACGCTCAAGCGGGTGCCGACCACGTTGGAGGGGTGGATCTTCGGGCTCGAGGACTTCGGCTTCGAGAGCGAAGCCGTCGTGTTCGGGTACCCGAGAGAGCTGCTCGAAGGCGACGTGAAGGACCTGTCCAACTACGACTACCGGCCGGAAGCCGCCTACGACGAGTTCCCGGTCCACGACAAGCTGAGCCGCGAGGTCGACATGGCGGTGCTGCAGGCGCGGATGCGGATTGCCGACGTCGACGGCGTCTACGTGCCTGCGGTGCTCTCGCGCCGTTTGGTGCAGGCGTACAACGTCTCGTTCAACCTCGGTGGAGAGCTCGAAGAGCTGAAGCGAATCAGCGAGGACAGCCTCATCGGCGAGTACGTCTACGTCCGGTTCGGAACAGGCATGGAGTTCATCGAGCCGCAGGAAACGGTGAAAGCCCGGGGCGCGCTCGTCAAGGTCGTCGGCCTGTCGGACCGCGTGCCGATGCTCGGCTTCGCCGTGCCGCCCGAGTACCTCGACGTGTGGGAGAGGGCGTACTTCAATGAGCCGCCGCCGCCCGTCTATCAGCAGATCATCGTCCAGGCGAAATCGGTCGCCGACGTGGAACCGGTGCGGGCCACGCTCGAGGGGATGCAGATGACGGTCGAGTCGAACAAGGAGACGATCGAGAAGATCAACTCGGTCACCACCTTCGTGCGGTTCGCCTTCGTGCTGATCGTGGCCATCATCTTGGGCATCACAGCGGTCGGGATTCTCAACGTGCTGACGATGAGCGTCTACGAGGAGCGCGTCGACATCGGCATCCTGCGCTCGGTCGGCGCACGCAAGGGGCACGTGCGGTTCATCTACCTGCTCAAGGCGTTCGTCATCGGCCTGATCGGGAGCGCGGCCGGGCTCGTGCTCGGCTGGATCACGATGTGGGGCGCCGACGCGCTCGCCCGCAGCGCGCTGCGCCGGATGGTGTACGCACCCCCGTCGTTTTTCATCGTGCAGTGGGAGTTCGTCGCGCTCAGCGTGGCGATGGGCATCGGCTTCGCCGTCCTTGCGGGGATCAGCCCGTCGAACCATGCCGCCCGGCTCAACCCCTCCGTCGTCCTCCGCAGCGCGTAGGCCTACGCGCTGCTCGACCTCCTCTATGGCGCGTACGCGCCAATGATGGCGTGGTCAAGCCATTGCCAGAGGACAGCGGCGTCCTCGAAGCCGGCCTTGCGCAACCAGCGCAGCGTGCGGTCGAGCGTGACGAACTGGTCGACAAACATCCGGTCGGGCTCGACATACGTCGTCTCGTAACGCTCGCGTGCCCAATCGGCCCAGAGGCGCGCCTTCCCAGCGTCCATCGTGCCGGCGCGGCGTTTGCGGGCAATCTCATCGAGGCGGATCCGGTGGTAGTGCTCGGCCCAGCGCGGGGAATCGTGCTTGAAGCCCTCGCCGTTGAGCAGCAGGCCGCCCGGCTTGAGCAGACCGAGCAGGTCGCGGTACAGGCGCGGCTTGATGCGGTCCGACAGGTGGTGGATGGCCTCGCACGAGAAGACCGCATGGTACGTGTGCGACAACGCGGCCGCCCAGCCCTTCCGTGAGAAGTCGCCGGTGACGAACTCGACGCGCTCGCGCATCGGCGAGAGGATGCGCTCGGCCGCGTTGGCGAACGCGGGGTCGGTGCGCAGGTCGAAGTAGGTGGCGCGTGCGTTCGGGAAGCGCTCGAGCAGCAAGCGCAGGAACCGCCCATCGCCCGCACCCAGGTCGAGGAACCGCCAGCGGCCCTTCGGGCTGCACGGCGCGAGCTCGACCATCGCCGTGTGCGTCGCATCGCGGTGGGCTCGGACGTCGAACCACCGCGGCTCGATGGGCCCCCAGATCGTGCGCCGCCGTCGCGCGCGCGTGATCGGATACGGATTCCGCCTCTTCATGGTTCCTCGGGTTGTTCGTCCGGGATGCGCTAGGTCTCGCGCGTCATTTCGCGCTTGAGGGTGGCCACGACGTCGGCGACGATCTTCTTGAACGCGCCCTTGATCTGCATGCCGGCCATCGTGGTGTGTCCGCCGCCGCCGTAGCGTTTCGCGACGGCCTCGACGTCAAATGATCCCTTCGAGCGCAGGCTCACGTTGACGGTGCCGCTCCCAAGGTGGCGGAAGAAGGCGATCACGTCGACGGCTTCGAGCTGCCGGACGAAGTCGATGAAGAACTCGGTGTCCTCGGGGTCGACGCCGGCGCGCTCGGCGTCGGCGTGCGTCACGGCGAACCAGGCGAGCCGGCCGTCGAGATCGGTGTGCAGCGTATGGAGCGCCAGGCCGAGCAGCTTGGCTTGTGCGAGCGTGTTGCGCTGGTAGATGAGCTCGTTGATACGCGTCGGGTCGATCTTGTGCTTGAGCAGCTCGGCCGCCATCTCGTGCGCGGCCGGCGTCGTGTTCGGGTAGCTGAAGGTGCCGGTATCGGTCACGAGCGACACGTAGAGAGCGCGCGCACAGGTGCGGTTGAGCCTGACCTTTTGCTGTGTGAGGAAGTCGAAGAGCATCTGGCCGACGCAGCAGGCGGACTCGTCGACGACCGCCACGTCGGCGAACGTGCCGCGGAAGACGTGGTG
>CAYUZG010000104.1:3459-6984 GCA_964449605.1 uncultured Verrucomicrobiota bacterium | reverse complement strand
TCGCGGCCCCGCGCCACGATCTTCCGGATCGTCTCATCCTCCGAGCCGCCGAACGTGCTGATGAGGGCCTCGAACAGCTTCTTCGACTTGGCCTTCGCCTCGGCATCGTCGGCGACGCGGAACTGGGCGATCCCTGCCTGGTAATATGAAAGAGCGGTGTATTTGGCCCGTTCCGGGTTGTCCGGGTCGGCCCAATCGATCACGTACATGTAGCTTGCGAGCGACCGCTTCGGATACCCGGACTCGAGCCAGACGTTGCCGCGCTCGTAATACGCTTTGAGGAAGCGTGGGTCGCTCTCGGGCACCACGGCGGCGATCTTCTCGAGGGCCTTGGCGCCCTTTTCGGGCTCGCCGGCCCGCTTGAGGATCCTGGCGATCGAGAAGTGGACGTCGACGTAGTTGGCCGGGATCCGTCCGGGGCCGACCAGCTTCTTGGCGCGCCGAAGATGCTCGTCGAGGAAGTCGGCCGCGGCCACGTCGAATTTCTTGGTCGGCTGCTCGCGGGCCTCGAGCACGTCGGCGGCCTCGGCGCACGCCGCGCCGGCCTCGTACAGGAGCTGCGTGTAGACAACGTACAGCGTGCGCTTCTCGCTCGAGGTGAGCCCCTCGGCGCGGAAGTGGAGGCGCTGGTTGGCCATGAGCTTGGTGTAGGCCTCGAGCATCGCGTCGAACAGCTCGGCCTCCTTGAACGCCTCGGCGATGGTCACGTACGAGCCGTGATGGATCGGCGTGGCGGCGTAGACCGAGTAGAAGTGCTTGGCCCGCGAGAGCGCTTCGTCGCGGAGCGCGGCCTTCGCGGCGGGATCGGTCTCGGTGTCCGCCAGCTTCAGGAGCGCGGCCACGAGCGTGCCGACCCCCCGCGCCACCGCCGGGTCCGCCTCGTCGAGCGCGTCAGCCGCTGGGCGCAGCGTCTCGACCGCCTCGGCGTAGTCGGCCTCGTCGAGCTGAAGCTCGGCTGCGCGGACGCGCCCCTCGGCCAGGTGCGTGTTGTCGTGCGGCGCCCGTTCGAGGAACAGCCGGTAGGAGTCGAGCGCCCGCGCCGTCTCGCCGGTCTTCTCGTACGAGTAGGCGGCGTAGAACAGCGCGTTGGCGAAGATTGTGCCGTATTCCTCCTCGCGCTGGAGCTCGGACAGCGACGGGAACGCCTCGACCCTGAGCTTGCCGTACTCGGCCGCTGCGTTTCGGTAGAACTCCTTCTCCTGGTCGGGCTCGTCGGCCGCCTGGGCACGCTTGAACCACGCGTAGCCCTTCAGGTCGATGGCCGCCACGACGTCAGGCCGGTTCGGGAAGTTCTTCTCGAAGACATCGGCAGCCCAGATCACCTCGTTGAGTTGGCCGAGCTCGCGGTAGACGTAGCACAGGTTGAGCAGCGCCTTGGGCGCATCCTCGTGCCGCGGGTAGAGGGTGACCATGCGCCGGTACGCCTGCCCCGCCCGGAGGTATTGCTTCTCCCGCAAGTAGAAGTGGCCGACGTTGAGAAGCCTCTCCGGCGCTTTCGGGTGCTCGGGCGCGCGCAGGGCAAGCTGCTCGAACGCGAGGATGGCCGCCTCGGTGATCGCCTCCCTCTCCTTGCCCTCGTCCATCTCCTCGCCGAGCCGCCAGTACGATGAGCCTTCCCAGAACGAGGCGTCGCCCACGAGCGAGACGCGCCGCTGCTGGTCGGCGGGCTGTCGGTCGTCGACCACCTCGGCCCGGGGGTTGCCCGTCCTGGCCAGGTAGTTGAACACGGCGGCCGCCTCGAGCAGCCGGCCGTCGGCACCGCTCGCGTACAGGCTCTTGCCCCAGTAGTAGAGCAGGGTGTCGCGATGGGACCAGGTGCGCACGTCTGCGAAGCCGTTCCAGATCCGCTCGAAGTCGGCGATCGCGTCCTCGTGGCGCCCGGCCAGGTACTTGTTCTCGGCCACCGTGTAGGCGCGGGCCGCGTCCTCGGCGGTGGCGAGGGTGATCTGCTTGCCGACCCGCTTGGCGGACGCGTCGTACATGCGCGTCGCCTCAGCTTTCCACGAGTTGTCGCCCCCCATGTTGATGACGCGCTCGAAGCGCTGCATCGCCTGCTCAAAGAGCCCGTCCTCGTAAAGGCACTTGCCGTACAGGTAGATGATCTCAGGCCACAGCGACCGGACCCAGCGCTCGTCGAGCTTGTTCGGGTTGGCCTTGAACTGGTCGTAGACCTGGTTGAAGAACGCCTCGCTTGCTTCGAGCAGCTTGCGGCAGTCCGAGTAGCGCGTCAGCTCGTAGAGGCACCACGCCTCGCCGAGGCGTGCGTCGTCGCTGAACTCGCTTCGCCCGCCCAGGCCCAGGCCGTAAAACATCACGCGCTTGTACTCGTCGAGCGCCTGGGCGAGCTTGTCGTTGCGCAGGCTGCCCTTGAGCCGCTTGCCCCATTCGAAATACGCCTGGCCGATCAGGTACTGCGCTTCGTCACGGCCCCATTCGGTGAACACGGGATCGCCCACCAACACGCGGTACTCGTCGATCGCCTCGTCCCATCGCTCGAGCGCGAGCAGGCACTGGGCGATATTGTGGCGCGCGGTGACCACCCGCCACGTCATGTCCTCGCGCAGGCGCGCGTCGGAGATCGTGGCCAGGTCCGTCGTCTCGATGAATCTGCGGTAATGCGGGTAGGCCTCCTTGCACGCGGCCTGAAAACGGGCCTCGAGCTCCGCCGTCGGCTGCTCGTCGCGTTCAAGCACGCCGATCTCGCGCTTGAGCTCGAGCGCCTCGTCCATGGCGATCTCGCCCAGCAGGAAATAACCGAGGTTGGCCGCGGGATGGCCCGGGTAGTCGCGATGGAACGCGGCGACCGCCTTCCGAGCGGCCGCCCTGATCTCCGGCGTCGTGCCGTACTGGTAGAGCGCCTTCGCCCGGTAGTAGGCCGCGGTGCCCGCCTTGTCGTGCGTGGGGTACTGCTCCGTAAAGACCCCGAACTCGCGCGCCGCCTCGTAGTAGAGGCCCAACGACAGCAGCCCGTAGGCGTACTCGTACTGCTTCTGGGCAGCGTCCCGCCCTGATTGAGCACGCGCAAGGCAAGGGGCACTGAGAAAAGCGAGGGCGAGGGCTGCGGCTGTCAGGCGCTTCATCACCATGCTGACAATTAGCAAGAACGCGGCGGATTGTCAACGCCGAACGCGGCGTCGCGGGCGGCCCGCTCGGCGTGGACGATCTCGACTAACTCGTTGAGTGCGCGCTGCTTCGAGTCGTTGACAACCTGGTGCCTGTACCGGCCCGCCCGAGCGAGCTCCTTCTCGGCGCGTTCGAGGCGGCGCGCGGCCGAATCGGCCTTCTCCGAGCCCCGGCCCGCGAGCCGCCGGCGCAGCTCCTCGATCGAGGGGGGAAGCACGAAGATCGTTACCGCCTCGCCGTACTCCCCCAGGAAATTCTCGGCGCCATCGACGTCGATCACAAGCACCAGGTCCTCGCCGCGTCGAGCCGCTTGCTGGAAGCTCTCGTCGAACACCTCCCACGAGGTGCCGTAGCGCTCGCCGTAGATCTCGTTCCACTCGACGAAGTCGCCGCGCTCGATCC
>CAYUZG010000104.1:0-3359 GCA_964449605.1 uncultured Verrucomicrobiota bacterium | reverse complement strand
CCCAGCACAACCGGCTGCTTGCGCGGCTCGATGCCCGGCACGTCGGCGCCGATCGTCCCCTCGAGCACGAGGGCGACCGCCGGCTCGATGGCGAACGCCGCGGTCCGAGCACCGCGCCCTCCGACCTCCTCGCCCGTTGTGAACGTGGCCGCCACCGTCAACTCGGGCCGCTCGCGCGCGATCCGCTCGAGCACAGCCACCGCCACGGCGCACCCGGCGCGGTTGTCGAGCGCCTTGGCCGTCACCGTGTCGCCCGCAAGCTGCTCGAACGGATGGACCACCACCGCCGGATCGCCCACCCGGACGCCGAGCTCGGCGACCTGCTCGCCGCTCGTCGCGCCGAGGTCGATGAAAAGCTCCTCGACCTTGATGACGCGCTCGCGGTCCTCGCGCTTCTGCACGTGCGGCGGCGCGACGCCGACCACCCCGAGCACCATGCGCCCCTCGCGCGTGCGGATCGCCACACGCTGGGCGAGCAGGATACGGTCGTCCCACCCGCCGAGCGTCGCAAAGCGCACGAAGCCCTGCTCGTCGACGTAGTTGACGATCAAGCCGATCTCGTCCAGGTGGGCGTCGAGCATCAGGACCCGGTCGGTCCGGCCGCGGACCACGGCCACCAGCGTGCCGAGCGCGTCCTCGCGCACCTCGTCGGCCGCCGGCTCCACCAGCGACCGGACCACCGCGCGCGCATCGTCCTCGAACCCGGGCGGGCCAAACGCGTCCGTCAGAGCACGAACAAGCTCCAGCGTCTCCACTCGCTCCTCCTCAGGGTGAAGGCACCCTTTCTACCCCCACACCGGCCTCCTCGGCAACCCCTTTTCCCCGGCGCGCTTCGCGCCCCGCCTCCCAAACAGAAAGCCGGGCCGGGAGCACGTCGCCCCGGCCCGGCCTGTTTGTCACAGCAGCAGCAGACGCTCAACCGGCGTCCGCCCGCTGTCCTGCGCACCTACCACACGTTCGGCGGGTGCAGGTACCACTTCAGGAAGAAAAGGTAGTCCTCATTGTCAGGCGGGCCGTAGCGGTTGAAGCGGATCGCCTCGCCCACGGCGATCGGCGTCGAGTCGGCGTTCACGCCCGGGTTGTTGATCTCGGCCCAGCAGTCGAGAGTCCGCTTGTAGGTGAACCACATGCCGGATCCGAGGGGCCGCAGGTTGACGCTGTTCATGCCGGTCCATGGGTCGACGGCCTCGTAGAGCCCCAGCCCACCGAGCGTCGTCGGTCGCGGCATGCTGTAGGCGATCCAGTGCTGGGAGACCGCGAAGCTCGCCTTGCCGACGAATACGTACTGCACCAACTCGGGAACGTACCCGGCCAGACGTAGGGGAAGGGTCTCGCCCGTGGTGCCGCCGACAGTCAGCAGGTAGCCCAGGCCCGGCTCGATGTCGAACGCAGAGCCCCCGGACACAAACCATGTCTCCGTCGGCTCGTCGTACTCCATGCGGTCGATCAGCGCGGTGGCATGCACAAGCCGCTCAATCGTTGTGGCGTCGCGGTCGATCTGGGTCGACAGCACGGCCGCCACACTCGCCTGGTCCTCATCCGGGATGAGCGGCACTGAGATGAAGAACTCGCGCACGCCCGGCTGTGCCTCGAGCGCAAGCTGGCATACGCCGGCCGTCTGCGGGCTCCCCTCGGGAGCGCCAGAGCGCTTGATGCGATAGAAGCGGAATTTCGTTGCGAGCGGCGGGCTTGTCAGGTCGTCCGTGACACTTGTGACGCCGCCGTCACCCTCCCTCAGCGGACCGAGCTGCTGCCACACCAGATCGTCGTCGTAGTCGTCGGAGTCGGCGTACTCGACCACGTAGTCGTCGCCCATGATCGACACAAACTTGATGACAACGGCCGGCGGTGCCGGAGTCTGCTGCCAGTACACGTCCGTCAAAGACGGCGTGCGATGATCGGCGTGGAAGCCCATGTCCACCTCGTCGAAGTCGGACACCCCGTCGGTGCGGGTCGTCACCACGTGGAGCCCGACGCTTGCGGCCGAGCCGCTTCCCTCGTCAACGCACGGGCTGTCGCTTCCCTGGCCGGCGTCCGTCTGGCTCAGGTAGTAGTCGCCGAGCGGACAAGAAACGAAGAGCGGATACAAGTCAATACATCCTTCATCGTACCAGCTGTACGGCAGCCCGGTGTTTGGGTTGTAGGATCCGCCCTGCACGTCCGAGTAGGTCACACTCGAGACGGTCGAGATCTGGTTCCACGTGCGCTCGCCGTCATCCCAGTACATGTTGTAGTAGAGAATGGAGTTGGTGATGAGGTCGGGGTCGTTCGAGGCGCTGTGCACGCCGCCCCCCATCAGGGCGGCGAAGTTGTCGGCAAGCGTGCAACTGCCGATGTTCATGCCGCCGCCCGTGCAGCACACACCGCCGCCGATGCCATCGCTGCCTCCGTCCACGTCCGCTTCATTGCCATGGATGAGGCAGTTGAAGAGATCCACCTCGCAGTACTGGGCGAAGACGCCCCCGCCCCAGCGCGCGCAGATGTTATCTGACACAACCGAGTGTGTCACCGAGAGGTCGCTGCCCTCGCAGTAGAGCCCGCCGCCGTCACCGCCGCAGGTGTTGCACGAGACAGCGCAACCTTCCATCGAAAGGCTGTCCCCGGTGCAGTAGACCCCGCCGCCATCACCGCCGCACGTGCTGTACGAGACGACGCTGTCTTCCATCGAAAGGCTGCTTGCGGAGCAGTAGACCCCGCCCCCACTGCCCTGGCTCGTGTTCGGCGCGGTCTCGCTGCCGATCGTGCATCGCGTCAGCTCGGTGGCGCCGGAGTCCACGTAGACGGCCCCACCGCTGCCCCCCGCCTCGTTCGAGAGGAACACGGTGTCAGTCAGCGTCGCAGCCGAGAATGCGTTATACAAACCTCCTCCGAGGTCTGTCGCATCGTTGTCCTCAAACAGACAGGACTCGATTACGGTGCTTCCGTCGTGCCAAAGACAGACACCGCCACCGTGGCCAAACCCGGAGTCGTCGGCGTGATTCCCTCTGATCGTGCAGTTACTGAGCCTCAGCGGGTAGTAGTACGTGCCGTCAGTCGACTGGGAGCGGACCCCTCCGCCTCCCTGTGCCGTGTTGTCAGTGATCACGCAGTTGACGATGCTCGCTTCCAGCAGGTGGTCGCGCACGCGGACCCCCCCGCCGTTGGCTTTGGCTTGGTTACCGCGGATGATGCAGTCCTGGATCGTGTGCTCGCAGCCGGGGCTGCCATCCCAGTAGGCTTCGATGCCGGCTCCGTCCCATCCCTGGTTGTCTTCAATGGTGCAGCGTCTCACGGCGACCGCGCCCGAGAACGTGATGCCGCCTCCCGCAGTGTCGTAGCCGCACTCGTTGCCGGTCACAACACAATCCTCGATTGTGCCT
>CAYUZG010000103.1:1158-7044 GCA_964449605.1 uncultured Verrucomicrobiota bacterium | reverse complement strand
CCGGTGATCTTCTTGCGGTTCGCGGCGGCGAACTCGGCGACAAACGCCTCGACCAGGATCGGGATGTCGTCACGCCGCTCGCGCAGCGGCGGCACCGTGATCGTCACCACGTTGAGCCGGTAATAGAGGTCCTCGCGGAAGGCGCCGCGGTGCACGAGCGCTTCGAGCGCGCGGTTCGTCGCGGCGATCAGGCGCACGTCGACGTTGATCGGCTTGAGCCCGCCGACGCGTTCGAACTGCCAGGTTTCGAGCACGCGCAGCAGCTTGACCTGGATGTCGAGGTCGATCTCGCTGATCTCGTCGAGAAACAGCGTGCCGCCGTCGGCGCGCTCGAGCTTGCCGGGCTTGCTGGCGATCGCGCCGGTGAACGCGCCCTTCTCGTGGCCGAACAGCTCGCTCTCGAGCAGCGTCTTGGCGAGCGCGGCGCAGTGCACGGCCACGAACGGGCCGTCGCGGCGCGGCGAGTTGGCGTGGATGGCGTTCGCGATCAGCTCCTTGCCCGTGCCGCTCTCGCCGAGCACGAGCACGTTCGCCTTCGTCGGCGCGATCTGGCGGATGCTGTCAAAGACGCGCTGCATGGCCGGCGAGCCGCCGAGGATGTTCTCGAATCCGAACTTCTCCTCGAGCCGGCGCCGCAGCTCGATATTCTGGGTCTGGAGCTCGCGCGTCTCGATCGCTTGCCTGACGAGCAGCTCGAGGTTGTCGAGGTTGACCGGCTTCATCAGGTAGTTGAACGCGCCGTGGCGCATCGCCTCGACGGCGTTCTCGACGGTGCCGTAGGCGGTGAGCATGATCGTCTGGGTCTGCGGGCTGATTGTGGCGGCGATCTTCATCAGCTCGAGCCCGTCCATGCCCGGCATGCGCAGGTCGGTGAGCATCACGTCGACGTTGTGGGTCTGGAGCGCCTCGATCGCTTTCTCGGCGCGGCCGGCGAGCAGGATCGTGTAGGCCGCCGGTCCTTCCGCGCTCGCCAGCCCCTGCTTGAGCCCGCGGAGCGTGCTCTCTTCGTCGTCGACGATGAGGATGGTCTTCTTGTCCGTCATCGGTCCTCGCGTCCGCGGGGTGTCGGGGGCCGGGCGCTGAAGGCCGCGGCCTTCGACGAGCCATCCTCGATCAGCCGGCGCTCGAGCTCGAGCGTGGGCAGGGTGATCGTCACGCGCGTGCCTTTGCCCTCCTGGCTGGCGACGTCGATCCGGCCGTTATGGTCGGTGACGATTTTGTGGACGATCATCAGGCCGAGGCCGGAACCAGCGGGCTTGGTCGTGTAGAACGGGTCGAAGATCCGGCCAAGCCGCTCGGTGGGCATCCCGACCCCGGTGTCGGCAAAGGTTAGGACGATCTCGTCGCCGGCGAGCTTCGTGGTGACGGTCAGCAGCCCGCCGCCCGGCATCGCCTGCACGGCGTTCTTGATGATGTTGAGGCAGGCCTGCTTGATCTGCGCCTCGTCCATCAGCACAGGCCGGATGGCGGCGTCGTAGTGCTTCTCGATGCCGATGTTCTGCTCGGCGATCTCGACGTAGGCGAACTCGAGCAGGCCATCGACCAGCTCGTTGATCTGGACCGGCTTGGTGTTGAGCTTCGATGGGCGGACGGCGCCGAGGAACTGCTGGATGATGCCGTCGAGCCGCTCGATCTCCTGCTTGCTCGTGTCGACGCGCGCGGCGAGCGCGTCGCGGCGTCGGCCGGCCTTGAGCGCGCCGATCTCGCGCTCAAGCAACTGCATGTGGATGCCGAGCGAGTTGAGCGGGTTGCCGATCTCGTGCGCGACGCCGGCGGCGAGCGTGGCGAGCGCGTCGAGCTTCTCGGACTGGAACGCCGCGAGCCGGTGCTGGCGCTCGGCGGTGGCGTCGTGCATGACGATGACCGTGCCAACGGACTCCTGGCCGCGGCCGGACTCCTGTCCGCGGCCGGTTTGGCCGTCGTGGCTGCGCAGCGGCAGCACGTTGATCTTGAGCACCATCGGCCGCGGATGACGCACGTCGATCTCGGTGCTGAACGCGGTGCGCTCGCCCGGGGCGGACGGCGGCGCCTCGCCGAGCGGCTCGTGCGCGAACAGCTCGAGCAGCTTGCCGTCGACAAGGTATTTGAGCAGCGGGCGGTTGATCGGGTCCGTGCCCGTGAGGCCGAGCAGGTGCCGCGCGGCGCGGTTGATGAAAACGATGCGCCGCTGAGTGTCGAGGACGATGAGTGCGTCCTCGATCGTATCGAACACGCGGTGCAACAAGCCGTGTTCCCGGGCGAGGCCGGCGAGGTAGCGTTCCTGGCGCTCGGGATCGAGCTTCTCGAACCGCTCAACAAGTTTGTCCCAGAAGGTTGCCATGACGGCCGCTCCGCGACGTGCGCGCGGCATTGTGGGTGAGCTGGTCGGTTCTGCGCGTCCGCAGGTACTATATGGAGCCGGCTGCGGCGCGAGCAACGCTTTTGTCGTCCGTGTCCCGGACAAGCCGCCGGACGACGCGGGGTGCGGGCCGGCGGGAGAATTCCCTTGACACATTTGGCACGCGCCCGCTATTTATCAGTAACGCCCCCTCCACCTCTGGAGGCGTGACCGACCTGGTGTTGGTGCGGCCAAGCGAGGACTCAGCCACAAGGAGGCGGCGATGCGTGTGATCTCCGTCGCCAACCAAAAGGGCGGCTGCGGCAAAACCACTACGGCAGTTAACCTCGCGGCGTGCCTGGCGGCCAAGGGGCGCCGGACGCTTCTCATCGACTTCGATCCCCAAGGCCACTCCACGCTCGCGCTCGGCGTCGAGCACGAGGGGCTCGGGGCGTCGATGTACGAAGTCCTCGCTCGCACCAGGGCGTTGGACGAGGCGATCGTCAGCGTCGGCGAGCACCTGGACCTGGCGCCGGCCGAGGTGCGCCTCAGCGCCATCGAGCAGCAACTGGCCGGCGTTGAGGGCCGCGAGCACCGGCTCGCCGAGGCGCTGTGTTCGCTTGGGCCGGACCGCTGCCAGTACGTCATTGTCGATTGCCCGCCGAGCCTTGGGCTGCTCGCGTTCAACGCGCTCGTGGCTTCGCCCGAGCTGATCGTGCCGATCGAGGGGAGCTTCTTTTCGTTGCACGGCCTCGGCAAGCTTATGGAAACCGTCGAGGTCGTCCAGGAGCATACGGGCCACGATATCGAGGTGCGTGCGCTCGCGACGATCTACGACCGGCGCACGCGGCTCGCGCGCGAAGTGATCGAGGAGGTCCGGGAGCATTTCGGCGAGCGGTGCTTCCACACGGTGATTCATCGCACGGTGCGGCTGCGTGAGGCGGCCGGCTTCGGCCAGTCGATCCTCGATTACCGGCCGGCGTCGATCGGCGCCGAGGACTACATGTCGCTCGCGAGCGAGGTGCTGATGGCTGAGGCGAAGCTCGACTCAAAGCGCCTCTTCGAGGCGTTTGAGCGGCTGCTGCTGCCGGAGATCGAGGGCGACCGCGTCCGGTTCCTCTACGAGGACGGCGACGCGAGGCACGTGGAGGTGGCCGGCACGTTCAACGACTGGCGGCCGCACCCATGCGAGAAGTCCGGCGGCAGGTGGGAAAGCCGGCTGACGCTCCCGGCGGGCTCGTATCAGTACCGGTTCGTCGTGGACGGCCGGTGGGTGGCCGATCCGCGCAACCCGGCCAAGGTGGCCGACGCGTTCGGCGGCCACAACTCGGTTTTCGAGATCGCCTAGTGCGCCTGCCGCGCGCGGGCGTGCCTCGTTGAGAGGGAACGACTTGACCAGAGAGCACCGATGACGGCACGCAAACACCTCGGCAGAGGGCTCGAGTCGGTTTCCCATCTCTTTCTCTCTCGACACCACGTGTCCCCGTCCGAGGCGCCCACCGAGCAGGAGGCGCCGGCCCCCGCCGTCGAGCCCGGGCTGCCGGCCCCATATCTGTTCGTGACGTCCGGCTCCGACGTGATCGGCCGGGCCGTGGTCGCCTGCAACGTCGCGCTCGAGCTGGCGAGGCGCGGCCACGCGACCGCCGTGGTCGACGCCGATGCGAGCCAGCCCAACCTGCGCCTGCTCATGGGGGCGCTGCTCGAGTCGGCGCCAATCCCGGCGCGGCTTGCCGTTGACGAGACCCACGAGTTGGCGCTGTTTGATTCGCTCGAGGCGGCCGGACGCGCCGAGGCGGCCTGGGACTACGTGGTCGTCAACGCGCCGAGCGCTCTGTTCACCGTCGAACCGGTCTCCGCCGCCGCGCTGGTTTCCGCCGCGCCGCCCGCGGCGGCGGCGCGCGTGCTCCTCGTCGTCTCGCCGGACGCGCGCGAGCTGATTCGCGGCTACGCGCTGGTCAAGCGCACGGCACGATGGCATTCGAGGCTCCAGCTTGGTATTGTGGTGAGCGGCGTCGACGCAGCGGACGCGGCGCGCGCGTTATTCAATCAGTTTCTCGACCTGCTCGGGCGCCGGCTCAACGTGCTGCCCGCCTACTGCGGCTACCTGGCCGAGCACGAGGCGATCGGGCGCTCGGTGCTTCGCCGCACGCCGGCCGTGCTCGGGGCAGAGGCGTCGGACCTGGTCGAGCAGTTGCGCGCCATTGCCGAGGCCGTGGCGTGCGAATTCGAGCCCGGAGGGAGCGCAAGGAACCGATGAAGTTGTGCAAACGAGTGCCGCTCAAGAGCAAGGCGATTCTCCTGCCGTTTCTGCGCGAGCATTTCCTCGCCTCGGACCCGCCGCACGAGGTGCTGGCCACCTCGTTCGAGTTCCGGGCCGGCGAGGGCGTCGACGTGCTCGCCCTGACGCCCGAGGGGCGGCTCGTGGCCGCGGTGGCCCATCTCGATGAGCCCGACGCGGTCGTGGACGAGCTGCTCCGGCGCCTCCACTGGATGATCGAGAACGCACCGCTCGTGCAGCGCATGTTCCCCAGCGTCGAGATCGACCCCACCCAGCCGCCGCGCCTCGTGCTGGCGCTGCCGCGGCTCGAGGCGCGCCTGCGGGCCGTGCTACGCTACTTCACAGCGACCGATCTCGCCGTGTGCGAATACCGCCTCGTCGAGCTCGACAACGAACTCGCCCTGCTCGTCGAGCGCGTCGCCCAGTACCCGCATCTCGGGGATGCTGCGATGGCCGCGGCGCCGCCGGCTGCCGCCGCCGCGCCCCAACCGCTCCCGCCAACCGAGGAAGCCGAGGCCGCGCTCGACGAGGTCGTCACCCGCCAGGAGCCGTCCGTGGCCGACCTGGTCGACGACGCGAACGTCGAGATCCACGTCGACGACATGAACGTGGCCGAGCTCGGCGTGAGCGAAGAGGAGCTGCTCGAGCTCCTGAACATCCACCTGCCCGGTCGCGATCCCGACGCCCACACGCGCTAGCGCCGCGCGCGAGAAACGCTCAGCCGAACTGGGAAGCGCCCTCCTCGAGGCCTCGACAGGCCGCACGCGCCGGGAACCCGTGGGCGTTTCAACGCCCGTACTCTTCATAGGCCAGCCCTTCAGGGCTGGTTCCCCGGCGTGCCACCCGCTTCGTTGCAGGGCGTTTCAACGTCCTTCTCCCTCCTGGCTTAAGCCGCCGCCTGGAAGCCCGTTCAAACGGGCTGCCGGAATGCGCGCGATGTCGCCGTTGACCAGCCCTCAAGGGCTGGCCTATCGAAGAGCGGAAGAAACCCGTTGAAACGGGCTCGCCCGCTGTCCCCTGGTTGGGACGCCTCGAAGATTGAGGTGCCACGGACGAGTGAGTGGGCGCCACTTGGCGACGTGGCCCCACGCAGGGCGGGCGGACGCGAGCCCGATCCCCGTCGAGCCCGCTGCACGACGGGCCAATTTGGCTTGACACCCGACGCGGCGCTGTGACAGCATCCGACGCTCTGGGCGCGCGATAGGTGCTCTGAGCTCACACTCGGCGCTCGGGGCGCACGAGCGGCGCTCCCAGCGCACGACCGGCGCTCCCAGCGCACGACCGGCGCTCC
>CAYUZG010000103.1:0-1058 GCA_964449605.1 uncultured Verrucomicrobiota bacterium | reverse complement strand
CGGCGCTCCCAGCGCACGACCGGCGCTCCCAGCGCACGACCGGCGCTCCAAGCGCCCAATCGGCACAACGCGGATTTCTCCGGAGAGGGAGGCACGTTTCCCATGGCGATTCGAGTGGGCATCAACGGCTTTGGCCGCATCGGGCGGCAGGTGTTCCGGATCATGAAGGAGCGCGGCGGCTACGACGTGGTCGGCATCAACGACATCACCGACGCCCCCACCCTGGCGCACCTGCTCAAGTACGACTCGATCCACGGCAAGTACCCGGGCGAGATCGCCGTCGAGGGCGAGGAGCTGATCGTCGACGGCGACCGGATCAAGATCACCGCGATCAGGACGCCCAAGGAGCTGCCGTGGAAGGCGCTCGGCGCCGACATCGTGCTCGAGTCCACGGGCGTGTTCCGCAAGAAGGCCCAGTGCATGGAGCACATCGAGGCGGGCGCCAAGAAGGTGCTGCTCAGCGTGCCCGCCAAGGACGAGGTCGACGCCACGCTCGTGATGGGCGTCAACCACGACACCTACAAGCCCGCGCACCAGATCATCTCGAACGCCTCGTGCACGACGAACTGCCTGGCGCCGATGGCCAAGGTGCTCAACGACCGGTTCGGCATCGTGCGCGGGCTCATGACGACCGTCCACTCGTACACGAACGACCAGCGCATCCTCGATCTGCCCCACACGGACCTGCGCCGCGCGCGCGCCGCCGCGATGAACATCATCCCGACCACCACCGGCGCCGCCAAAGCGATCGGCAAGGTGATCCCCTCGCTCGACGGCAAGCTCGACGGCCTCGCGCTGCGCGTGCCGACGCCGTGCGGCTCGCTGACCGACCTGACCCTTGAGCTCGGCAAGCCGGCGAGCAAGGACGCGGTCAACGACGCGATGAAGGAAGCGGCCGCCGCGCCGCTCGACAAGGGCGGGCTCAAGGGCATCCTCGAGTACTGCGACGAGCCGATCGTGCTCGCCGACATCGTCGACAACCCGGCCTCGTGCATCTTCGACGCGCTGGCGACCTATATCAAGGGCGACACGTTCGTCAAGGTGCTCGGCTGGTACGA
>CAYUZG010000102.1:0-7080 GCA_964449605.1 uncultured Verrucomicrobiota bacterium | reverse complement strand
CCGATGACGATCACGTCCGGGTCCTGGCGCATCACGTGCTTGAGCGCCCGGTGGAACGACTCGGTGTCGAGGCCGACCTCGCGCTGATTGATGATGGAGAGCTTGTCGCGGTGCAGGTATTCGATCGGGTCCTCGACCGTCATGATGTGGCGCTTGCGGTTCTGGTTGATCCAGTCGATCATCGCCGCCAGCGTCGTCGACTTGCCGCAGCTCGTCGTGCCCGTCATCAGGATGATGCCGCGCTCGCTCAGGGCGATCTTGCCGAGATGCGCCGGCAGCCCAAGCTCCTCGAAGCCCGGGATCTCCATCTTGACCATCCGCATCACGATCCCGAGCGAGCCGCGCTGCCGGAAGATGTTTGTTCGGAACCGGCCAACGCCCGAGTACTCGTAGGCGAAGTCGATCTCGCCTTCGGCCTCGAAATGCTTGCGGTGCCAGTCGCCCATGAGCTGGTTGGCGATGCGTGTCGTGTCCTCGTCAGTGATGACGTCGTACTCGGTCGGGGCGAGCACACTGTCGATCCGGAAGAACGGGTGATTGCCCACCTTCATGTGCAGGTCGGATGCGCCGCGGGTGACCATGTCGGCCAGCATCGTGTGAATGTCGAGCATTGAACGCGCCCTCCTTGGAATCGGCTGAGCCCTCCACGCGTTAGTATAGCCAGACGCCGCCCCGGGGTCAACGGACGAAGTCGCTGAAAGTGGCTTTTCCGCCCCGAGCGGCGCCGCAAGAAAGTGCTTGACACCCGTGTGTAGCCTACGCTATCGTTCGAGTAAGGCGCTGGGCATCTGCCCCGCGTGCACACTCTCGGGGGACGCCGTCATGAAAGCGTGCCCGTATTGCGGAGAGCCCCTAGGCCAGAAGCAGGCGACATGCCACAACTGTAAGATGCCTGTCTCGCCCAAGTATCCGAGTCCGTCGGAGCTTGCGGCCCAGACCACGAAACCACTCCAGAAGCTTTTGGCGAGGTCGCCCGAGCCGTATCCGCACGGCAAGCACAACGCCGTTGAGACCGGCAAACAGACCGTGACAACCTGACGCGGGCCGGTCCCCTGCTGGCGAAGGCCGCAGCATTAGTGTGTGCTGCCGGCCGGCGCCGAATCATTGAAGGTTGACACGGCACCCGCCGATAGTCTACACATCTGCCACAGGGACGCGCTTGCCCCCAGCGCCCAAGCCCAGGGCAGCGCACGCACGATCGGGGTGTAGCTCAGTTGGTTTAGAGCACTGCCTTCGGGAGGCAGGGGCCGGTGGTTCGAGTCCACTCACCCCGACCATTTCTCGCCGCAGGCGAAAAATGGTAGAGCAGGAGAAAGGAAAGCCGAGTGCTGCTTCCCACGCGGTGCGGTTCCCCCAAAGAGACACAGGGTGTGTTTCTCCTGCGGTCTACTTTCTCCTTTCCACCCTCAGGCCTCCCCAGATAGGATGACCCCGGCCTTCGCGAATGAGCCTATGCACGGCGGGGCCGTCGAATCCCGAGACGACTTCCAACCTCACGCGGCTCGGCACAGCCATGAAACGGCTACACGCCCACTTCGTCGGCATTGTTCAGGGCGTCGGTTTCCGCTACACGGCGATCCGGATCGCCATGCGCGCCGGCGTTACGGGGTGGGCCAAGAACCTGCACGACGGCCGGGTCGAGATCGTCGCCGAAGGCGGCGAGGAGGCGCTCGAGCAACTCGTGCGCGAGCTGCGCGACTATTTTCACACGTACGTGCGCGACGTGCGCGTCGAGTGGGAGGAGCCGACGGGCGAGTTCACCGAGTTCGGCGTTCAGTTCTAAGCCCCGTGCGCCCCAACGAACATCGGCGTTGCGTTCGCCGGGCCGATCGGCTACCGTGTGCGTCTGGTCGTCGCGTGTGGATCAGGATAGGAGCCGGCAAGCGCCTCCATGAAAATCGCCGTGATAAGCGATCTTCACGCGAACATGCCCGCGCTCGACGCGGTGCTGGCGTCGATCGCGGCCGACGGCGTCGACAGCATCATCTGCGGTGGCGACCTCGTCGGATACAATGCCGAGCCGGCCGCGGTGATCGCGAGGGTGCGTGAGCTCGACATTCCCTGCGTCATGGGCAACCACGACGCGGCCGTCGTGGGCATCACGGACGCGGAGAACTTCAACTTGCCCGCGCGCTCGGCCGTCGAGTGGACGGCGCAGCAGCTCGACGACGACGCGCTCGAGTATCTGCGCGGGCTCCCGTACGTGACCCGCATCGAGAGCTTCACGCTCGTCCACGGCACCCTGAACAAGCCCGAGCAGTGGGGCTACATCTTCAACGCCCACGAGGCCGAAGAGCACTTCCTGCACCAGCGCGACACCATCTGCTTCATCGGCCACTCGCACATCCCGGGCGTGTTCATCGCCGGCGACATGATCACGCTGAGCCGCGGCAGCCGGCTCCGCATCCAGGCCGGCCACCGCTACGTGGTCAACGTCGGCAGCGTCGGCCAGCCGCGCGACAACAACCCGGCCGCCTCCTACGCCGTCTACAACATGGTCGACAACGTGATCCACTTCAGACGCGTCCCGTACGACGTCAGCACGACGCAGCAGAAGATCCTCGACGCAGGCCTGCCGAACGTGCTCGCCATGCGCCTGGCGCTCGGCAAGTGAAGACGCTCGCGCGCACCGCGTCCATCGTGCTTCGGCCCTGGCCGAGCCTTCTCGTGTGGGCCGCCCTCGTCTTCGTCGGCTCGAGCATCCCGCTCCCCCGGGGCCCCGGGCTTGACTTCCCCGTCGGGGCCGATAAGATCGCTCACGGCCTCGCCTACGCGGTGCTCGCCGGCCTGGCCGTGCGAGCCACGTCGCGGTTGGGACGCCGGCGTGTTTTCGCCCTCGCCGCGATCGGGGCGGCCATCGTCTACGGCGCCCTGCTCGAGAACTGGCAGAGGCTGCTCGGCGGTCGCACCACCGAGCTGGGTGATGCGATCGCGAACGCGGTCGGGGCCGTCGTCGGCGGGCTCGTGGCGCTGTACGTGTGGCGCCCGCGCCGCCAACGCACGGCCAACTCGATGGAGCCGCCCGACCATGGCGAAGCGGGATGTCCGCAAACGGATTGACGAGCTGCGCGCCCGAATCCGCCACCACAACCGGAAGTACTACGTCGAGGACAACCCCGAGATCTCCGACGCTGAGTACGACGCTCTCGTGCGCGAGCTCATCGAGCTCGAGCAGGCTCACCCAGAGCTGGTCACCCCCGACTCGCCCACCCAACGCGTCGGCGCCGAGCCGGTCAGCGCGCTCAGGAAGGTCCGCTACAGCGTGCCGATGCTGAGCCTCGACAACACGTACTCGCAGGACGAGCTGCGCGCCTTCGACGAACGTGTGCGGAAGGGCCTCGAAACAACCCAGCCGGTCGATTACGAGGTCGAGTTCAAGGTCGACGGTGCCGCCGTCGGCCTGCGCTACGAGCATGGCCGGCTCGTCGTCGGCACCACGCGCGGCGACGGCCGCACGGGCGAGGACGTCACTCACAACCTGCGCACGATCCCGTCGGTGCCGCTCACGCTGCCCAAGGATGCGCCGCCACTGCTCGAGGTGCGCGGCGAGGTCCACATGACGCGCGCCGAATTCGAGCGCGTCAACGAGGCGCAGCTCCAGGCCGGCCTCCAGCCGTTCGCCAACCCGCGCAACACGGCCGCCGGCACGCTCAAGCTGCTCGACCCGCGCACGGCCGCCGAGCGCCACCTCGACCTCGTCGTCCACGGCGTCGGCGAGCACGCGGGGATCGAGTTCGCCACGCAGCAGGAGCTGATCGACACGCTCGGCCGGTTCGGATTCAAGACGCTGCGCCACGCCACCGTCCGCCGCGGCGTCGAGGCCGTGCTGGCGCTCTGCGACGAGTGGCAGGCCCGGCGCGACGAGCTCCCGTTCGTGATCGACGGCATGGTCATCAAAGTGAACCGGCGCGACTGGCACGGCGTGCTCGGCGCCACGTCGAAGGCGCCGCGCTGGGCGATCGCCTACAAGTTCCCCGCCGAGCAGGCCACAACGCGGCTCAAGGAAATCCTTGTCCAGGTCGGCCGCACGGGCACGCTGACGCCCGTCGCCGTCGTCGAGCCCGTCCAGCTCGCCGGCACGACGGTGAGCCGCGCCACGCTCCACAACGAGGACGAGGTTAGACGCAAGGACATCCGCGTCGGCGACACCGTGCTGATGGAAAAGGGCGGCGACATCATCCCGAAGGTCGTCAAGGTCATCACCGACAAGCGCACGGGCAAGGAGAAGCGCTTCCACATGCCGGCGAACTGCCCCGCGTGCGGCGCGCCTGTCGAGCGGCTCGAGGACGAGGTGGCCGCGCGCTGCACGAACGTCGCTTGCCCCGCGCAGGTCAAACGACAGCTCGGCCACTTCGCCGCGCGCGGCGCGATGGACGTCGATGGGCTCGGCGAGAAGCTCATCGACCAACTGCTCGAGCACGGCCTCGTCGCCGATTACGGCGACCTCTACTCGCTCGAGGCCGAGCAGCTCGCCGCGCTCGAGCGGATGGGCGCCACGAGCGCCGGCAATCTCGTCAAGGCGATCGAGGCGAGCAGAACGCGTCCGCTCGACCGGCTCATCTTCGCGCTCGGCATCCCGTACGTCGGCACGCGGGCCGCCGAGATCCTGGCCGGCGCGTTCGGCTCGCTCGACGCGCTCATGGCCGCCTCGACCGACGAGCTCGAGGCGCTCGACGAGATCGGGCCCACGACGGCCGACAGCGTGGTCAAGTTCCTCCACAGCAAGCGCAACCGCGCCGTGATCGACAAGCTGCGGGCCGCGGGCGTTATGATGCGCGCCCCCAAGCGGAAGGCGGCCGGCGACGCGCTCGCCGGCAAGACGGTCGTCATCACCGGCACGCTGAGCCGGCCGCGCGCCGAGTTCGAGGCCGTGATCAAGGCCAACGGCGGCCGGGTGAGCGGCAGCGTGAGCGCCAAGACCGACTACGTGCTCGTCGGCGAGAGCCCCGGCTCGAAGCGCGACAAGGCGAACGCGCTCGGCATCCGGCTCTTGACCGAGGACGAGTTCTGGGCGATGCTGCGCTGACACCGTCAGGAGTGGCGCCGATGAGCTTGCAGAAGCTGCTCGTGCTCTCGATCAGTGTGTTTCTCATCATTCTGCTCATCGGGTTCGCCGGCTACATCGTCCTCGGCCAGGACCACGATCCGCTGACCGCCTTCTACATGGCGATCATCACCGTGTTCGGCGTCGGCTACGAAGAAGCGATCGAGATGACCGGCAACCGGGTCGGCCAGGTTTTTACGATCGGGTTCATCATCGCGGGCATGACGAGCTTCGTGCTCGTGACCGCCTCGCTGACCGGCTTCATTCTCGAAGGCTACCTCTACCAGCTCTTGCGGAGGAAGAAGATGCAGAAGCGCATTGACCGCCTCGACGAGCACTACATCGTGTGCGGCTCCGGCGAGACAGGCCGCCACGTGATCGACGAACTTGAGAAGATGGAGGTCCCGTTCGTCGTGATCGAGGCCGACAAGGAGCGCGTCGAACGGCTGCTGGCCGGACGTGAGATCTGCTACATCGTTGGCGACGCGACCGATGAGGAACTCCTGCTGCACGCAGGCGTCGAGCGCGCCAGGGGGCTGGTCGCCTGTCTGCCCGACGACAAGTCGAACCTGTTCGTCGTGCTCACCGCGCGCGGCTTGAACAAGACGATGCGCATCGTCTCGCGCGCGATCGAGGAAGGCACACCGTCCAAGCTGATCAAGGTCGGCGCCAACTCCGTGATCAGCCCGAACAACATCGGCGGCCTGCGCATGGCGAGCGAGATGCTCCGGCCCAACGTGGTCACCTTCCTCGACATCATGATGCGCGACCCGCGCAATACGCTGCGCTTCGAGGAGGCGACGATCCAGGACGACAGCGAGTTCGCCGGCCGGACGATCGCCGAGGCCGACGTCGGCCGCAAGACGGGCGCCATCATCGTCGCCGTGCGCGACAGCGAGAGCAGCAGGTACACGTTCAACCCGAGCGGCACCCAGCAGCTCAAGGCCGGCGACGTGCTCGTGCTCATCGGCGACCTCGAACAGGTGCGCAAGCTGCGCCGCCTTGCGGCCAAGCGCGGCCTGACCATCACCGAGGGCGCGGCCACCGACCGCGTCAACCCCGACGTGGGAGACGCACCCGATGAATAGGACGCTTGCCTGGAGCGTGTGTCTCGTCGCGGCGGCCGCCTTCTGGTGCCCGTGCGGCGGCCAGCAGCCGCAGCCCGCCAACGACGAGGCGGCCGGGCACGAGCTGACCGACGAGGAACGCCTGGCCGACGAGGCCTACGACGCGCAGATGGACGAGGCGCCGATCAAGAAGACGGCCGAACACACCTACGTGCTCGACGGCATCACGATCGACACCGAGGCGAAGCAGATCCGGTTCGCCGCCGTCGTCAACCAGACCAACAAGGAGCTGCCGCTCGAGGTGCTCATCTGCACCGAGTACGGCAAGACACACGAATCGCTGTTCCGCACCACGATCAGCCCCACCTACCTCAACGTCGCCTTCCGGCTCCTCGACTGCCGCGGCGGCAAGGCGCGCGCCGGCGTCGGCGATCCCGACATCCCGGTCGGCAGCCCGGTCGAGATCGAGGTGAAGTACACCGACGAGGAGGGCAAGACCGAGACGATCCAGCCCGAGGCCTGGATCTGGAACCACAAACGACAGGCCCCGATGCGCGAGACGCACTGGACGTACACGGGCAGCATGTTCCACATGGGCCGGTTCCTGGCCCAGACCACCGGCACGATCGTCAACCTTTACATCGACCCGAGCACGCTCGTCGAGCTGCCGATCCCCGAGGTGGAGGACGACACCGTCTTCGGCGTCTACGAGGAGGTCGTTCCGCCCGAGGGCACGAAGGTCGAGATCATCATCACCGCCCTGCCCGAAGAGCCCGCCGACGCGGACGACGACGAGAAGGAAACGGCGGACGAATAGCCCTTCCTTAGTGGGGGTTCCCAGCTTTGCCTATCGCGCCTCCGGCGCTTCGGCGGGCCGGGGGCGACCCGCCCTACATCACGGCCGGCCGTGCGCAGGTTCCCAGCTTTGCCTATCGCGCCTCCGGCGCTTCGGCGGGCCGGGGGCGACCC
>CAYUZG010000101.1:0-7115 GCA_964449605.1 uncultured Verrucomicrobiota bacterium | reverse complement strand
ACGCCGCCGACCTCGCCCAGGATCTGCATGCTGAACTCGGCCTCGTCGCGGTAGCGGCCGCAGATGGTGATCCGGCTCTTGAGGAAGAAGTCGGGCAGCACCTTCGGGTAGACGTCGGCCTCGCTCACCGTGCCGACCTGGAAGCGGAGGTTGAGCAGGATCGGGTCGCTCACCTCGTCGTAGAAGGCGGCGAGCGAGTCGGCGATCGCGCCGTTCGAGCGCTCGAACCGCGACTCGCCCTTGTTGCGGTAGCTGAGCAGGTCGAGCAGGTACTCGTTGACCTTCGCGCCGCCGGCGAACGAGTAGACGGCCGCCCGGTTATCGTTGATCTCGGCGACCTGGTTGATGATGTTGCGATCCTCGACGACGCCGCGGTTGGCCCGCCCGTCGGTGACCAGGAAGATCATGTACGGTCGGTCCGGGTCCGGGCGCCGCCCGACGAGGCCCTGGACGGCGCTGTACACGTCCGTGTTGCCGCTCGAGCCGAGCCCGTCAAGGAAGTACTTGGCGGCGCGGAGACCTTGCTTGGTCACGGGAACGAGCTTGTCGGCCATGCGGTGCGGCTCGGCCTTGAACTCGACGACGTTGAAGCGGTCGTGCGGGTTGAGGGCGGCCACGCTGCGCTGGAGGCCCTCGACGTAGCGTTCGAGCTTGTCGGGCCGGATGCTGCTCGAGGTGTCGATGACGAAGACGATGTCCTTGGGGATCACGTCGAACGCCTGCCGCTCGCGTCGCGGCTCGATCACGATCATGAAGTAGCCGTCTTCCACGAAGTGGGCGTTGGGCTCGTCGGGCGCGTGGTAGGTGAGCATCTTGACCGTCAGCAAGTCGTCGAGCGGCGGGTACTTGCGCAGCAGGGTGACCGGCTCGGCCGCGACGTCCTCGAGCGCGGCCGCGTCGATCTCGGCCGGGCCGACCGCTTCGGGCGGCTTGATGATCGTGGGGATGACGCCGCCCTGCTCGATCAGACTCTCGGCCTGCGGGCCGAGCGTATCCGGCGCTTCCGCTTCTCGCGCGCCGTCGCGGCCGCGTCCGGCGGCGGCAATGGCCTCGAGCACGTCGCCGGGCGAGGCGTCCTCGTCGGGGACGTAGACGTCGGACGTGGCCCACGCGTGATCCGGGCGCCGGCTGATCGTGCGGGTCGGCACGTCGATGCGTTCGCGGGCAACCTCCTCCTCGATCGCGATGACCTCCTGGGCGACGGTCTTTTGGGCGGTCGCCTCCGGCTCGAGGCGGGTGTCCGGCTCGAGCGTCTCGCCCTCGAACAGCTTCCTGAGCGCCTCGTCCACCTCGGCCTCGGAGGCGTCGAACGAGACCAGGCCGCGCTGGGCGAGCATCCTGCGGCGGTCCTCCATCTCGTCCTTGGAGTGGGGGGCGGTCTCCTCGGGGTGTTCGAAGGAGATGGTTTCCTCGTCGCTGAGCGTCGTGCGCTGCTGCAGGTCGCGTCTGGGCTGCTCGACGGTCCTGATGTGGAACATCGTCTCGGCCGTCGGATTGCTGAACAGGCCGAGCTTGAGCGTCACCTGGTACGCGGCGTTGAGCAGAAAGAGGTGGACGAACGCGGAGATGAGGATCGCGATCACGACGAAGTACACGTGGACGCGTCTCATGGCTCAACCTCGCCGTTCGCCGGCGAGACCTTGTCGTCTCCGGCCTCGGCCGGCGCTTCCGGCTGCTCGTCGATGGGGCCGATGGCTTCGCGCGCCGCGTCGGCGAACGGCGAGTCCGGATACGTCTCGATCAGTTCTCGATACTGTTTGTCGGCCTCGTCGGGCTGCCCGAGGGCCGCATGACACTCGGCTGTCCTGAGCATGCACTCGGGCCGCCGCTCGGCGTTGCCGTAGAGGATGACGACACGCAGGAACTGGTCTTTGGCCTTGCCGTAGAGCTCGGCGGCCTTCGCGCCGTCCGCCGCTTTGCGTGCTTGCAAGAAGTGTACCGTGCCGAGCCAGTAAAGAGCCTCGGCCTCGATGGCCGGCTCCTCCGCTTTCAGGAGCTCGCCCAGCAGGGCGACAGCCTCATCGTCCTTGCCGAGCTTGTGGAGCGCGATGCCCGCACGGAGCTTGGCCAGCAGCGTGAGCGAGCCGCCGTGCGCGATCGCCTTCCGGTAGTGGTCGAGCGCCTTGTCCCATTGCCCCCCGCGTGCGAGGCACTCGCCGAGTCCGAAATGGGCCTCCTCATACGCCGGCCCGTCCGGGAATTTCTTGAAGAAGGCCTCGTACAGGTACTTGGCGTCATCGACCTGCCCCGACGCCGCGTCGGCGTGCTCCGACGCGCCGTCGGCGTGCTCGAGCAGGTAGCCGGCGGCCCACAGGTGCGTCTTGGCCGGCACGTCGGCGCTCTCGTTCTTCCGGAGCATGGCGAGCAGGATGGCGGCCGCCCGGTCGAACTCGCCGCGCCCGTGACGGATGACGGCCAGCTTGTAGCTGGCGCGCTCGACGAAGCCGCTTTCCTTGGCGGTCTCGATCGAGCGCTCGAGGTAGGCGATCGCCTCGTCGAGCTCGCCTGCTTTCTGCTTCTGCGAGCCGATCCAGTAATAGGCGTCGGAAGCGTGCACCGACTCGGGGTAGCGCTCGACGAAATCGAGGAAGGCGGCGACCGCCTTGTCCTGCTCGTCGAGCGAGACGTAGGCCAGCCCGAGCTGGTACAGGGCGCCCTCGGCGAGTGTGCTCGTCGGGTAGCCGTCCAGCAGGCGTTGGTAGTCGGCGACCGCGTCGTGCATCTTGACGAGCTTGATCGAGCATTCGGCCGCCCGGGCGATCGCCTCGGCGGCACGCGCGTCGTCGGGCCGGGCATCGGCGAACGCGAGGAACCTCGTGCGGGCGGCCTCGTAGTTTTCCTGCTCGAACAGGCACCAGCCGATCTTGAACTCGGCCTCGGCCAGGACGGCCGAGCCGGCGAAGTCGTTGAGGATCGTCTCGTAATGCAGCAGGGCGTCCTGCGGGCGCTTGAGCTGGAGGAGCGCCTCACCGGCGAGGTAGTGGACGGTGTCGGCGTCGGGATGGCGCGTGTGCTCGTTTAGGAACGTCGTGGCGGCGGCGGCGAGCCCGTCGAAGTCTTTGAGGAAATAGCGGCACCAGGCCATCTTGAGCTCGGCCTTGACGCCCAGCTCGGTTCGCGGCGCGCCGCGGGCAGCGGCCTCGTAGAGCTTGAAGGCGGTGTCGTAGCGGCCGAGCTCGTAGTGGGCGTTCCCGACGAGGTAGCTCGTCTGCGGCCGGACCGGCTCCGGCACGAGGTCCCTGACTTGCTGGTATGCGGCGATCGCATCCTCGTAACGGCCTGCGCGCACGAGGCTCTGCACGAGGCCGTAGGCGGCGGCGCCGGCGTAGTCGGACCGGGCGTGCCCGGCGGCCACCTGACGATAGGCGGCAGCCGCGTCGGTATAGCGCTCGCGCTTGAACTCGATCTCGCCGACGCGGAACAGCGCCTCGGGCGCGAACTCGACGCTCACCCGCGCCAGTTCGCGCAACCGCTTGACGGCCGGGTCGTCCTCGCCGCGTTCGGCGTGCGCCACGCCGAGCTGGTAGAGCGCGTACGGCCGGAAGCGATCGTTCTCGGAGTCGGCGATCGCCCCGAAAGCATCGAGCGCCTCGTCGGTCTGGTTGTTGTCGAGCAGCGCCTTGGCGAGCCGGTAGCGGGCCGCCTGCTTGAACTCGGCCGCGGCGTCGCTCTGCCCGATGGCGCGGAACACGGCGATCGCCTCGGCGTGCTTGCCGAGCTCATCGAGCACCTGGCCCGTGCGCAGCGCGGTGCGGTCGGCGTTCGTGCTCGTCGGGAAGCGCCGGGCGTGCTCGCGGAACGTCTTGAGCGCCTCGTCGAGCTTGCCGTCGTTGCGATAGCACTCGCCGAGCCGGTAGAGGGCCTCGTCGCAGCGCGCGTCGTCCGGGTAGTCGCGCAGGAAGATGCGGTACTGCTGGGCCGCCTGGCTCGTGAACGCCTCGCCGCGCACATAGAGGCCGTTGGCGAAATCGTACTGGCGCGTGGCCGCGTCGTCCTCGCTTGCGAGCGCCGGCGCGGCGGCGAGCAGCATGGCGAGGAGGGCAAGGGCGAGCTGTCGGCGATGTCCCACGGCGTGCGTCCCCCGCTTGCAGTTCTTGCTGCTCTGGTTAGACCGCCGAACGCCCCGTTCGGTTCACTCGCGGCAACCTACGGCGCGCTGGTGCCCGGGGCGGCCGCTGCTTCCGCCTTGCGCAAGGCGAAGCTGACGTTCCAGATGTCGTGCTTCTTGCACAGGTCGAGCAGTGTGATGATGTAGTCGTACTTGGCTTCCTTGTCGCCGCGCACGATGATGTGCTGGCCGCGGTAGTTGCTGGCGAGGTCGTAGAGGATCTGGTCCACCTTGTCGGCCGTGTAGGCGATCTGGTTGATCACGTACGTGCCGTCGGCCTTGACGTTGATGATGATCTCGGTCGGCTCGCGCTCGATGTCGGAGCCTTCCTTCGACGTCGGCAGCGTGATGTTGAGCTCGACCTCCATCTGGGCGTAGAGGCTCGTGAGCATGAAGAACAGCAGCAGAAGGAACAGGATGTCGATGATGGCCGCCAGCGGGAACGGCGGCTTCTGCGCCCCTGTCTTCTCCCCGAACTGCATCATGCACCTCGCGGGTTAGTCGGCTTGCGAGATCAGGTCGGCCACGCGGTCGCTCGTCTCCTCGAGCGTGACGGTGAGGCGCTGGACCGCGCCGCGGAACACGGCATAGAACGCCGTGGCGATGATGCCGATGATCAGGCCCGCCGCCGTGGTGATCATCGCCTGGAAGATGCCGTCGGCGAGCTCGATCGGGTTGATTTGGCCGGCGCCGAGGCCCCGGGCGAAGGCGAGCTTGCGGAACGTCCACAGCATGCCGGTCACGGTACCGAGCAGGCCGCACATCGGCGCGATGACCGAGATGTCGGCCAAGTACGAGATCTGCTGCCAGAGCCGGGAGGCTTGACGCGAGCCCTCGCTGTTCATCGCCTCGATCAGGAAGACGCGTTTCTTGGCGGTGTTTTCGAGCCCGGCGCGGATGATCGACGAGATCGCGCTCTTGTGCTGCTCGCAGTACATCTGCGCCTCGCTGAACCGCTTCTTCTCGAGCATGTTGCGGACCTTGGCGATGAACGGCGCCGGGGTCACGTTCGACGGCGACAGGCTCAGGAAGTAAAAGGCGATCAGCGCGATCGTCAGGACCGAGAGCGCGAACAGGATGTTCATCATCCAGCCGCCGAGCTTGATGATCTTCCACAGCGTCGGCTGTTCCTGCTCGGGCTGCTCCGCTTGAGCAGCCGCCGGCGCGGTCGGTTCCTCGCTGGGCGTCTCGGTCGCCGCAGGTTCGGCTGCGCTCGGCTCGGCAGACGTCCCCGCGAAGAGCGGCGCGGCTGCAAACAACACCGCGAGCAGGACCAAGAGCGCCAGGAAACGGGGGAGGCGAGCCTCACCGGCTCGACCCAGAGCCGGCGCCGTGAGCGGTCGGGGCATGATCCTCTCCTTTGGGGAGATCCAAGGAACGCTCGGACTACCGACCCCGATACTAGGGGTGTCTCCTCGACGGTGTCAACGAAAAGGGGCGCCGTCAGGAATGCGCACTCGCGCCTGGCATCGGGAGTGCCAGTGTGATAGATGTTCATCACCTTCGCCGACGTGGCCGTGCGTCTGGGGGGGTCGAGCGGTCACTGAAGCACACAGCCGGAGAAGCGAGCGATGTTTAGGGATATAGGCCTCTTTTCGATCGACATCCACGCGACGGGGTGCACGAACCGGTGCCGGCACTGCTGGACCGAAGGGAGCCCGAAGAACCCGCGGGTGCCCGTCGAGCAGGTGGTCTTTGTGCTGGAGAAGCTGGCGGAGGTGAAGAAGCACGTCCCGCATCTCGGCTTCTTCGTCTACGACGAGCCGACGACGCATCCTGAGTTCCTCGACATCTACCAGCGAGCAGCCGAACTGGGGCTGATGTGGGAAGGCGTGTTCCTGGCCACGAACGGCTCGATCCTCGCCAAGGCGCCCGAGGAGGTTTGGCAGCGGCTCAAGAAGACGGGCATCAGCTACCTGCAGTTGACGGCGTACGGGCTGGAGGCGACACACGACGCGTTCGCGGGGCGGCCGGGCGCGTTCAAGGGCGTCGTTGCGACCATCCAGCGCGCGATGGGCTACGGCATGGACTGGTGTGCCGGCGTCGTCCTGCATGGCGACAACGCAGACGAGCTCGAGGCGACCGTTTCGCACCTAAAAGGATTGGACCCGTCGGGCGAGGCAGCGGTCGGTTGGTATCCGTTCTCGTGGCAAGGGCGGGGCCGGGACGCCAAGCGCGTCCGTCGGGAGCAGTATGCGCGGTTGCCCGAGAGCTTCAGGCAGCGAAGGACTTCGCTCGTCGAGGAGCGCGAAGCCGTCGCGAGGATACTGGAGAATGCCGACCTGGCCGGACGGCGCGCCAGCGATCGAGCGTGCGAGAAGCTCGGCTTCCAGGTCGATCGCGACCTGCGCGTCTTCTGCGGCGGCGCGTGCGACAGCGCAGGCATCATGGGCGCAGCGCCGCATCTGGCCGATCAGTTCTGCCTCGGCAAGCTGGGCGACGACGGCTTTGTGCCGCTGCTCGAAGCGTATCTTGAGGCACGCCCTCAAGGTATCAAGCTTCTGGAGCAAGTCACCTGGGGCGAGCTCGCCGAGCAATACGGCGACCGCGCCAACGATGAGATGTACTGGCTCAACGACCTGCCGACGCACAAGTGGGCGGCCGCCTATTTGCGCGAACGCTTGGCATAGGTTCAACTCGAAAAGCATTGGGCGAGCCCTTCCAGGCTGACGACTGCTCGACGGGGCGGGAGTATGAACAAGATGCTTCGAGCCGCAGCGCGCTTGCTGTGTGGGAGACTGCTCCCACGACTCCCGTACCGTGTTATCCGCGGGCCTTTGCGTGGGGCGCGATTCGTACTGGGATCGCTCGCGGGGGAAGCAGGCGGCGCGTCCGTGTACGTCAATGCAGTCGAGCCTCAACAGACCTCGGCCCTGGTGCACGTGCTCCAGCGCGGGCAGGTTTTTTGGGATATCGGTGCCAACGTGGGGTACTACACGATCCTTGCGTCGCGGCTCGTCGGCCCGCGGGGATCAGTCGTCGCAATCGAACCGGCGATCCGGAATCT
>CAYUZG010000100.1:0-7143 GCA_964449605.1 uncultured Verrucomicrobiota bacterium | reverse complement strand
CGGTTCTACTCGGAGATCATCGGCAAGATCGCCTCGGGCGAGATCACGCTGGGGTAGGCGAGGCGCCTTCGTTTGCGGCGGCGAGCGCGATGCCGTGCAGGATGCCCGTACTGCTGACGCGCATCACCTCACACCCGATCAGCTCGAGCACCGCGCGGACGATCAACACGCCGCCGATGATGATGTCGGCCCGTCGAGGGCTCAAGCCGGGAAGCGTCCTGCGTTCGTGAAGCGGAAGCGCGGCGAGCGCCGAGAGCAGGCTCTCGACGTCGTCGGACGTGAGCCGGTAGCCATGCACCTTGGCCGCGTCGTACTCCTCGAGATCGAGGAGCATGGTCGCCATCGTCGTCACCGTGCCGCCGAGGCCGATGAGGTCACGCGCGTCGATGTCCCGGATGGCCGGCTGGAATTGCTCGGCTGCGCGGCGAGCCGCGGCGTCCACCTCGTCTTCGGTCGGCGGGTCGGACCTCAGGAACTGCTCGGTCAGCCGCACGGCGCCGACCTCCACCGATCGGTATGCGGGCGGTTCGCCGGGTGCGCAGGCGATGAGCTCCGTGCTGCCGCCGCCGACGTCGACGACGAGCGTCGGCCCCTTGCCCATGAGGCCGCCGGTCATGACGCCGGCCAGCACGAGCTCGCCCTCACGTTCACCCGTCACGATCTCGGGCGCGTGGCCCGCCGCGTCGCGAACGGCGTCCAGGAACTCGCGGCCGTTGTCGGCGTCGCGCGCCGCGCTTGTGGCGACGAGCTTGAACGCGGTGGCGCCGAGTTCGCGGCCGTCCTGGGTGAACGACGACACCGTGTCCACCGTGCGGCTGATGGCGTCGGGCCGAAGCGTCCTCGATGCGCCGAACCCCTCGCCGAGACGCGTGATGAGCCCGTCGTAGCGGACCACGCGAACGCGCGACGGCGCTTGGACGTCGGCCACGATCGTTCGGACCGAGTTGCTGCCGATGTCGATAGCGCACACTCGCATGGGATCAAGGCACCCGCTTGCGTTCATCCTGGCGGAAGAGACTAACCACAGATTATCACGGATTGCACTGATTCAATGGAGCCTTCATTCGCGTCAGCCCACCGGGAAAAATGGGGACAGGCACCTGTCTTGAGCCGCAATGACCCTGTGAAACCTCCGCGACCAGTTGCCTGTCCCCATTTTCCCTGCGCTCGGCGCGAGGGATGCAGGCGAGCAGGTGCAACACGTTGAAGACGCCCGGTTCGAGCGCGCCATCGCGTCGGGGCACAGCACGGCCCGGGAAGGTCGTGCTGTGACAAGTACGTCTCTCTAGTGTGTCGTCACCACGTTCTCGAACAGGTCGCCGATCGCCACGTTGAGCGCCACGGCGATCTTGTAGAGCGACGGGATCGACGGTGCGGCCGAGCCGGACTCGATGCGCGAGATCAGGCTGCGCGACAGGTTCGTCCGGTTGGCGAGCTGGCCCTGGGTGAGGCTTTTGCCACGGCGCACCTCGCGGATCGTCGCGCCGATGCCGCCGAGGATCTCGCGCTCCGGCGGGATCACGATGCCGCGGCTGGCCATCGCCTCGCCGATCGCGTGGACGCACTGGTCGATCTCGAACGGCTTCGTCAGATAGGCGGCGGCGTTCATCTTGATCGTGCTGACGGCCGACTCGATCGATGGGTAGGCGGTCATGATGATGATCGAGGCGTCGGAATCGATGTGCTTGAACTCCTTGAGGAGCTCCTCGCCCGACATGCCCGGGATCTTCAGGTCGAGCAGCACGACCTGATAGATCTTCTTCCGAAACTCCTCGATGGCCTTTCCCGGCTCCTGGACGCTCATCACGTCGTAGCCCTTCTCCTTGAGGAGCGCCTCGAGCGAGTCAGTGAAATCCTTGTTGTCATCGACGACGAGTACTTTGACTTCTTCTTCGCGTGGTTCCATGGCCTCCTGCCTTTCTCCGGTCCCGGTTGGTTCGTGACGCGCGATACGCCCGCGGCGCCCCGCGCTCCGTTGCCAAGTTCCCTCACAACGATTGTCAGCGTCTCCGTCTGGCAACATCTGCCATGACAATCACTGAGAATATAGCCCGGAGTTGACCGGTGTGCAAGAAAAAACGTTGCCTCACAGTAACATCGTCGGAAATCGGCACTTACGGGGCCTACGAGGGTAGATATAACGTGCGGCCGGGCAGCAGATTCCGCGAATCGGAGTGAGGCGCGCGCCCTCACCCGCAGCGGAGCGCTTGGCTTTCTGACGCCTTACTCGGTTCGCGGCTGTACGGGGGCTCTCTGTGTTCCGACCGGGCGGACGTCGGCGCCGATCTCAGGTATCCGACCACCGGTATCGTCGTCACCGGCATCGTCACTCGTCCCCGCGCGGGCCCGCTCGAACTCGCGGTTGATCTCCGCAATCTGGTCCTCGGTCAAGACAACCGGTCTCGGGTCGCGCCGGCCCATCGACGGGAACTGGATCCGCCTGGGTACGCGGATGGTCACGAACGGCTTGTCCTTAGGGGCTCCTTCCGTATCGGGCGAGGCCACCTCCGCCGTCTTGCCGTCCGGTCCGGTGAGGCCCGAGGCGGTGTGGGTGGCCGGCGGCTGGCGCCGCGCCTGGTAGTTGTACGCCATCAGGACCAATGCGCCCGCGAGCAGGATATAGGCGGCGGCGTGCTGGAGCTGCGGCTGCCGCTCGCGCAGGGAAGTAAGGAAACGTTTGAAGGCAGGGACGGTCTCCTGCTCGCGTTCGATATGGCGCATCACGTGCGCGACCATGTCGCGCCTCGGCTCGACGTGGTCGAGCGTGCCCAGCAGTTGGTCGGTCCGCTCCAGTGCGCGCAGCTCGGCCGTGCACATGGCGCAGTGCTTCAGGTGTCTCTCGACTCGGGCGCGTGCCCGATCAGAGAGCTCGTTCGCCAGATACGCCGGAAGCTCTTTGGCTACCGTGCGACACTTCATGTGCTGCGTCACCTTCCTTTGCGAGTACGTAGTTGGTTAGTAAGTGTCTCAGCCGGGCCTTGGCCCGGAAGATCCTCGACTTGACGGTACCCTTCCGGCAGTTCAGGACCTGCGCGATGTTCTCGTAGCTCATGTGCTCGAAGTGGCTCAGCAGAACGGCCATGCGCTGATCGGCCGGGAGCTGGTCGATGGCCATCCGCACGATCTGGCCCATCTCCTTGTGCTCGAGCGAGGTCATCCGCTGCTCGTCCGGCTCGCGGTAAAAGTCGATGATGTTCGAGTTCTCTCCGACCGGCTCGTCGAGCGAGACGAACTGGTACTTGCGGTTCTTGCGCAGGTAGTCGCGCGCCAGGTTGGCCGCGATCGTATACATCCACGTCGAGAACTTCCCCCGGTTCTTGAACTTGAGCCGGTTGCGATACACCTTGAGCAGCGTGCCTTGCACCAGGTCTTCGGCGTGCTCCCTGCTGTTGACGAATCGGTAGAGGAAGTTCAGCAGCTTCTTCTCGTACCGACGCGCCAGGCTCTCGAACGCCTCCATGTTGCCCTTGCGCAGCAGCCACATGAGGTCTTCGTCAGAGAGCTCGGTCAGGTCCCGTCCTGTCGCCTTCTCCGCGGTCATCACTTATTTCAACGGCGCGTGGTGCGTGTGGTTCCCCTGAAAACGTCGGTCGAACGGACCGCCCCTTCAAGGGGAAAAGCTCAATGTCGATTCTGCATTCTACACCACACCTGCGCGGGGTCAAAGAGGAGCCGGACGGGTCGAGGGCGAGTTCATAAGACCTTGATAACAGCTAGGTTGAGGGGCAGACACCTTGCGGCGCAGGCAGGGCTTCGCCCCTCTCGGCACGCGCGCAGGCGATGCAAATCCTTGAAGACTGGGGCGAAAAAGGGTATAATCGCAGCCAAGAGAGAGGGCGCGACCTGCCGGACCGGTTCTCGGGCTCGTCGTATGCGGTCTAGGCGCAGCGGCCCGCGTTCCGCGTCGCAGCCCATCATTGTCGGAGGCGGGAGACCATGTTCCTGCTCCGGCCGTTGAGAGGGGGATCAGCCATGTTCAACTCCCGATGCACGATGTCGTTTGCCGCCGTGATGGCGGCCTTCTGCCTGGCCCTGGACGGGGCGGCGGACACGTTCACCGTCACGAGCGCAACGGAGTTTCAGGAGGTGCTGAACACGGCCGCGGCAAACGGCGAGCACGACACGATCAACGTCGCTGCCGGCACCTACAACTTGGCGACGACCGGCGTCAACACGCTCACCTACACCCCGGTCTCGTCGGAGAACTTCGCGCTCACGATCGTGGGTGAGGGGGCCAGCTCGACGGCGATCACCGACGGCCAACCGAATCTGGTCATCAACACGTCGGGCATCGTCGATACGGGGGCGAACGTCACGATCAGGGACATCGCGTTCCTGTACGGCGACTCCTACTCGACAACGAACGGTGGCGGTGGTCTGTTTGTGCGCACGACGAGCGCCGAGATCACGATCGAGGACTGCGACTTCGGCGAGAACGGCGCCGTCAACAACGGCGGCGGTGACGCGCGTTCGCCCTGGATTCCTTCAGGCAGCCAGAAGGCCGCTCCGCGAAGAACGGAACGGCCTTCTTTAATGTGGCTGCTCGACTCCCTGTCGAGCGACCACGTTGTTTCGGCTTGCTCGTGCCACTCAGTTCAACACCCAGGTGAGGAAGTCGGTTCCTGCATTGAACGAGCGTTTGTTCTGGAAGGCCGTTTCCCTCGAACGATGCGGACACCGGGAGGAACCAGGGCGGCTCAGTGCGCCCGGGCGATTGCCTGGTGGATGAGGGCAAGGCCTTTCAGCGTGAGCTGCGGATCGATGAGCGTTGAGACCGCCTTGATCTGGGGCCCGAGGATGGCCGTGTAGCCGCCGGTGATGATCACGTGCGCCTCGGCGCCAAAGCCGAGCTCGTCGCGCAGCTTGTCGACGAGGCCGGCGATCATGAGCGCATGACCGTGCGTGACGCCGGACTGGATGGAGGTGACCGTCGAGGTGCCGAGCACGCGCGGCGGCAGCTCGAGCTCGACCTTCGGCAGCAGAGCCGCGCCGGTGTGGAGCGCGTCGAGCGAGATGCCGATCCCGGGCGCGATCACGCCGCCGAGATACTCGGCCTTTTCGTTGATGCAGTCCACGGTCAGCCCGGTGCCGATGTCGACGATGATGGCCGGCAGGCCATAGAGCTTCCAGGCCGCATAGGCGTCGGCGAGCCGGTCGGCGCCGACGTCGGACGGCGGCTCGTAGCGGTTCGTGATCCCGATCGGCGTCTCGGCCGTGAACTCGATCGGCTCGACGCCCGCGCCGGTGCGAATCGCCTCCAACACCGCCTGTGTCGCCTTCGGCACAACCGAGCAGACGATGGCGCCCTTGATGTCGATCCTGTCGCCAAGGCCCTTCGCTATCTTGGCCCAGATCGTATCGGGCGCGGCCGCCGCGTCGGTGCGCAGACCGGCGTGGGCACGCACCTCCGTTCCAACCATCAGCCCGACGGCCGTGCTTGAGTTACCGATGTCAACTGCCAGCATCATCGCGTCCCGTTCTCGCGTCGAATTCACGATGGTCAACGTGAGGCTTGGTGGTGTTGCTTCAGGCGTTTGCTAACCTGCTCGTACAGAGCTCCGGCAACAGCCCGGGCCTCCACGCCGAAATCGTGCACTTCCTCAGGCGTGAGCTCGATGGCTTGCCCCTCTTTCCAGTGGGAAACATGTGCCAGCCTGGCGTCAGCGCGACCCATCGTGTGAACGAGGCAGTTGCGGAGAAGTGATGCCTCTATCATGCGGTGATCATCTGGCCATTTGATGCTGAGCTTGTCCCGGAAGTACTCGAGCACCTCTTCCATGCTCTTGTAGAACACAGACAGGATCTCCTTGTCTATCATCCTCTCTACCACGGAAGCGTAGTCGCTGCAGCGCACTACCTCTGCGAACGAAAGCTGCTTGTCTCTTGGCAGCATGTTGGGGTTGTGTGCGTAGAGCTGTCGGATGAGATCAGCAAGGAACGCTTCGAAGTACGAATATCCCAGCAGAAACGCAGCTTGCGAGATCTGGTTCTCGAACACTGCGTATGTGTCGGGTATCGCCTCCTGATCGTCAGCTGACACCCAGTGGGAATACTCCTGCAGGACCACCTCGAATACCTGTTCGTGGGCAAGAGCCAGGAATGGAACTAGCGTGTCCAACTGACCGATAAGTCTTTCGTATAGGTTGACCATGCTCCACCTTCGACGACCGCCCAGCGATTCACTACCAATCCCCCGTCCCAATACCAGTTTTCGCGTCTGGTCTGCAAGAGAAGCCAGCATCCCACCAGACAGGGCAGCGCACGGCCACTCGGCCCAGGGATGGGCGGCGCTTGGCAAGGAATATGCTCCTTTCGTCTGGTTCGGTTCAGGGGGCCATGGCGATGTTGTCGGCGCTCCACATATCCGGCGGCCTGAGGCAGCGCGTCTTCTACATCCTGAGCATCCCGGTCGACGGCGACCGGCTCAGCCGGGCCGTCGACATCTTCCTGATGGCGCTGATCCTGACGAACGTGGTCGCTGTGATCGTCGAGACGGTCGAGGGCCTCTCGGCCGAGATGCGCTCGATCTTCCGCTCGTTCGAGATCTACTCGGTCATCTTCTTCACGATCGAGTACGCGCTGCGGCTCTGGACGTGCACGCTCGATGAGCGCTACAACCGGCCCGTACTCGGCCGGATGCGGTACCTGGTCACGTTCATGGCGCTCGTCGACCTGTTGGCCATCCTGCCGTTCTACTTGCCGATGCTGCTGCCGGTCGATCTGCGGTTCTTGAGGGCGCTGCGGCTGTTCCGCATTTTCCGGCTGCTCAAGCTCGGCCGGTACTCGGGCGCGCTGCGGACGCTGGGCAACGTGGTCAAGCGCAAGAAGGCCGAGCTGGCCATCGTGCTGTTCGGGATGGTCATCCTGCTCGTGATCGGCGCCAGCCTCATCTACTTCGCCGAGAAGGAGCGGCAACCAGACGTCTTTGGCAGCATCCCGGCCGCACTCTGGTGGGGGATCGCGAGCATCACGGGCGCCAGCGGCACGGCCGCGCCGCTCACAGCGCTCGGCAAAGGCGTCGGCGCCATCATGTCGCTGCTGCGCGTCGCCCTGTTCGCCGTCCCGTCGGGCATCCTCGCCTCCGGCTTCGTCGAGGAAGCGCGGAAGAAGAACGGCTCTCGCAGAGGCGCAGAGCCCGCAGAG
>CAYUZG010000099.1:0-7169 GCA_964449605.1 uncultured Verrucomicrobiota bacterium | reverse complement strand
TCGACACCAACGGGCAGGCCAAGTGGGTCCGCAAGCTAACGGAACCCGTCACGGGTCCGCCGGCGATCGGCCAAGACGGCACGATCTACTTCGGAGCCGACTACGCATTCTACGCGCTGTACCCCGATGGTGACACGAAGTGGAGAAAGTGGGAGGACTACGTAATCCGTTCCTCGCCCGCTATCGGGCACGAGGGCGCGATCCATTACTGCGCCGGCACGCTGATCGCCCGCAACCCCGACGGCTCGTGGAAGTGGGACTTCTGGTACCCCGGCGAGACTGTGACCGCCAACTGGAACTCCCCTGCGGTGGACTCGAGCGGGCTCATCTACTTCAGTGTGCGCGAGGGGTACCTCTACACCGTCGCGCCGGGTGGGACGTTCGTCTCGCGCTACCGCATAGAGTCAGGGGGCGACGTTGCCTCCGCCCCCATTGTCGGCAGCGACGGCATCCTCTACTTCACCGTCCACAACGTTGCCAGGGCCCTCTACACGGGCTCCACCGGGGGCTTCAACAGCGCGTGGCCCATGTGCGGCCACGACGAGCACCGCACTGCGCGCCTCGACAAGTACTGGTCCATGATGAGCGAGTTGAAAGACCTGCTCGTCTTCGTCGCCCGGGCCGACTTGAACCAGAGAGTGAAGAACCACCTCGTCATGAGGCTCAACTCCGCGATGCAGTCGCTCGAAGCAGGCCACCTCTGGCCCGCCATCCACCAGCTCGGCGCCTTCATCCACCACGTCCAAGCGCTCGAAGGCAAGAAGATCCCGCCGGAAATCGCCGACGTCCTCATCCGCGACGCCTTGCAGATCCTCACACTGGCCGACACCTGCGACGGCCACCACAAGCCATGCAAATGGAAATGCAGGTGCCGGTGCAGATGGACGTGGGCCCGCAAACCCCATCGCTTCGCGCCGCATCGCTGCCACCGGCCGATCCAGGTCGCCGCGCCGCGCCCGCGTCACTGCACGACATCGAAGCAACGCTGACGAGCGACCGCGCCTCACGGTCCAGGCGTGAGGTGCAGATGTCTTAGCTGCCTCCCGCCTTGGCAGCATTCCCGTCTCTTCACATCATCGCACAGCCGGCGCCCAGCCGCAGCGCCACAACGCTCAATCCTTTCAACCACCTGCACTGCGCAGACTTACGCTTGACAAGTGGTGCCCGGCTATGAGATCATATACTTCGAGAGAGAAACGGGGGATTCAGCTCGCCATCTCGCTGCTCGTAGTGATCCGGCAGAAGCTGGATCGCGCAATGTAAGCCTTTGTGCGTCTGTGCCGCGGCGGCATCCCCTCTCTCGATGTCCTGGATGGTGGAGCTAACACGCAAACGGAGATAAGGGGGAATGAAGTTGACTACTGCTTCCAAGACTGGGCTGCTGCTACTCGGCTTCGCCCTGATCGCGGTCGCCTGTCCTCTACGGTCAGACGCCGCCAGTTTCCAGGGCCTCGGCGACCTGCCCGGCGGGGACATCCACACCCATGCGTACGACGTGTCGTCCGACGGCTCCACGGTTGTCGGCTTCGGTGTGTCAGGGTCAGGGTACGAGGCGTTCCGGTGGACAGCCAACACCGGCATCGTTGGCTTGGGAGACCTGCCCGGCGGGGACTTCGTCAGCGACGCGTACGGCGTCTCGGCCGATGGCTCTGTCGTCGTGGGCTGGAGTGACTACGAGGCCTTTCGCTGGACCGAAGACAGCGGCATGGTAGGCCTTGGCTATCTTCCAGGTGGCTACGTCGACAGCTATGCGTGCGACGTCTCGCCCGACGGCTCAGTCGTTGTCGGTTATTGCCGCTTGGGCTCGGGCTGGGAGTGGGAGGCGTTCCGCTGGACGGCCGACGGCGGCATGGTCGGCTTGGGGCGCGACTTCACCGGCGGCGACTACTGCCGTGCGGAGGCCGTGTCTTCCGACGGATCGGTCGTAGTTGGCTATGGCACCACGGAAGTGGGTGAGGAGGCGTTCCGCTGGACAGCCGAAGGCGGCATTCTCGGCCTGGGCGACCTGCCTGGCGGGGACAGCTTTAGCCGCGGGTACGGCGTCTCGGCCGACGGCTCTGTGGTTGTTGGCCAGGCCTCCTCAGCTTCGGGTTACGAAGCGTTCATGTGGACCGCGGAAGGGGGCATGATCGGCCTCGGCGACCTCCCCGGCGGGTCTTTCGAGAGCGGTGCGAACGACGTCTCGTCCGACGGCTCGGTCGTGGTCGGTTGCGCATACGACAGCCTGACAAGGACGGCATTCATCTGGGATGCCGACAACGGCCTGCGGAACCTCCGTGACGTGCTGGTCGATGACCACGGCCTTGACCTGACCGGCTGGCACTTGACCAGTGCCATGGCTGTTTCTGCGGACGGCCTTACCATCGTGGGGGTTGGCGACGATCCTGACGGCAACAACACATCTTGGATCGCGACGATTCCTGAACCGGCGATGGTGCCCCTGCTGATAATCGGTGGCCTGGCTCTGCTGAGAAAGCGCAGATCATAAGAGACATGGCATTCGCCGGTCCGGATTCACGGGCCGGCGCTGCCGCTGTGTGATTGCCGGAGGGCGCCGCTGCGTGCGGCACCCTCTGCGTCTTTCGCGGTCTCGCGGCGCCTTCGGCAAACGCCGGCCGCAACGGCGCCGGGGTCGGCAGGAATGCTGGTGCCTCGGTTGCACTTGACCACGCGATGTGGCACAAAACCCAGGTAGATATCGACAAGTACCTAGGTTTCGGGCGGATGCGAACGCGGCCTCCTCGTGCCGCAGTCACCGGCCAGTTCCGTGATGGCGCCGTGACGGTGCCTATCGGCGAAGCGCGATTGTCGCCTGGACCGGCAGGTGGTCCGAGCCGATGTGCGGGCCGGTGCGGAAGTCGGTGACCGCGAGCGTGTCGGTCACCAGGATGTGGTCGAGCGGCGTAAAGAGCAGCCGGTTGAACGTCGGCCATGTCGGCTTGATCCCATAGCCCTTACTCGCGTAGCGTAACCTCGCCGCCGGCGTGCGCATCGACGCGACGAAGTGCTTCATGCACGGCGAGAACGGCGACGCGTTGAAGTCGCCGGCCACAATGAGCCGGTCGCCGAGCTCGTCGCGCGCGGCGGCGATCGCCGCGAGCTGTTCATTCCGCATCCGCCACAGCCTCGGCCGCCGTGGGGGGAGGGGATGCGTGGCGAGTATCGTGACCGTCTCGCCGCCCACGTCCACCTTCGCCACAATGCTCGGGAAGTCCGCGCTCCCGTACCGCACGATGCGTGCCTCCTCGAGCGGCAGCCGGCTATAGATCGCAATGCCGAACGGGTGCTCGTGTATCTCCGCCAAAGAATGCGGGTACTCGGCCGCGATTGCCTCGAGCACCTTTGTCCACGCCGCCGTCGCCTCGAGCACGACCACGATGTCCGGGTCGCGTTCCTCGATCAGCACCAGGAATCGGTCGTGGTCGTCGTTGAAGTTCCACACATTCGCGCACAGCAGCGTCAGGTGCGGCGACTCGTCGCTCGGCGGCGCGTCCGCGCCGAAGTACCACGGAACGATCTCGGCGGCGTTCACAATGAAGCAGGCCCCTGCGACGGCCAAGAACACCCTGTCGCGCAGCGCCGCGAGCACGCTGGCACACATCGCGAGCGCGATCATATACTGAAGGCGGAAGTGGCTGCAGACGTCGAACGCCCACCCGGCTCGCCCAAGATACGCGGCCAACGTGAGCAGACAGAAGACGGACGCCGCAATCCGGACGAGCGCGGTCAACCGCCCGCGCCACGCGCTTCGTCCAGATCGCGGCGTCCCGTTCTCGACGTGTTCCATCTCGTCGGGGTAGCTTCCCCCGGTTCTCGTACTGCGCAGAAGGCGCCCGCGTTCCTACGCGGCCGCGTTCCTACGCGGCCGCGTCCTACCCGGCCAGGTAACGCGTATTGCGCGTCACGCCCTTCGTCTTGACCTTCCTGGCGACGATGAGCTTCTTGAGCGCCGTGTTGAGCGCCTGCGGACGTGCGCGCACGGCCTTCGCGAGCTGGACCTTGAGCAGCCCGTTCTTTTTCCCCTTCAGCGCCGTGAGCACGGACGCCTGCACGCGCGCAATCTGCGCCGACGTGCTGCGGATGCGCTTGCCGGCCGCCTTCTTGGCCCGCTTCGTGCGCGCCTTCTTGCGCCGGCCGCGCTTCTTCCTGACGACCTTCTTCTTCGGGCGCCCGCCCCGACGCTTCTTGCGCACGACTCGTTTTTTGGGAGCCGCCGGTGCTCGGCCCGCGAGCGCGGCGATCTCGCGGTCAAGGGCCGCAAGGCTCTTCGCCACCTTCGCACGCTTCTCCCGCAGCTTCCGCGCCTCACCCGCCTTCTTTCTGGCGACTGCTGCCTCGAGCTGCGCGATGCTCATCCCGGCGATGCCCGGACGCCGCCCGCGCTTCTTCTTCGACGCTTTCCTCTTCTTCCTTGCCATGAGCCGCCTCCATTCCCCGGTTACGAAACCTGATAATGCGCACTGTCCGAATTCAGCATACCCAACACGCGATCCAATTCACAATTTCCTTTCCGATTTTGCAAGCAAAAACTGAGGCAAACTCCGAGATTCTTTCGTACCCAGCCCCCCGAGCCGTTCATTGTGCCGAGGGCCGTGGTGCTCGAGCGGTGCCAACGTGCCACAGTGTGCGCCACCGCGCGCACATACGCCGCAGCCCGGTCACGCGGCCCCGCGCGACAGCAATGCCCGAAGAACCCGCAATCGAGCCGGTCAGCAAAGCCTTTGACATGCGAACGGCCGCGCCCATACTATCCCGAAGCGACTCATTCACCGGTTGTGGGCACACGTGGCAAACAGCGATAAGCCCTTCCCTCAACGCAGCGGTCCGCGCGGGCCGTTCCACGGCTTCAGCCGTTTCTGTCTTCGCCATCGCCTCGTCGTGCTCGTCGTTATCCTCGTCGGGACCGTCTACATGGGGCTCGCGGTTGGCGCGCGCCTCCTGCCCGAGCCGGTCGCGCGATTCCTCCACCTCCCCGCCGAGGGGATCCGGATCGACGCCTCGACGCGCGCGTTCGTCCTTAAGAACGACCCCGACCGCGCCCGCTACGACGCCTTCCTCGACCGCTTCGGCAGCGACGCGATGCTCGCCGTCGGCATCGAGTGTTCTGGCTCGTGCTTCGACGAGGCCGCCCTGCGCCGCACGCTGGCGATCACACGCCGCCTCGAGCAGCACCAAGACATTGCCCGCGTTCTCAGCCTCGCGACGATTGCCTACCCAACCGCCGACGGACGGCTCGCCGAGCTCTCCGACCTGTTGGCCGACGGCCCGGTCGAGCCGGCCGCGCTTGGCCGCTTCGCCGAGCAGATGGCCGCCAACCGCATCGTGCGCGAAAACCTCATCGCGCGCGAGGGCGGCGCGGGCCAAGGCCCCTACACGACGTCCGTTCTGTTCGTCACGTTCGCCGACGGGCTTGACGACGAGGACCTCGTCGCCCGCGGCACGATCGACGATGTCCGCGCGATCCTCGACGACGAAGTAGGGGAGGGCGACACGGTCCGCCTCGTCGGCAACGCCGTGCTGCGCGAGTCGCTTGCCCGGATCATCAAGTCCGACCTCTTTATCTTCCTTGGCGTCACGCAGCTTCTCGCCGCCGTCGCCGTCTACGGTATCTTCCGCAGCCTCCGCACCGTTGCCGTCATCATGGTTCTCGTGTGGGTGACGCTTGCCTGGACCTTCGGCGTCTTCGTTCTTGCCGGCTACATGATGAATCTGGTCACCGCGATCTTGGTGCCCGTCCTGATTACCGTCTGTGTCACTATCGCCGTCCACATCTTCGTCTACTACAATGAAGAGGCCCGCGACGGCGCCGCCGGGCACGATGCCGTGCTGAACACCGCGTGGCGCATGGGGCAGCCGTGCTTCCTCACGTCGCTCACGACCGCCATCGGCCTCGGCTCGCTCGCTGCGAACCGGATCGATCCCATTCAGGCGTTCGGCATCTTCGGCGCGCTCGGCACGATGCTGTCGTTCGTCTTCGCATTCGCCTTGCTGCCGATCGCCCTCGCCGCGTTCGGCTCGCCCGTGGGCCTGCGCAAAGCGCGACGCGACGGCCACCCCGTCCTCCGGTTGCTCGGCCGGTGCAGCACCGTCTGCGTCACACACCCGTGGACGACGCTCATCATCGCCGCCGTTGTCGCCGCCGCCGCGATATTGGGCATCACGCGTCTGCGCGTCGAGACGCGCATCGTCAGCTACTTCAAGACGCGCGAGCCGATCGTGCAAGCGTACCAGAGCTTCGACCACAAACGCCTCGGCATCACCAGCCTCGAAGTGATGGTCACCAGCCGCGAGCCGAACATCCTCTCGCCCGAAACCCAACGCCAGGTGCGGCAATTCGCCGACTACATGACCGAGCAGACCGACCACGTGGCGTCCGTCATCTGCACGCCCTACTACGACGACGAGCGCGACCGCATCCGCGCCGAGCTCGAAAAGCACGGCCGGCTCTCGTCGCGCCAGATGCTCGCCGCCCTGTCAAAGGCGCGCGAGCTCACCCGGCTATTCGTCAGCGCCGATCGCACCTCGACGCGCATCAACATCCGGCTCACCGACGTCACCTCGCGCATCCTGCTCGATGCGTGCCGGATGATCGACGAGGCCAAGGGCCGCTTCTTCGACAACTCGCTCGACGTGCGCATCACAGGCAGCACAAAACTCTACGCCAACGTCGTTGGCACCCTCGTGAGCGGCCAGATCCGCAGCATTGTGCTCGCGTTCGTCGCCGTCACCATCGTCATGGCCGTCGTGTTCCGGTCCATCAAGATCGGCCTTATCAGCATGGTGCCGACCATGCTGCCCGTCCTCATCACGCTCGGCATGATGGGCTGGGTCGGCATCGCCCTCAACGGCGCAACCGTCATGATCGCCAGCGTCGCCATCGGCATCGTCGTCGATTCCGCCATCCATTTCCTGCATCGCTACCGGCGCGAGCGCGCCGCCGTGCGCGACTTCGGCACCGCCATCAACCGCACCCTGCTCAGCGTCGGCCAGCCGATCTCGTACGCCGTGCTGATTCTCTCGTGCGCCTTCATCGTCCTCGCGCTGGGCAACTTCAATCCGACAAACTACTTCGGAATCATGACCGCCTTCACCATGTTCATCTCCCTCTTCATCACCCTCCTCCTCCTCCCCGTCTGCCTCAACCTCTTCCACGCCCGCTTCGAGAAGAA
>CAYUZG010000098.1:0-7303 GCA_964449605.1 uncultured Verrucomicrobiota bacterium | reverse complement strand
ACGTCGAGGTTCCACTGGTAGTGCTCGCGGCCGCGGCCGCGCTGCATGCGCTCGTAGCGCCAGCACTGAGGGATCGAGAACCACTTGATCGGTTTGGGGAGCGAGGCGCCCTTGGCGATGATCATCCGGGCGAGCGTCGGCGTCATCTCGGGCCGGAGCGCCACGCGCCGTGCGCCCTTGTCCTCGAACGCGTAGAGCTGCTCGACGATCTCCTCGCCCGCCTTGCAGGTGAGCAGCTCCTCGGTCTCGAGCACGGGCCCGTCGTACTCCTCGAACCCGAAGCGCAGCGCGGCCTCGCGCCAGATGCCGAACAGCCAATTGCGGCGCCGGCACTCGTCCGGGTAGAAGTCGCGTGTTCCTTTCGGCGGTGCGAACGTCATCGGCCACCCTCGTGCCCATCACACAGCAACGAGCGCGTTATAGCACACGCATTCCGAGACGTCACCCATGAGGCAGGTACCACGCTCGGTGGCATGTTGACCGTGAGAGAGCGGCCGGCAGGACTTAGTCGGCAGCGCGGACGGCGACCTCGATCGTGAACTCGCCGGGAGCGGTCTTGAACGGCACGACGATGCAGGGGGTGCCGAGCGGGTAGTTGTGGGACTGGAATCGGCTGGAGATAACCATCGGTCCAGAAACCTTGAAGTCTCTGTCCGCCTCGTCCATATGCTCCTTGGCCGACTCGGCCATCGTGCTGGCCATCTGGCCCACGGCCTCCTGCACAGCCTTGTCAACCTTCATGACCGGTTCACCCCGCATCTTGGTGATAAGCGAGCAGATGACCGGGCGCGTGAAGTTGATCGTCACCAGGCCCGTGATCCGGCCTGTCAGCTTGACGGCCCCCGAGACGTCGTAGGAGTGCGGCCGGTCAGGGCTTTTTACATACGGCACGCCGCGCTGCATCTCGACGCCGCACAGGGTCCCGACCGCGTTCATTGCACTGGGAATGAACGGGTTGACGAGTCGCGCATCGAAGGACCGGACAAGCGGCATCCTGTCCCCTTTCGCCTGTCGGACCAGGCACCGATATGGAATCCAGCCCGGCAGCGCGCTCCCGCCGTCAGAGACCATTGGGGGCCGCGCTGACCTTGCCGCACGTATATGCAAATCCTGGGCCAACTGGTGAGCTTTTTGTGCGCCATATGGATATCCTGCTCAACAGACGTGACATCGTGCGCGGGTGGCACGGGCATCTTGCCCGTGGGAAACATGGGCCGGAGGCCCATACCACATGTCAGGTGAGCCGTGTTTGGGCTAGAGGAGCTCTTCGTCGGCCTCGCGGGCGAGCGCGTCGATCTCGCCGGCGCTGTAGAGACGGCCGGCGTTGAGGCCGGGGCACTCGCCGGCCAGTGCCTGCCAGGCTTCGGCGCTCTCGAGGTGCTCGCGCCAGAAAGGGTAGGTGCGGCACTGCGTCGGGCGGGCGGGGTAGACGCGGCAACGTTCGTTCTCGTCGAGCAATACGCAGCGATAGTCGGGCCGCTCCTTGAGGCTGTAGCAGGTGCCGACGCGGCGGACGTACTGGCGGGCGAACCTGCCCACGTCGAGGCCGAGGTGGTCGGCCATCGCGTGGATCTCGCGTTCGCTGACCCACACGTACCCCTCGCCCCAGCGGCAGCAGTGGCCGCAGGCGGTGCACTCGAACTGCAGCCCGTCGGCGTACCACGCGCGCTGCTGGCGCGATGTTGATGCGGTTTCTCTCCCTGCCATCCCGATCCCCCGGGGAAACCCCGTTTACGCGAGCGAGTTGAGCACCTCGACGCCCCGGCGCAGCGTCTCGTCGGGCGCGGCGAACGAGATGCGGAAGTGCGTGTTCCGCTCGCTGAAGACGTTGCCGGGCACGAGGAGCACGTTGTTCCGCACCGCCAGCTCGGCGAACGCGGCGCCGTCGCCGCCGGGCGCCTCGGGGAAGAGGTAAAAGGCGCCGCTCGGCCTGACGACTCGGAAGCGCTCCGTGAGCCCCTCGTAGATGATGTCGCGCTTGCGGCGGTAGGCGTCGCGTGCCTGGTCGGTCGGCTCGTCGAACGCCTTGAGCGCGGCCTTCTGCGCGAACGACGGCGCGCAGACGAACGAGTACTGCTGCACCTTGATCATCTCGCGGATGATGTCGGCCGGGCCGGCCGCCCAGCCGAGGCGCCAGCCGGTCATGGCGTGCGACTTCGACAGGCCGTTGAGGATCACGGTCTTGGGCCAGAACCGCGCGATGCTCACGGGGGCCGAATCGTACTGGAAGCTCTCGTAGATCTCGTCGGAAACGACCACCAGGTCATGGCGCTCGGCCACGGCGGCGATCGCGCGCAGTTGCGGCTCGTCGAGGGTTGCGCCGGTCGGGTTCGCCGGCGAGTTGACGAAGAGCAGGCGCGTGCGCGGCGTCACGGCCGCCTCGACCGCCTCGGCCGTCAGCACGAAATCGGGGTAGGTGTCGATGAGGCGCGGCACGCCGCCGATCAGGTTCGTCAGGTGCTTGTACATGACGAAGTACGGATCGGGCACGAGCGCCTCGTCGCCCGGGTTCAGTAGCGCCAGCAGCACGAGCACGAGACCGCCCGAGACGCCGGAGGTGATCACGACGTCACCGACCTCGATGCCGTCCGCCTCATACCGGGCGCGGACACGCTCGCGGAGCTCGGCGATGCCCTGGGTAACCGTGTACTTGTTGAAGCCGGCGTCGAGCCAGCGCTTCGCCTCGTCCTTGAGCGCGGCCGGCACGTCGAAGTCCGGCTGCCCGATGCTCAGGTCGATCGGGTCCTCCAGCTCCTGCGCCAGGTCGAACACCCGTCGGATGCCCGACGAATCGAACGCGAGCACCCGGTCGGCGAGTCTTGTCTTTCCCGCATGCGCCATGCTCGGCCCTACCCTGGTTCGTCCACCACACCCGGCTCGTGGCTGGCCGGGCGAGACCCGGCGGCCGGTGCGGCGACACGATACCGCACCCGCGTGCCGGGTGACAACAGCTCGGAAGGTCGGTACAGAATCCAGGCACAGAAACGGGGGATGGCTGCTGGCCATCCCCCGTCGTGCTCTCGACAGGTCTCGCAGCGAGTACGCTCGGCTAGTCGTGCACGGTGAACGGCGGGTCGCTCCAGAACACCTTGAACCCGGTCCAGGTCGGGGGACCGACCGCGTCGTCGTCCGGATCAGGGTCGAGGCCATCCTTCGTGCCGGCCTTCCACTCGACGTGGCCGTCCTGGTACAACACGTTCCGGCCATCGCGCTTGTGGTTGAACATGGCGACGTCTTTGTCGCTTGGGTTGCCGGGGCCGGCCCACTTGTCGGCAGCGAGCCGGAGGCTCGCCTTGGCAAGCTCCGTCCAGGGCAGCGGATCGCCGCCGCTATTCTGGTTGAAGCAGTAGGCGTAACTGGTGGCCTTGTTGCCGTCGACCGTGGGGTCGCCGAACGGATCGAGCGGCTCCTTGTTCTTGCTGGTGCCCTCGGTCTGCGGCGCCTTGAGACCCCGGTCGCGCGAGCTGGGGCAGATGTAGCTGGCAAAGCCCGTGCAGTAGTTGGGGAACATCATCCCGAGGGCCTTCCAGGCTTCGTGCGTCGGGTCGTTCGCCGCGTCCCTGCTCCACGGGTAGGAATCCTTGAAGTCCTGGGCGTACTGCTTCATGGCAAGCCCCAGCTGCTTGAGGTTGCTCAGGCACGAAGCGCGGTGGGCCGACTCGCGCGCGCGCTGCAACGCCGGCAAGAGCATCCCGGCCAGAATCCCGATGATGGCGATCACGACGAGGAGCTCGACCAGCGTGAAGCCGGCGCGTGACATCCTGAGACGTAGCATAATGCCTTCTCCCATTTGTTAGAGTTTGTTTATATTACCGAACAAAGCCTCATGCTTTCCGGTGGGGGGACAACGCCCCAACATCCAGTTTTGCAAGGAGTGTGCCACCGGCTGCCATGCGGCAGTCACCGCGCACGCGGCGACCGGGGTCGGCTACGTAACCTGTGTCGCGCCAGGCTGTTGCAGTGACACCAGCGTGGGCGCACAAATCGGTTCAGCCCGGACGGACTCCCCTCTCCCGGAGTGAGCTTCCCCCAAACCGCGCGAAGCTCACGCACGACCAGGACAACGCGCGTGATCGCCTGCACGAAGGGTCAAGACAGAAGCGGAGACTACGCCCGCGCCTCGAAGCGTGTCAAAGCTTTTGTTGCCATCCTCGACGAAACCGCTGCACGCCACGCGCGATGATGATCCGCGCGGCCACGCGACGCCGATGTTCCGTCTTGACACCGCGAGGGCCCTCCACGATGATCGGGCGCTCAAGCCGAGACCATCCCACGAGGTGGACAATGACCCGTACGAGTACCGGTACTCTGCTCATCGTTGCGTGCATCGGCCTCGCGCTTGCCCTGGGGTGCGCAGAGCACCGCCCGGGCGCGGCGCCGACGGCGGGCGCAGCCAAGCCGGTCCCCGAGAGCGCGATGGAGACGAGCCGGCCGGCCGGCGCGGCAGACTGGTCGAAGGTGGTCGACCCGCGGACGCTCGAGTTCGAGCCCCTGGAGTTCGAGCTGCCCGAAGTCGAGCGCGTTGTGCTCGGCAACGGCCTGGTGGTCTACCTGATGGAGGACCACACGCTCCCGCTCGTGAAGGTCTACTCGCACACCGACACGGGCGAGATCTACGAACCGGCCGACAAGGCCGGCCTGGCGGCGCTTACGGGCGACGTGATGCGCACCGGCGGCACGACGACGATGACGCCCGACGAGGTAAACGAGACGCTCGAGTTCGTCGCCGCACAGGTCGAGGTCGACATCTCGCGCGAACGCGGCGTCGCCACCCTCGACGTGCTGACCAAGGACCTCGACACGGGCCTCGGGATCTTTGCCGACGTCGTGCGCCGGCCCCGGTTCGACGAGGCGAAGATCGCGCTCCGCAAGTCCGAGCTGGCCGAGGAGTTCCTGCGCGAGAACGACGACCCCCAGGAGATGCTGTTCCGCGAGTTCCGCGAGCTGCTCTACGGCGACCACCCCTACGCACGGCGCGTGATCGGCTACCCCGAGACCGTGGCCCGGATCACGCGCGACGACCTGGTCGCGTTCCACGCGCGATTCTTCCACCCGAACAACACGATCATGGGCGTCTCGGGCGACTTCGAGCGCGACGAGATGCTCGCCAAGCTCGAGGCCGCGTTCGGCGACTGGCCGAAGGCCGAGCTCGACATCCCCGAGCCGCCGCCGATCCCGACGGACTTCGCCCGCTCGCTCAGCTTCGTTGACAAGGACCTGCCGCAGTCGAACATCATCCTCGGCCACCTCGGCATCGACCGGCTCGACCCCGACTACTACGCCGCCTACGTGCTCAACGACATCCTCGGCGGCGGGGGCTTCGGCTCGCGCTTGATGGAGCAGGTGCGCACGAAGGCGGGGCTTGCCTACAGCGTCGGCAGCTACTTCCTGGCGCCGCGCTACACGGGCATCTTCTTCGCCTACTGCTTCACGAGAACCGAGATGACCGAGCAGGCGATCGTCATGATCCTCGACGAGCTCGAGCGCGTCACGCGCGAGGAAGTCAGCGACGAGGAGTTTGCGCGCGCCAAACGCGCGATCGAGAACCAGTTCGTCTTCCGGTTCCGCAGCGCGCAGTGGATCGTCGAGCAGAAGGTCGAGATCGAGGCGATGGGCCTGCCCGGCGACTACCTCGAGCGCTACCTTGACATCATCCGCGGCGTGACGAAGGCCGACCTCGTGCGCGTCGCCAAGCGCCTCATCCATCCTGACCGCGCGACGATCCTCGTGGTGGGCAAGCCCGAGGCGATCGACGGTTTCCCCGAGGGCTTCGGCGAGTTCGAACCGGTCGAGCTCGAAGCGACGCCCGTCACCGGCCTGTTCGACAACGAGACGGCGCCCGCCGATGAGAACGGCCCGGCTGAGACGGCCCAGCCCGACGGCGACAACTAGGGCCGCCGATGTACACGCCGAACAAAGAGCAATTCATCGAGCTTGCCAAGCGCGGCAACCTTGTGCCCGTCTACCGTGAGTTCATGGCCGACATGGAAACGCCCGTGTCGGCGTTCGCCAAGATCGACCGGCACGATCATGGGTTCTTGCTCGAGAGCGTCGAGGGCGGCGAGAAGATCGCCCGCTACAGCTTCCTCGGCTCGGGCCCGAGCGTGATCTTCCGCGCGCGCGGCCGCGAGGTGACCCTCATCGAGGACGGCCGCACGACCACCACCACGTGCGACGGGAGCCCGCTCGACGAGCTCGAGAAGCTCCTCGCCCGCTACCGGGTCGTCGAACTGCCCGAGCTGCCGCGCTTTTTCGGCGGGGCGGTCGGCACCTTCGCCTACGACGTGATCCAGTACATCGAGGACATCCCCCAAAGAAACCCGGACGACCTCGAGCTGCCCGAGCTCGCGTTCATGATCACCGACACGATCTGCATCTTCGACCACATCAACCACACGATTCGGGTGGTGTCGAACGCACACATCGAGGATGACCCCGCGACCGCCTACGAAGCGGCGTGCCGCAAGATCGACCGGCTCGTCAACCGGCTCATCCAGCCGGCGCCGCACACGATGGTCGAACACGTCGAGGCGCGCGAGCCAGCCGCGGTACGCTCCACGTTCGAGCAGGCCGAGTTCGAGTCGATCGTCGAGCAGAGCAAGGAGTACATCCGCGCGGGCGACATCTTCCAGGTCGTGCTGAGCCAGCGGTTCGAGGTCGAGAGCCGGTCGGCGCCGTTCGACGTCTATCGCGCGCTGCGCAGCGTCAACCCGTCGCCGTACATGTACTACCTCAAGTTCGGCGACCCGGCGGCCGGCGGCCTCGCGCTCGTCGGCGCCAGCCCCGAGATCATGGTCCGGTGCGAGGACGGCACGATCGAGGTGCGCCCGATCGCCGGCACCCGCCCGCGCGGCGCCACGCCCGAGCAGGACGCCGCGCTCGAGAAGGAGCTGCTCGCCGACCCCAAGGAGCTGGCCGAACACATTATGCTCGTCGACCTCGGCCGCAACGACGTCGGCCGCGTGAGCCGGTTCGGCACCGTCCACGTGCCCGACCTCATGGTGATCGAGCGCTACAGCCACGTGATGCACATCGTCAGCGGCGTCCAGGGCACGCTCGAGGAAGGCCGGAGCGCGTTCGACGTGTTCAAGGCGAGCTTCCCCGCCGGCACGGTGAGCGGCGCGCCCAAGATCCGGGCGATGCAGATCATCGAAGAGCTCGAGAAGACGCGCCGCGGCCCGTACGCGGGCGCCGTCGGCTACGTCAGCTTCAACGGCAACCTCGACACGTGCATCACGATCCGCACGATCGTCATCAAGAACGGTAAGTGCTACGTCCAGGCCGGCGCGGGGATCGTGGCCGA
>CAYUZG010000097.1:2690-7329 GCA_964449605.1 uncultured Verrucomicrobiota bacterium | reverse complement strand
GCGTGGTACGCCTCGGGAATCTCCCAGCTCGGGATGTCGCCCTGCCTGGCGCGGCCGCAGATATGGGTCTCGAGCGTCTGGAGCCTGTGGTTCGGGAGCGTGCTGTGCCAGGCGCGGCGCGCGACGTGCAGCAGGTCGAAGTGCGGCACGTTGAGCGAGAACGGGATTCCGTTCGCCGCGGCACGCACACGCACCATCGGCAGGTCGAAGCTCTTGCCGTTGAAGGAGACGAGGAGCCTCTTGGTCGCCGCCCACTCGAGGAACAGCGAGAGGATGGCCCGTTCCTCCGAGTAGTTGCGTGCGAGGAACTGCCTGGCGACAAGGCCGTCGCCCTCCCAGCCCATCGCGCCGACGAGAAAGATCGGCGTGCACGACAGGCCCGTCGTCTCGAGATCGAAGAACACCACGTCGCCCGGCGCGATCGACTCGGCACTGCACGCGGCGGCGATCCATTCCGGAAGCGCTGATTGGCTGCTTGTCAGTGCGTCGCGGAACGCCGCGTTGAGCGGGCTCAGCTCGCCGCCGGCACTCAGGATGCTGCGCGTGATGACGTAGGCCTGTGCGCCGTGCGGCGACTCGGCGACGACGCCGCCGACAGCTTCTTCGAGCGGGACCGGCTTGCCGGGAAGAGGCCTTTGACGAAGCGGCCGAACGCCCGGCTCGGGCAGATCCCGACGGTAGACGATCGGCCGCACGGGCGGCGACGGCTTTGTGCGCCGCCTGATGTCCTTGCGGATCGCGTCGGCCTCAGTCGACTTGGCCGGCGCTCGACGGAGCGGCGCGCGGTTGAGGGCCTCGAGTCGTTTCCGGAGTTCTTTGGCGTCGGTCACGTCCGTCGGTGCCTTCCGGAGCCCGGATCAGGTGCAATCCGCAGCCGGTTTTCGCCTGACATTCTACTCGGCCGACGGCGCGCGGTTCAATGCCTTTGGCGCGATTAGTGGCCAGGGAAGGCTGCAGTGGATTAGCAGGAGGGCGTGCGGGCGGCGTCGCCGTTGAGGTGCTTCTCGAGGGTTTTCCGGAGGTCGCCGAGGCGTTTGGACTTGAAGGCGCCCTTGGTTTCCTTGAGGACCTCGACCGTTTCGGCCAGTGCGTCTCGGAGCGCTGAAAGGCGTGGGCACTCGAGCAGGTGGCAGGCGGCTCGTTCGCCCTCGATGCCGGCGAGTCGGGTGGTGAGCTGCCGGACGTTGGCGAGGGCCTCGAAGACGTTCTTGAACGTCATGTCGAGAAAAAGGTCGATGGGCACCGGTGATCCGGTCCCCGAATCGGATTGTACGGACTGCTCAAGCTGGGCGAGTTGGTTGCCCCAGGCCTGGAGCCGGGCGCCAAGGCTGTGGACGGCGTGCTGGAGCGACGAGTGCCGGAGGGCCGCGTGCACCTTCGAGAGAAACACTTCCGGATCAACCGGCTTGACCAGGTAGGCGGCGACCGGCAGCTCGATGGCTGCCGCGGCGGTGCCGACGTCCGGCGAGCTGGTCGTCAGGATGGCGCGCGCGCCCGGGGACGCCTCGGGCAGGGCGCGGATGAAGGCGAAGTCGTTCTCTCGAGCGATATCGGCGTTGACAACGAGCGCCGAGTAGGCGGTCGCATCGAGCATGTCGCGAGCGGCCTCCGCGTCAGGCACCCAGTCGCAGGCGTATCCGCTGTTCCGCAGCAGGTCGGCGGTCGCCTGCCGGAACGATTCGTCGGCGTCAACGATCAGGATTCGACCGAGGTCGCTCATCAGCTTCTGTATCGCCGGTTCCGCCGCTGTTGTGGGCCCAGGCGGCTCGGTGGCGACCGCGGCCCCAGACAGCGAGCACTCGTCTGCGTTTCGTGTCCTCAAATGAGATCGACGCTCCCTGGTTGCGTGAGAGCATGCTCAACCCACAGGCGAGACAACGGAGGAGGAATGCTGCGCAGACCTGGCCTCCCCAACCTGTGCACGGGCTGGCGCCGTTCGCCGGTCGCCAACCAACGGGCGACGCCGTCTAGAACAAGACGCGTACCAACATGCGCCGTGCTTGCCACAGCGAGTAAGGAATCACTCGTGGCGTGAACCAGGTGCAATCCAACGGCCGCCGCAATTCCCGTTCTGGACGCTAGTAAGAGCCTGTATCTTCATGCGTGACGTGAAGAACAGCGAGCAACCGCTTCAGCGCCGCGACGGAGTCTGCGCGTGCGGCAGCGATTACAGCAACGCCTCTCGCCCGTGCACCTCGATCCGATCGCGTCCATCCCCTGGGAGGGAGCCTGGCACGGATCGTGCCTCACCCGAGGCCAGGCATGTCCGATAACCTCAGCGAAGTCTCAAGCTGAGAGTAAGCGCCCGATTTGCCGGTTGCTCGCTACGTCAAACGCGTTGACTGGGGATGGTGCGAGGCTAGAATCAAGCGTCATGAACGGCGACGTGCATACGCTTAGTATCGTCATCCGAGCATACAACAAGGAGAAGGCGATCGGCCCGATCGTCGAGCGCTGTCTGGCCGAGCGGGAACGGATCGTGGCCGAGACGGCGGTCGAGGCGGTCGAGATCCTTGTTGTGGACGACGGGAGCCGGGACAGGACGGCCGAGGTTGTCCGCGGGTACCGGGACGTTCGCCTCATCAGCTACCGGGGGAGCCAGGGCTACGGCGCGGCCCTCAAGCGTGGGCTCGAGGAAGGGCGCGGGACGCTGGTGTCTTTTCTGGACGTCAACGGCGCGTGTGACCCGGGTGATTTCATCCCGCTCATCAACAGGCTGCTTGCGGAGGGGGCGGACGTCGCGCTTGGCTCGCGGCTCGGGCCTGGAAGCGAGATGCCCCGGATCCAACGGCTCGCCAATCGGATCTACACGGCGCTGATCAACGCGCTGACGCGGGCCCGGGTCACCGATAGCGCAAGCGACATGCGCGTGATCCGCAAGAGCGCTCTGTGGACGCTGTACCCGCTGCCCGACGGCCAGCATTTCGCGCCGGCGATGACGGCGAGGGCAGTCTCGTCCCGGTCGCTGAAGCTGATCGAGGTGCCGATCGCGTACAAGGGGCGGGTCGCCGAGTCGAAGTTGAGCCTCATCCGAGGCGGCGTCCGGTTTCTCAAGGTGATCATGGACATCATCCTGAGCACCCGGCCGCTGCGGTTCTTCGTTTACATCGCCGCGCTCGCGCTCGGCATCGGAGCCGTGCTGCTCGTCCGGCCGGTCGCATACTACTTCGCGTATCGGCAGGTGCCCGACTGGATGGTCTACCGGCTGATCGCCGTCGTCGTGGTCATGCTGATGAGCCTGGCGGTGATGACCGTGGGCATCGTGGCCGACCAGGTCGCCGAGCTCATGAATCCCGACGTGCGTCGTCGTCGGCCGCGGGCGATCGAGTGGTTCGTCCGGGGCGTGCTGTCGCAGCGGGTGTTGACCATCGCCGGGCCGATCCTGGCGCTCGTTGGGCTCGCGATCAACTGGAAAGGGCTGTGGCAGTTCGTCGTCGAAGGGCGCGTCGAGGTGCCGTGGGTCTTTCCGGTCACCGGCGCGTTCTTCGTGTTGATGGGCGTATGGTCGTGGGGGCTCGGCATGCTCCAGCGCATCGTGCGGACGCTCCGGCTCCGCGAGGAGGCGCGCGCGCCGCGGCGCGACTCGTGGGGGAGAAACGGGTGGATGACCATACCCGGCGAGCTGCCCTTCTTCTCGGTCATCATTCCGGCCCGCAACGAGGAGACGAACATCCGCGCCTGCCTCGAGAGCCTCAAGGCGCTCGATTATCCCGCCGACCGGTACGAGGTGATCATCGCCGACGCGATGTCGACCGACCGCACGCGCGAGGTGGCCGAGAGCTTCGGGGCGATCGTCGTGCCGAACGAGGGGCTGTACGTCGCGAACGGGCGCCACGTCGGGTTCGAGCGCTCCAAGGGCGAGCTGATCGCCTTCAGCGATGCCGACTGCGTGATGGATCGCGCGTGGCTGCGCGACGCGGTCAAGTACTTCGACGACTCGACCGTCGGCGGCATCTCGGGGCCGACACTCGTCCACGCCGACGAGACGCGGTTCGGTCGCGGCGTGGCATGGGTGTTCACGCTCGCGGTCGCGGGGGGTATGTCGTGCCAGGCCGACACCGTAAAGGGCGTGCGCGAGGTCAACGACCTTCCCGGCGCGAACTGCATCTACCGTCGCGAGGTGATCGAGCAGGCGATGCCGCTTGCGACGGGCCTTGTTGCGGGTGAAGACGTCGAGATGAACTGGCACATTCGCAAGCAGGGCTGGCGGCTGCTGCACGTGCCGGACTCGCAGCTCTGGCACTACAAGCGCCCGTCGCCGAAACGGTTCGCGCGGCAAGTCTACCGCTTCGGCGTCACGCGCTGCCAATGCGCGAAGATCTCCTGGGAGATGCTCAACCCGTTCCACCTGCTCGTCGCTGCCTGGATGCCGCTCGCGATCGCGGCGATCGTTTTGCTGGCGATCTTCGCGCCGATCGTGCTCGTCTACGCGGCGATTGCGGCCGGGGCGGCGCTTGCCGGGCTCTTCATCGGCGCCTGGGCGACGACGAAGTCGCCGGCGAGCGCGGTGAGCTCGGTGGTTGCGCTCGCGATCATCCTCGTTGCCTGGCCGGTCGGATTCTTGCAGGAGATCGTCTTTCCGGCACGCTACTTCCGCGAGCACTCAGACTGGCTCAAGACGAGGGACTAGCCCCCGTTT
>CAYUZG010000097.1:0-2590 GCA_964449605.1 uncultured Verrucomicrobiota bacterium | reverse complement strand
GCGGGCTAGAGCCCGTCGGCTTCGTTCGCTGTTTCTTTCTCGCGCGCAAGGCGCGCAATCCCCAGATGTTCCCGGTACAGGAACGGCACGCCGAGCAGAATGGTCACGAGCAGCATGATGCTGTGCAGAACGACGGCGACGCTTATGGCAAGACCTCTGGCGGCGCCGAACGCGCTGAGGGCGAGGTAGGCGACAAGGTGGTATTGGCCGAAGCCGGCCGGCGTGAGCCGGATAATGAGGCCGAAGTAGATCAGTGCCACCGTGAAGAGCGCGGCACCGAAGCCCAACCCGAGCTGCGAGCCGAATGCGCGAAAGACGATGTAGGCGAACGCGGCGTTCGAGCCCCACAGCAGCCCGGAGAGCAGTCCAACCTCAACGATCCGGCGTCCGGGGAGCCCGCCCAAGCGACGCAAGCCGTCGCCGAAGTGGCCGGCAAACGCGGCGACGCGCCGGCCAAGCGCCGGCGACAGCCGCGACACGAGCTGCCCGATCCGTTCCGCTGATCGTCTTCGCATCAGGATGAACGCGACGATCAGCCCCGCGGCGATCACGGCGGTGATCACGGCAATCGCCGAGGCGAGAGCGCTCCACTCGATGACGGGAACGAGCAGCAGAGCAAACACGAGGACGGCGAGCAGAAGGAGCATGTCGATGAGCCGTTCGGCCATGACCACGCCGAGGACTGACCCGAACGGAACCTGCGTCCGGCGCTTGAGCACGTAGGTGCGCGTGAACTCGTTCAGGCCGGGGAAGGCGAGGCCGATGAGCATGCCGGTCGCGTTGGCCGACAGACAATCGAGCGTGGTCGCGCGCTGGTAGGCGACACCGAGCCGCTGCCACCGAACCGACCGAAACACGATCGCGCCGGCGCGACAGAGAGAGGCGGCAACGACGTGCCACGGGCTGATGACCGAGACCGCGCGCCACAACTCGCCGAAATCCACTCGCCAGAACAGGAGCAGAAGGAGCACGACGGCGATGAGGCCGCCCGTGAGCACCTGGATGAGCAGCCACGTACGTCGCCGTGCTGGGGTCGAGTCGGCGTCACTCATTCGAGGTATCCCAACTCTCTCAGGCGCTTCGTGACTTCCGCCTCCTCGTCGGGGCTGTAGACCTCGGTGGAATCGGGGGCGGCGCTCGTGTCGGCCTCGGCCGTCCGCGGCGGCGCGGATGCGATCCGTTCGGGCGTGAAGGCGTCCGTGATGACGTGGCCGTCCATGTCGTGCGGGATCGGCAGGCCCATCGCGTACAGGATGGTCGCCGTCACGTCCATGACGACGCCTTCGACGCGCTTGCCGCGCTCGATATCGGGCCCGTGTGCCAAAAAGATGCCGTTCGGCCGATGATACCCGCTCTTGGCCCAGTGGAGGCGCTTCGCGTCGAGGACCGACGACACAAGCGGACCCGTGCTGAAGTCGACGCTGAACGAGTAGCGGTATTCCCAATCGATGACGAGGTCGGGCATCCGCTCAAGAAACGCGCCGCTGTAGACCTCTTCTCGTCGATACACGCGCTGGATGATCGGCTCGTTCGAGCGCGGATCCCGGAGCGCCGAGAGCTTCTCGATCAGCTCGTCGCGCAGCGCTTCGTACTCGGCGCCGGGCGACACAATGCCCTGGGGCTGCCGTCCCTTGAGGTTGATGTAGATGCTGCGGTACTCGCCGACGGTGTAGGCGCGCGTGCGCGTCCAGTCGATGTCGTGAAAGAAGACGCGCGAGATGGCGCGGTCGGCCACAGCGGGGAAGCGCTCCTTGATGCGGGTGCGGAAGTTGACGGGCGTAAACCGGATGACGTTCGAGATGACCGCGTCGATGGCGCGCGAGATCAGCCTCCGTTTTTCGTGTTTCGGGACGAGGTAGCCGTTCTCGACGAACCACCCGTGGATGTTGAGCCGATCGTACGACGGGCCGAACCCGTGATCGCTCAGCATGAATACGCTTGTGCCCGGCTCGATCATCTCGAGGAGCTCGGCGATGATCTCGTCTTGGCGTTGGTGGATGCGCAGGATGGCGTCGCCGTATCGTTCGATCTCCTCGTCACTAAACCGGTCGCGCAACGCGGGGTCCATGTACTTCCAGTAGTAGTGGCACACGCGGTCGAACGCGGTGAAGGTCGGCATGAAGAAGTCCGGCTTGAAGCGCGCGTAGAGCCAGCGCGTGGCGGCGAGCCGGTTGTCCATCATGTCGAGGAGCTTGTCGAGGAACACGTCGAGCTTGGCTCGTCGCGAGAAGCGCGGCAGCTCGACGTCGGAGCACTCGATCCGGTAGCCGGGCACCGCGCCGAGGAACTCGCTCCTGAGCTCCGCCGGATGGACGAACGGCGAGGCTATACCGGGCGTCGGATAGCCGGTGATCATGAAGCCATTGACCGGTTCGGGCGGGTAGGTGACCGGGACGTTCAGGACGCCGACGGTCCTGCCGGCTTCGCCCAGGAGGCGCCAGAGCGTCTTGGCGCCGAGCATGCGCGAGTTGACGAACCGCGTGCTGTACGAATAGGGCGTCACCTCGACGAAGTCGAGGAAGCCGTGCTTGGCCGGGTTCTTGCCGGTGGCGAACGAGGCCCAGCTCTGCGCCGAGATCGGCGGGATCGG
>CAYUZG010000096.1:0-7356 GCA_964449605.1 uncultured Verrucomicrobiota bacterium | reverse complement strand
GTCTGGCGCTTGGCAGGCTTCGTGCTGAGCGAAGAAGGGACGGAGTGTGGACATCAGCATCGAACTGACGGATCACGACAGCGGCGGGATTGAGGCCACCTGTCCCGAGCTCGGTTTGGTGGCGAGAGCATCAAGTCTCGAGCAAGCGCTCGAGCGCATTTCGAGACTTGTCGTGTATGTAACGAGCAGTCTTGAGGTAATGCCCCTGACGATTGGGCCGCAGCCCGATGGGCTTGAGCGGCTCAGCGCGAGCCTTTCCGGCAAGAACTTCTGGATGCCGCGCTACCCGAAGGTGCACTAGACTCGAGGCGACCGGACGCAAGCGTTTTGATCTGTTCCGCGGTAGCTCAGTTGGTAGAGCGGGTGGCTGTTAACCACCTTGTCGTAGGTTCGAGTCCTACCCGCGGAGCAACGACACAGAGAGGAAGCAAGGCCCACGCCGACGTACCGGACGACGAGGCGGACCCGGCCCAATGGCGGCCGCCGCGTGTCCGGGCCTGGTACATGTCCTTCCGCACTGGCATTCCGCGAAGCCTTCACGGTCGACTCCAGCCGGACAACAGCCTCGGAGAATGCCGCCTGTCGGAGGATGTCCTGGCTGGGACCTAACACGGGATACGCCACGTGGAGGCGAACGGATGAACATCTTCGTGGGAAACCTCAGCTACAGCACGACGGATGACGGGCTCCGGACGCTGTTCGAGCAGCACGGCCAGGTGAACTCGGCCAAGGTCATCGGATCGCGGCAGACGGGCCGCTCGCGCGGCTTCGGGTTCGTCGAAATGCCGAACGACGACGAGGGGCGGGCTGCGCTGGAGGCGCTTGACGGCACGGACTTCGAAGGCCGGCCGCTCAAGGTCAGCCAGGCGCACACGCAAGGCGGCGGCGAGCGTCCGCCGCGCGAGGATCGCTGGTAGGCGCGCGTCGTCTGCGACGCGTCGTCCGCGACGGGGCGGACACGATCAGCCCCGCGGAACGGACCGATCGAGGAACGGAACAGGTGTTGAACGCACGCGGTGATCGAGCGCCGGTGGCCTCTGCCGGCACCCGGCGCCCCGGCCCAGCGGAGCGTGACCATAGCGATCGAACCAGAAAGGAGCAAAGGACGAAAGGAAGCAGGGAACAAGGGAAGGAAGCTCCCGGTCGGGGCGTGCTCGAGAGAGCTCGTCACGATCCGACACCAGTCGCGGCCCGGAAATCGGTCAGGAATACCTCTCACGTGCTGTCATGCCGACGAAGTCTCCGACTTGATTCCTCCTGGTCCACCGCCCCGGTAGTTGGAATGAGCCGCGGAGCACACACACGAACAAACCAGGTCAGACAAGGAAACAAGGATTCAGGAGACAGTCGATGAACATCTTCGTAGGCAATCTGAGCTACACAACTGACGAGGACGCGATCCGTGCACTGTTTGAGCCGCACGGCGAGATCTCGTCTGTCAACGTCATCAAGGACCGTGAAACCGGCCGGTCGCGCGGCTTCGGCTTCGTCGAGATGCCGAACGACGAGGAAGCGCGCGCGGCGATCGCCGCCGTCAACGGCGTCGACCTCGACGGCCGCACGATCAAAGCCGACGAGGCCCGCCAGCGCACCGAGCGCCGTGGCGGCGGCGGCGGCGGCGGTGGCGGGGGACGCCCGCCGCGTCGCGACCGCTGGTAGTCGCCAAAGGTACGATCGATAGCCGGGGCCGCCGCCGGCCCCGGGTGCGATAGGCCGAACATCGGGAACGGTAAGCATCGGCAGTCAGCCGGGGCTTGCCGTTCCCGTTCCGTTTCTGCATGCTTCCCAATGCGGCTTCGGCGTTCTTGGGTTGTGCAAGGGCGCACGTTGTGGAAAGCGCATTCGACCCGCGCGTGCGCGAGACGCTCGAAGCCTGCATGCCGGGCGTCGGCTACTGCCTCGGCAGCGGCGACAGCATCGCCAACTACGTGCCGGCGGACGCCTACCTCGCCATGCTCGACGAGGCGCGGCGGTTCAGTCCATAGCACAGGGTTGACTCATACGGAGGTGTGTCATGGAGACGCTCAAATACGCGGTGCATGCGTATGCGTGGACGACGAGCTGGCGCGATGAGTCGCTCGAGCTGATTGACAGGGCAAAGCGGCTCGGCTTCGACGCGATCGAGATCCCGCTCATGGAGCTCGACGGGATCCATCCGCTCAAGATCAAAGAGCGGTGCGAGGCAGCGGGGCTCGGCGTCTGCACCTCGACGGTGCTGAGCGACGAGACGGACGTCACGGCCGAGGACGCCGAAACGCGGCAGCGAGGGGTCGCCTACCTCGAGGAATGCGTCAGGACGACGGCCGCGATGGGCGGCACGGGGTTCTCGGGCGTCATCTATTCGGCCCTGGGACGGCGGATTGACGCGATGCCCGACGAGCGCTACTACGAGCGTGCGGCGACGTGTCTTCGGCAGGTGGCTCGGACGGCGCAGGGCTTCGGCGTCACGATCGGCCTCGAGCCGGTCAACCGCTACGAGACGTTCTTGGTCAACACATGCGAGCAGGCGCTGCGGCTGCGCGAGATGATCGCCGAGCCGAACGTGCGCGTCCACCTGGACACGTACCACATGAACATCGAGGAGAACGACTTCCACGAGGCGACGTTGAAGGCGGCGCCGCACCTCTGTCACGTGCATCTGAGCGAGAGCCACCGCGGCACGCCGGGCACGGGCACGGTGGACTGGGACGGCGTATTCAGCGCGCTGGCCGAGTCGGGCTACTCGGGCCTCGTCGGAATGGAGGCGTTCGTTGACATCGCCGACTCACTTCGGGCGGCCACGTGCATATGGCGCGAGCTTGCGCCCTCGAGCGACGAGTTGCTCACCGAGGGGCTGCGGTTCCTCAAGGGCGTCGAGGCAAGCGCGCGACGCACACACGGCTAGCGCACGGCGAGGCGGCGCGTCACGCCGTGATCGAAACCACGCGGCAACCGGGTCGGGAGGTGGAAGTGGGCATCACAACGATCCTGCTCGACGCCGGTGGTGTGATTCTCGACGAGTCCGAGGCCGAGCGTGTCTGGGGCGGTGCGACCATCCGTCTGCTCGGGGCGGTCGTGCCCGGGTACGATCGCGCAGCATACGAGACGGACGTCGCCGAGGCGGTCGCCGCCTTCTCGCCCAGCGTCCGGGACTACGTCCTGTGGAAGCACACGCGGCCCGACCGCACGCAGTACGGCAAGCTTTGCTCGGCTCACGTCGATGAGATAAGAAGGCGTCGCCCACCGTTGAAGCTCATGGCCGGAATCGGCGACGAGCTGCGCGCGCTGAGCGCCGATTTCAGACTGGTCATCGCTGGGCAGTACGGGCGGGAGCTCCTTGATCTGCTCGACCGTCACGCCTTGCTCGACTGTTTCGCGTCACGCCTGACACAGGACGACTTCGAGATCACGAAGCCCGATCCGCGCTACCTCGAGGCGATCGCGCGCGCTGTGGGCGTCGAGCCGAACGAGTGCATCATGGTCGGCGACCGGATCGACAAGGACGTGGTGCCTGCCAAGCAGCTCGGTATGAAGACGATCCGTATCCGGGTTGGCCTGCACAAGCATCAGGAAGCGCGCACGCCTCACGAGCTGCCCGACGCCGAGCTCGACGGCGTCCGCGGCCTGGCAGCGGCGGTAAGTGCGGTTGCCTCGCCGGAGGCTTGACGGCGCAGGCTCTGGCTCCTATCGTTCCAGAGAACTGCACAGGGGCCGTTGACGCGGAGGACGCGAATCATGAAGGCGAGACGCTGGTACGTGTTTCCTGTTCTTGGGCTTGGACTGCTGACGCTTGTTGGCTGCGGGGCGGTCGTCGCGGGCGCAGCGGCCGGCGCGGGCGCGATCGCCTACATGCGCGGCGAGCTCGAGGCGACCGAGGAGGCGCCGATCGGCGCCGTCGTCACGGCCACGCGGGCCGCGATCGACGACCTGCAGCTCAAGCTGATCAGCACCGAGGTGGATGCGTACTCCGGCAAGATCACGGCCGAGACCGCGCGCGGCACCGACATCGGCATCTCGCTCAAGCGCGTCAGCGACAACGTGACCGAAATCCACATCCGCGTCGGCGTCTTCGGCGACGAGGACCTCTCCCGCCTCATCCACGAGAAGATCAAGGCAAGGTTGTAGCCAGGCACAAGCTGCTGCTGATCGCTCTGCGCCCTCTTCTTCTGGAACGCGCGTGGCCAGCGTTGTATCTAAGAGGGTGAGTCGGGAAAGTAGAGCGCAGAGAGGGCCATGCGATGAGGACGACGTTGATCTTCACCTCCCTGATGTGTGTGTGTTGCTGCCTGGCGCTTGCGGGCGGGGCCGAGGAAACGGCTGCGACGTGGCAGGTGCTGCCGCGGCTGCCGCGGGCGCGTGGCGAGGCCGTGATCACTGGGATGGGCGTCGATTCGGGCGGGACGCTGTGGGTGATGACGAACACGGCGCCGCATGTCTGGTCGGAGCCGGTGCGGAAGCTGTTCTGGTGGGACGGCGCGAAATGGCACGAGCCGAAGAACGCCGACGAGGTGAAGGGCGATTTCTTCTACTGCTTGTTCGGTGGCGGCGCGCGAGGTTTCTATGGCGTGTACTGGAATGAGGGACGCGGCGCGAAGAAAGGCGACCCGGCGACGATATGCAAGCTCGTCGAGGGCGAAGTGCAGCCGGTCACCGAGTATGCGCACGCGTCCTGGCTCGATCCGCGCACCGTCTACGCTGGGGCGTTCCCGTCGGCGGGCCTGTATGTGGCGGGCGACGGCCGGCTGTTTGCATACGGCAAGGGGTTTCTCGACGTCTACCATGACGGAGAGTGGAAACGCCTGGCCGAGCCGAAGCAGCCGCGGAGCGTCACGTTCCTCGAGCGCGAGGACGTTGTGTACGTTGTCTACGACGACATCGCTTTGACGGTGGCGCCGCACAGCTCGATCGTGCCGCGCCAGTTCCAGCTCGAGGGGTTATCGGACAATGAGATGGGGTGCGCAGAACACGCGGTCCTGTGGGGCGACGACAGGCTCCTTGTCGTCACGTGGCCGCGTCCGGAGCCGGTGAACATACAGGCATACGAACTGGCGACCGGCGAGCTGGTCGATATCGAGGACGTGAAGCAGGCGCTCAAGGGCAAGGTCATCGATGACGCGGTGCGGGCACCTGACGGCTCGGCTTGGATACTCCCTGCGGACGCCATCTTCATCGGTCAGCGTCTCGTGGTCCTTGACAATGCCGGGGCGCTCCGCGTCCTGACGCGCGAGGGCGACCTGTTTGAGCTCGAGGAGCTGAGCACGGTCAGTTGGATGATGAAGCGTTCGCGCTCGTATCCCACCTCGACTCTTACTGCATCAGACGGCACGTTTTGGCTCGCGCCGAATAACGGCGGCCTCGTCGCCGTCCTGGCCGGCGTCGTCGAGTTCCACGCGCTTCCCGAATCCCCAGACAACGCTGACGATGAACCGCCAGCCACACCCCATGCCGGCGTGAACTTCCTCGCCGAAGCCCCCGACGGGACGATCTACGCCGCGTCGGCCGACGCCGTTTGCAGGCGCCCACCGGAGGCAAACCGAAAAGCGCTTGACGGCCGGCTGGGCGGCCGGTAGGATGTGCTCCCCGGGCAGTTGGGTCTGCCGCTCTGAAGCTTGCTGAGTGTTGTGGTCGTCCTGCGCGTGCGTGTGCCCCCACGGGCTCGTTTCGCGCCGAGTGTGCGTTCCAGTATAGAAGCAGTGTGTGCCCCGACAGTGTGAGGACAAGCTTGACGAGATTGGGCAAGAAACAGCGGGGGGTGCCCGCGGCACGGGCCGTGCCGGAGGCGCAGGGGCTGTACGATCCGCGCTATGAGCGGGATGCGTGCGGCGTCGGGTTTGTGTGCCGGCTCGACGGGGCGGCGTCGCACGATATTCTCGTCAAGGCGCGCGAGATCCTCGTGAACCTGACCCACCGCGGCGCGGCCGGAAGTGACCCGAAGACGGGCGACGGCGCGGGCATCCTGATGCAGATTCCGCATGCGTTCTTCGCCAAAACGTGCGGCGAACTCGGGATTCGCTTGCCCGACGTGGGCGAGTACGGCGTCGGGATGATCTTCCTGCCGCAGGAGGCCGAGCAGCGCGCGTACTGCGTCAAGCTCGTCGAGGACGTTGTCCGCGCCGAGGGCCAGCAGTTGCTCGGCTGGCGCGACGTGCCGACGGACAACTCACCGATCGGCGAGACGGCGAAGGCGGTCGAGCCGTTCATCCGGCAGGTGCTCGTCGGACGCGGCAAGGGGATCGTGGACGCGGCGGCGTTCGAGCGCAAGCTGTACGTGATCCGCAAGGTGCTCGAGCGCGCGGCGCGCGAGTCCGACCTCCCGGACAAGAAAATGTTCTACATCCCGACGCTGTCGTGCCGCCGCATCAACTACAAGGGCCTGCTGCTCGCGACGCAGATCACGACGTTCTATCCCGACCTGAGCGACCCCGACATGGCGACGGGCATCGCCCTCGTGCACCAGCGCTACAGCACGAACACGTTCCCGACGTGGGATCTCGCGCAGCCGTTCCGGTTCCTGTGCCACAACGGCGAGATCAACACGCTGCGCGGCAACATCAACTGGATGACGGCGCGGCAGGGCCTGTTCCGATCCCCGCTGTTCGGGGACGACATGCCGAAGCTGTTCCCGATCGTGACGCCGGGCGCGAGCGATTCCGCCATTCTCGACAACGCGATCGAGCTCCTCTACCACACGGGCCGCACGCTGCCGCACGCGGTGATGATGCTGATCCCCGAGGCGTGGGAACACCACGAGACGATGCCCGACGAGCGAAGGGCGTTCTACGAGTACCACTCGTGCCTGATGGAGCCGTGGGACGGGCCGGCGTCGATCCCGTTCACCGACGGCAAGTGCATCGGCGCGGTGCTCGACCGCAACGGCCTGCGGCCGTCGCGCTACCTGGTGACCAAGGACGGCCTCGTGGTGATGTCGTCGGAGACGGGCGTGCTCGACATCGCGCCGGAGAACGTGGCGCTCAAGGGGCGGCTGCAGCCTGGGCGCATGTTCCTCGTCGACACGGAGCAGGGCCGCATCGTCGACGGCAAGGAAATCAAGCACGAGCTGTGCACCCGAAAGCCGTACCGCGCGTGGCTCAACAAGAACCTGCTGAAGCTAGGCGCGCTCCCCGAGCAGACGAGCGCGCCCGAGATTCCGCCCGTCGAGCTCCGCGCCCAGCAGCGCGCGTTCGGCTACACCTACGAGGATCTGAAGATCATCCTCGAGCCGATGGCCGAGAAGGGCAAGGAACCGGTCGGCTCGATGGGCAATGATACGCCGCTCGCCGTGCTGTCGGACAAGCCGCGGCTGCTCTACGACTACTTCAAGCAGCTGTTCGCGCAGGTGACGAACCCGCCGCTCGACGCGATCCGCGAGGAGCTCGT
>CAYUZG010000095.1:0-7401 GCA_964449605.1 uncultured Verrucomicrobiota bacterium | reverse complement strand
TGGGCGGTGCGGGCGACGCGGATGGCGGCCTCGCCCTCGACGGGGCAGACGTGCTCGCAGTGGCCGCAGCCGACGCACACGTCCTCGACGACGTAGACGCGGCGGAACACCTGGCCCTCGGGGCCGGGCGCGTCCGCGTAGCGGATCGCCTTGCCGCCGTCGGCCGTCGAGCGTGACGGGCAGTGCTCCTCGCAGACGCCGCAGTTGTACTCATCACTCCAGGTCGCATCATCGCCATGGATGGCCCACGAGCGCCACGGGATGCACTTGTTGCGGTCCACGCGCGCCTTGCCGAGGACGAAGCGCTTCTTCTCCTCGGCCGTGAGCGTGCCGAGCGCGCGCGTCGGGCACGCGTCGAGGCAGAGCCGGCAGTCGCCCTGGTACTCGCAGTAGCCGATCCGCGGCACGAGCGTCGGCGTCCAGACCGACTCGAGCCCCTGCTGGAACAGCAGCGGCTGGATGGCGTTCTCGGGGCAGACCTTCATGCACTCGCCGCAGCGGACGCACGCCGCGAGAAACTCGCGCTCGCCGAGAACGCCCGGGGGCCGGATCACGCGTGCCATCGGCTCGTTCGTCGCCACGCCCTCGCCAACCGCCGGTTGCTCAGCCGCAAACGCGAGCCGGAACAGCGGCGCCGCCGCGATCCCCCCGACGACCGACCACAGCAGCTCGCGCCGCGTGAAGTCGGTCGGCAGCGCCTTGGTGACGAGCGCCATCTGGTGCCGCTTGACGTAGCGCGGGTCGAACGCGATTGCATCTGCGGGGCAGATCGCCTCGCAGTCGAGGCACAGGATACACTCGCCCGCGCGGTTGCCTTTCCCGTCGGGGCCGATCGCGCCCATCTTGCAGTCGGTCACGCACTTCCCGCACTCGGTGCACGCATCGCTTACTTTCCGCCGGAACGGGCTGAAACGCGTTGCGATTGCGAAGAGCGCGCCGAGCGGGCAGACCGCCCGGCAGTAGAACCGCTTCCGGATCAGGCCAAGCAGAACGATCACGAGAAAGACGACGGCGATCGTCACCTGGGTGTCGAAGTGCGGCTGCGCGAACGTCCCGTACGGCGACTGTGGGTGGAACGCGTACCGCTCGACGAACCCGACCTTCGTCAGGCCGACCGCGTGGGCCAGCCGGTACGCGGCCGGATGGATCACGAGGCCGTAGACGCGCGTGGCCCAGCTCATCGGGTCGAACCACCCCGCCAGATTGACCGAGAAGAACGCGAGCGCCGCGAGGGCGATCAGCACGAAGTACTTGCCGTGGTGGATGTTGCGGCCAAGCTCCTTCGGCTGCTTCCGCCGCGCCCGCCCGAGCATCCGGTCGGTGATGTCGAGCGTGGTTCCCAGCGGGCAGACCCAGCCACAGAAGTACCGGCCCAACGGCAGCGTCAGCAGAAGCACGATGAGCGCCAGCCACCAGCCGGCGAACAGCGCCCGGCCCGCAATGCCGGTCACGAGTGCGTTGAGCGGCGACAGATCGAGAAAGAAGTCGACGGGGATGGGGAACTTCATCGGCGCGCTCGCGTTGACGAGCACGACGAGGAACAGCGCAAGGACGGCGAGCTGCACAGCGCGCCGGAGCCAGCGTTTGTCGCGTACCCGACGAGCTTCGGCCATGCGACCTCCCGTGCGTGCGGAACCGCCCATCTGTTCGGGCATGTTTCAACGCTAAGAGCGCGTTTTTCAACGAAAAACGTTGCCCCCTTGTCGGCCGATGCTATACTGCGCCCTCCATGCGTCAGATGGAAACGACACGTCAGGAGGAGGAGTCGGTGCCGGACCGCTCGGGCATCTCGAGAAAGGCCACGGCCAAGCTCCAGCACTTCCCGAGCGTGGCCGACATGCGCACGCACCCGGTCGACATCTACGAGCCGTGGTGCAAGCAGTGTCAGCTTTGCTTCGAGCTGTGCCCGAAGAGCGTGTTCGACGTCGAGCCGACCGGCCGGGTCTACGTCAAGGCTCCCGAGGCGTGCAGCCAGTGTAAGATCTGCGCCCTGCACTGCCCCGACTACGCGATCCTGCTCGAGCCGAAGGAGGGCAAGCAGGCCGACTCCTGACCGCATAAGCAGACGGAAGGCCGCCGGGCCGCCCGGCGGAAGACGCGAGAGTGATCACTGCCCAACGCGAGGTCGTCTTCGTCCAGGGCAACGAGGCGTGTGCGCGCGGCGCGCTGGCGGCCGGCCTGCAGTTTTTCGGCGGCTACCCGATCACGCCCTCGACGGAGATCGCCGAGTACATCTCCGCAGAGCTTCCCAAGCGCGGCGGCCGGTTCATCCAGATGGAGGACGAGATCGCCTCGATGGCCACGCTCGTCGGCGCCTCGATGGCCGGCGCCAAAGCGATGACGGCCACGAGCGGCCCGGGCTTCTCGCTCATGGTCGAGAACATCGGCCTCGCCGCCATGCTCGAGGCGCCGTGCGTCATCGTCAACGTCCAGCGCGGCGGCCCGTCGACCGGCCTGCCGACCCAGACGCACCAGGCCGACGTGATGCAGGCGCGCTGGGGCAGCCACGGCGACTACCGGATCATTGTCCTGACCGCCGCGTCGGTCCAGGAATCGTTCACGCTCACGATCAAGGCGTTCAACCTCGCCGAGCAGTTCCGTTCCCCCGTCGTGCTGCTGCTCGAGGAAGAGAGCGCCCACATGCGCGAGAAGATCGAGATCCCGCCGCCCGGCGAGATCGAGCTCGTCGAGCGCCGCGGGCCGACGGTCCCGCCCGAGCAGTACCTGCCCTATGACGACCAGTTCGGCGACGTGCCGCCGTTCGTCGCCTACGGCAAAGGGTATCGCTACCACACGACGGGGCTGACGCACGACACGGCCGGCTTCCCGACGGCGCGCTACGACGAGATCGACGCGCTGCTCAGGCGCCACGCCCGCAAGATCAACGAGGACATCCCGGCGCTGCGCGACGTCGAGCACTACAAGATGGACGACGCCGAGCTCGCCGTCGTCGCCTTCGGCTCGTCGGCGCGCGCCGCGCGCGGCGCCGTCGACATGGCGCGCGCCGAGGGGCTCAAGCTCGGCATGATCAAGTTGGTGATCGTCTGGCCGTTCCCGACCGCCGTGATCCGCGACGCGGCCGAGAAAGTCGAGCACCTCATCGTGCCCGAGCTCAACATGGGCCAGATCGTGCGCGAGGTCGAGCGCGCCGCCTGCGGGCGCGCCGGCGTCCATTCGATGACCAAGGTCACGAGCGAGATCTGGGCACCGCACGAGATCGTCGAGAAGGCGCACTCGCTTCTCGGCGGCGGGGACTAGGGGCAATGGGCGGACCCGTGATCGAGAGGGAAAAGCAGGACGTGCTGGCGCCGGTTCGCGCCTACCTGCGGCCGCACAAGAAGCTGCCGACGGTCTGGTGCCCCGGCTGCGGCCTCGGCATCATCCAGGGGGCCGTCTTGCTCGCCATCCACGAGCTCGGCCTCGACAAGGACAAGGTGATGTTCATGTCCGGCATCGGCTGCACGGGCCGGATGCCGACGTACCTCGACTTCAACACACTGCACGTCACCCACGGCCGCGCGATCCCCGCCGCGACCGGCATCAAGCTCGCCAACCCCGAGCTGACCATCTTCGTCGTTATGGGCGACGGCGATGCCTCGGCCATCGGCGGCAACCACCTGATCCACGCCGCGCGCCGCAACATCGACATCAACGCCATCATCGTCAACAACTACATCTACGGCATGACGGGCGGCCAGTACTCGCCCACGACGCCGATCGGCGCGAGAGCCTCGACCGCGCCGCACGGCCACGTCGAGCCGCCGTTCGACATCGCCGCGCTTGTGACCGGCGCGGGCGCCACGTACGTCGCGCGCACCACGGCCTATCACCCGACGCGCATCACGCAGTACGTCAAGCAGGCCGTGCAGAACCGCGGGTTCTCGGTCGTCGAGGTGATGTCGAACTGCCACACCACCTACGGCCGCCGCAACAAGCTGCGTACGCCGATCGCCCTCATGCAGTGGATGAAGGAGCACGCCGTCCCGCTCAGCAAGTGGGAAAAGCTCGACGAGGCCGAACGCCCCGCGGGCGCCTACCCCGTCGGCGTGTTCAAAGACGCCCCACGGCCCGAGTACACGGCCGTCTACCAGGAACTCATGGACCGCGTGTCGGCGGCAGCCGAAAAGGAGGCCGCCAAGCCGGCAGCCGCACCGCCCGAGGTGCCCGAGGCGCCGCCGCTTCCCGAGCCCGCGGCCATCCGCCTGAGCGGCAGCGGCGGCCAGGGCATGATCCTCGCCGGCGTCATTTTCGGCCGCGCCGCGTCGATCTACGACGGCCGCTACGCCGCGCAAACCCAGAGCTACGGGCCCGAGGCGCGCGGCGGCGCGAGCAAGGCCGACGTGATCGTCTGCGACGAGCCGATCGTCTATCCCGAGGCCGACACGTTCGACCTCATGCTCTGCATGACGCAGCAGGCGTGCACGCTCTACGCGCCGCAGCTCAAGCCGGGCGGCGTGCTCCTGACCGACTCGCTTTTTGTGAAGCAGTGCCCCGTCGAGGGGGCCCATTCCCTTCCGCTTACCGAGATCGCTCGAAACGTCGTGGGGCACCAGGTGACCGCCAACGTGGTGGCGCTCGGTGCCCTGTCGGTGTTGTCGTCGCTTGTGACCGAGCCGGCGCTCCGCGCCGCCGTGCTCGACGCAGCACCAAAGGGAACCGTCGAACTGAACACGCGCGCATTCGACGAAGGGATCAAAGCAGCCCGCGAGCTCCTGGGTCGGCACGCGGGATAAGCTTCATCGTACACGCACGCCGGGCGGAACAAGCTATATGGGTCTGGTCTGCCGGTCCCTGACTATGATGCCGCTGTCAGCAGCGTGACCAGGGTCATGGCTTACCTCCATCCGGCCGAGCCGGTCTCGTCGACGGGCTTGTGCAAGGGCACGTTGAGAAGACGACCGATTCGGGGACACGACGGATTCACAAGGAGGAGGAGGCAATGGCTACACTCCAGGAAACGCTCGCGAAGCAGATTCCCGGCCTTCGCGACGACGTCAAGGCACTCGTCAAAGCGAACGGGGACAAGGTCATCTCCGAGGTCACCGTCAAGCAGGCCTACGGCGGCATGCGCGGGATCAAGGGTCTGGTGTGCGACACCTCGTTCGTCGACCCCCAGAAGGGCCTGATCATCCGGGGCCACCCGCTGCTCGAGATCAAGCACCTGCTGCCCGAGGAAGGCTTCTACCTGCTGCTGACGGGCGAGATTCCAGACAAAGCCGCGCTCAAGTCGCTCCACGACGACTACGACAAGCGCGCCGGCGTGCCCGGCTACGTCTGGAAGGTGCTCGAGGCGATGCCCGAGGACTCGCACCCGATGTGCATGTTCGACACCGGCATCCTGGTTATGCAGCGCGAGAGCGTCTTCGCCAAGGCCTACGAGGAAGGGATCCAGAAAACCGAGTACTGGCAGCCGGTGCTCGAGGACGCGCTGACGCTGCTCGCCCGGCTGCCCGAGCTGGCCGCCGGCATTTACCGGCTGCGCTACAAGAAGGGCCCGCGCATTCCGTACACCAAAGGCCTGGACTGGGGCGGCAACTACGCCAAGATGCTCGGCATCACGGACGACGAGAGCTTCGCCGACCTGATGCGCCTCTACCTGCTGTTCCACAATGACCACGAGGGCGGCAACGTCTCGGCGTTCAGTTGCCACACGGTCGCCAGCGCGCTGTCGGACCCGTACTACGCCGTGAGCGCCGGCCTCAACGGCCTGGCCGGCCCGCTGCACGGACTGGCCAACCAGATGTGCCTCAAGTGGGTGCTGGCCCTCATGGAGAAGTACGGCGGCGTCCCCAGCAAGGAGCAGCTCGCGAAGATGACCCAGGAGACGCTCGACTCGGGCCAGGTCATCCCCGGCTACGGCCACGCCGTGCTGCGCAAGACCGATCCGCGCTACACCGGGTTCCTCGAGTTCGGCAAGAAGCACTTCCCGGACGATCCGATCTTCAAGACCGTGGCGACGCTCTTCGAGGTTGTGCCGCCCATCCTGGGCAAGATCGAGAAGATCGCCGACCCGTGGCCGAACGTTGACGCCGGCTCCGGCGCGCTCCTCTACCACTACGGGCTCACCGAGTTCCAGTACTACACCGTGCTGTTCGCCGTGAGCCGCGCCCAGGGCATGCTGTCGCAGATGATCGTCAACCGCGCGCTCGGCACGCCGATCACGCGGCCCAAGTCGGTCGGCACGCCGTGGATCAAGAACTTCCTGGCCGAGCAGGCCAAGGCCTAACGCCTGAACCGATAGAGAGTCCGTGGCTGATTGACACGGAACGGGGAGTAAGGTCCCGCGGCGGGCATACCCCGCCGCGGGACCGCTCGCCCTGCTGCAAGCCGAGTTCGGCGCCGTCCTTGACAACCCCAGGAGGTGCGCCATGAAACGAGCAACCTTCCTTCTGTCTTTCCCGGCAGCCCTCATCGTGCTCATCCTGTCTTCCTGCGTCTCGCGCATGCCGAGCGAAATCCCCGTCGAGATCCCCGAGCTGGGTGACGTCGTCGATCGCGAGCCGGCGATCGCAACAACCCTGTCGGACGCGGTCACGGCGGTGCCGTTCCTCGACGGCTACGAGCCGGCCGGCACGAGCCCGATGAGCCTCCTGCCGCGCACCGAGGACGGGGGCTTCGAGCTCACGGACTCGGGCCACTTCGCGTTTGAGGCCAAGAGCTACTGCCTCGCCCATGGGAAACGCTCTCCGGGCAGCAATCGCGGCGCCCTGTATACGCCGCTCAGGGGAGCGCGCGCGGACGTGGTTCACAACGTCTTGTGCCGCGCCGGCGAGCACCCTGAAATCCCCCAGAGCGACATCCAAAGCCTGCTGTGGGCCATCACCTCGCGGACGAAGATCAAGGACCTGTCTCCGAGGGTCCGCCAGGCGGCGGACGAGCTGCTGACCCGCAGCGAGATCCGCCGGCTCAACGGCGGCGCGCTCGGCCTGATTCCCGACGAGATTCTGGATGAAGCGCTCGAACACCTCCCGGCCGAGGCGCAGCGGGTGCTCGAGGCCGAAGCGCAACTGCGCGGGATGCTCTCGTCGGCCGAGTCGACCTACGAGGAGATCGAGCAGGTCGCCGTGGTGTTCGACAGCGCGTCCGACGACGAGGACGCCGTCCCGCGCGGACGCTGGTCGTTCCACCCGGACGGGTATTTCATCCGCTACTGCCCGCGCGGCTACTCGCGCACGCTCATCACGCTCTACGTGCCCGAGCGCTTCCGCATCGAGCGCGACGACAAGGGCCGGATCACGTCGTTGGCCGACTCGCGCGGCAACGTGATCGTCACCGAGTACGACGACACGATCGAGCCGATGAGCGTGCCCGGCGAGCCCGGCCTGCGCGCCTACGTGTTCCGGTCGATCCGCTTCGTCTGCCTCGATGCCTCGAAAGCGAGCACCGACTTCTGTCCCCTGA
>CAYUZG010000094.1:3688-7605 GCA_964449605.1 uncultured Verrucomicrobiota bacterium | reverse complement strand
GGACGCGGACGGCGACGTGCTCGGGCTGCGAGGGGAGGTTGACCTTCCCGGAGATCGAGCCGGCCTTGGTGAAGTCGATGTTGAGCTCCTTGTCCTTCTCGCCGTCGAACGCGAAGCGCGGCAGGATGGCGTTCAGGTAGACGGGGTGCAGGCTGTATTCCCCCTTCGGCAGGGGCGGCGACCGGTACTTCCCGTTCTCATCGAGGTTGATGATGTGGGCTTGGCTTCCATGGATGTACAGCTTCCCCTTCTGGACCGGGTTCCCGTCGAGGTCCTTGATCCAGCCGTAGAGGACCGCGCCACGCTCGAGTTTGACCACCACGTCCTCGGTCGGCGCCTCGTCGGTGACCTTGATGTTTCGAACCCAGGCCTCGATGTACTCCGGGTGGGTGACGCGAATGCGCACTTCGCCAAGCGTCAGCCCACGCAGCTCAAACTCGCCCGCGCTGTTCGTCGTGGCGCTGGGCCCCTTCGGGGCTGCGGGTATGGACGAATGATGGCAGGTGAGGCTCTCGCCGCCCACTTTCACGTAGACGACCACTAGCGTGTACACGACGGCGTCGGCCACCGGCCGGCCCGATTCGTCCACCACCATGCCCCGAACGATGCCGCCTTCGCCCAGGTAGACGTCCTGCACGGTCTCGCCGTCCGCCTGGATCTCGAATGGCTCGGTCGTGTGCTCGGGCAGGCCGTCGGCGATGATCATGATCGTGTACGTGCCGGGACTGACGTCATGGCACTCGAACGAGCCGTTTTCGGATTCGATCGTCTTTCCGTGCCAGTGAAGCCACAGCCAGTCCTGCCGGTGCCAGTTCCGCGCGTTCTCTGCGTCTTGGGGCAAGAGCCTGAGCTGATACTTCGTGATCGGGCTTCCGTCGGACTTGCGGTACACGGCGCCACGCACGGTCGCGCCCGCGTCGAGGTAGACGGTCCGCGTTGCCTCTTCGCCCGCCTTCAGCTCGAACGGCTCGCTGGTGAATTCGGCGAACCCGGGGGCAGTGACCGTGATGGACATGTCGCCCGGCTCGAGGCCCGCGCATTCGAATGCACCGTCCGTAGTCAGGAAGTCGTAGCGCTTCGTCGACGGATGCGAGCCGCCCGACGCGTAGTATATCGTTGTCCACACCTCGATCGTGAACTGCGGCACGGGGCTTCCGTCCACCCTCCGGTAGACGAAGCCGCGAACGGTGCACGTGTCGGCGGGCACGAGGACGAAGTCCCCGTCGTCCGCGCTGCACGTCACCGTGCGCGACACCGCGTAGCTCCCCTTGTACCCCGTGCCTCGGACATAGACGTCTATGCGGTACTCCCGGCCTTGCGCGAGATGGTCGAACCTGTAGCGCCCGTCGGCGTCGGTCTGCGTCATAGCGGTGCCTTGATATGCGCTGACCGTGATGCCGGCCACGGGCTCGTCGTCCGTGTTCGTCACCCGGCCGGCGATATGGCCGCTGGGTGGGATCGTCAAGTCGACGTCTATGAGCTGCTGTCCGGCCTCGAGCGTGATCTCATCCGACCCAAACTGATGTGCGTACACCGTGGCCGTGATCCTGTAGGTGCCTGCAGCAACCGTATCGAGGCGGTACCGGCCGGTTTCGTCCGTGAACGTGGACGCGACTTCCGGCGGCTGCCCTTTGTCCGTTCTCTTCGCATCGAGCGCGAGCAGGTCGACACGAACGTGTTGGGTTGGAGCGCCGTCGTCGCCGGTCACGCATCCGGCAATGCTGCCGCCGCCCTTCTCGAGGACGATGCGCACATCGTGGTCGGCGTCGGGGTCCTCGACCAGCGCGAGCTCGACGACCGTGTGGCAGTAGTCGGGGTGACATGCCACGAGCGCGACGATCCGTCGCTCGCGCCGGTACTGCGCGACGAGGAAGCGGCCGTCGGCGGCGGTGACTGAGGGCTGCCCAAGGCGCGTGCGGCCCGTGTTATCCTCCTCGTTCGGTACGACGACGGCCCCGAAGATCGGCTCGCCTTCCGCGTTGACGACCGTGCCTGCAACCGACGGTCTCGGCGTGACCCAGAGCTCCAGTTCGGCCGGGGCCTCGCCCGGCACCACCTCGACGCGCAGCTCGGCCTCCTCCATTGCGGGCTCGAAGAGCTGATAGCGGCGGAGCGAGACGACATGCGGCCCGGGCACCAGTCCGTCGAGCGAGAACGCGCCTTCCACGTCGCTCTCTGCGTCCATCCGTTCGCCGGTTGGGGACTTCACTTCAAGTGACACACCGGCGGCGGGGAGTTCGGTCCTCTTGTCGCGCACGACGCCCACGATCGAGCCGCCCTTCACCAGCTCGATCGTAACGGGATCCCACCCGCGCTCCTCGCTGACCTCGACGACCTGCTCCGGGTCGGAGACGTAACTCTCCCAGCGCGCCGTGAGCGTCGTGGGGTATTCGGGGTGCGCAGTGATTTCGAAGCGGCCTTCGGCGTCGGCGGTTGTTGTGTCGACTTCGTCGGAGCTGCGGCCGTGCTTGGCGACGGCGCGGATCCTCGCGCCGGCCACCGGCACCCCGGATTCGGCCAGAACGGCGCACCCCTCGACGGTCACGCCGCGCTGGAGCCGAAGCACTACGTTGTCGCTGCCTGCTGGCGTCAGGATCAGGCTCCCCGCCAGGTATCCGCGCGCCTCCGCGTGGAGCCAGCACCAGTCGGAGATCAGGCCTGCGAGCCGGAAGCAGCCCTGGTTGTCGGTTTCCGCTGATGCCCCGATTCCCCGGACGGTCACGACAGCATTCGCCACCGGCTCGTCGTGAATGTTGACGACCTTGCCGGCGATCGCCGTCGTTTGCCGCAAGATCAGCCGGACATTCGTTACGCAGTCTCTGCTCGCCAAGTACGGGATGGGGAAGCACCGAACCTGCCGGCCTTGAACCGGCAGACTGGGGAGATAGAAGCGCCGGTCGCCGTCTGAGGCCGTGAGGAACAGGTCGCGCCTTGGCAGATCGGCGAGCCGGAAGGCGCCGGCCTCATCGGTTGTCACTCGCGTGGCGGCGGTGTCTTGGTGGCCCGCAATGGACGCTGTCAGGTATGCTTGGACGCTGGCGTTTGCCACGCCGTGCCCTTCGGTGTCGACGACATGGCCTGATATCGCGTAGCCCGTTCCTGGCTGCGTTTCTTGTTCGGCAGGGGTCAGGTCCGGGCCTGTCGTCGGGGAATCCTCGTCCGCCTCCGTCCAGGTTGTCCGGGCGCTTTCGGTCCCGTGATCGGCGGGCTGCGTCACCGGCGCGGCAGGGCCGTTGCCCGCCTGTTCGGCGCCGGCAGAGTCCGGGGCCCGCTTGGTCATCTGGACAACGATGATGACGCTGATGACGATGACGAGCGCGGCGATCACGCCGGCCGCGACAACGGCAGTCGGAACGGGCCTTGCGTTCTTGCTCATTCGGTCACCTCCCAAGGCGCGCACGCGAGAGAACCGGGCTTCCGCCGGCTAGCGGATCTCGGGCTACTCGATCTCGGCCACGTTGACGATCTCGACCACGTCAATGTCCTGCCGGACGGTCTCCTTCGGATTGACCTTAACGACGATCGACTCCGGGTTGGTGGTCACCTGGAATTGGCCCTGCTCGTCACCGTACGTCCGTACCGCCACCGAGAGCTGGTACTTGCCTTCGAAGACGCCCTGGAACTCGAACGTCCCGTCGTCCGCGACGTTGACCCACCTCCAGCCGTTCAGGTCGTCAAGGCCTCTGAGCCTGACGCGGGCCGCGAGGTTCTCCGGCTGCGTGGGCAGGCTCACCTTCCCGGAGATCGTGCCGGCCTGAGTGAAGTCGATGTTGAGCTCGACCTCGTCCTCGCCGTCGAGCGTGACATTCGGCAGGATCGCGTTGTAGTACCCGGTGAGCGCGAGTCTATAGGTTCCGCGCGGCAGAAGCGGTGAGCGGTATTGGCCCATGTAGTCAAGGTGGGCGCTATAGGAGTGG
>CAYUZG010000094.1:0-3588 GCA_964449605.1 uncultured Verrucomicrobiota bacterium | reverse complement strand
CTTGGATTCCACCTGTGGCCAAGATGGGAAGCCCCCGTCTCTCCCGTGCACGAGCCCGATGTGATAGTCGGTGACGGGGCTCCCGTCGGACTTGCGGTAGACGGCGCCGCGGACGGTCGCGCCCGCCTCAAGGTAGACCGTCCGCGTCACCTCCTGGTTCGCCTTCACCTCGAACGGCTCGCTGCGGAAGTCTATGCACCCGGGCGCCACAACCACGAGGACCGACTGGCCGACCCGCACGTCCGGGCACTCGAAGGCGCCGTCGGTGCTGTGGAATTTGTCCCGGAACGTCATGCCGTTGTCGACTTTGAGGATCACAAGCTCGAACTGCTCCACCGGGGCGCCGTTGGCTTTGCGGTAGACGAAGCCTCGCACAGTGCCGAACTCAGCGGGCGTGAGGACGAAGTCCACGTTGTCGGCGCTGCATGTGACGTTGCGCCGAGGGACCTCTCTCCAACCGCGGCTTTCTGACCTTACGGAGACCGAGTACTCGCGGTCTTCCACGAGCTGGTCGATCCGGTAGCTGCCGTCGGTGTCGCTCCGTGTCCAGTCGACTCGACCTCCCGATTCTGGGTACGCTGTGATCGGGACGCCCGCGATCGGCGCACCGTCTGCACCCTTCACCGTGCCAGTGATGTAGCCGCTCGCTGGGATAGTGATGTCGACGTCGTCAATCTGCTGTTCCGCGGCGAGTTCAATGTCGCCGGACTCGAACGGCTGCCCGTAGACGATTGTTCTGACTCTGTAGGTGCCCGGCGAAACCGCGCCGAAGACGTACCGACCGGCCTCATCGGTGAGCGCGGCCTTCAATGCAGGGGGCTGTCGGCTGCCGATCTCGAACGCGTCGAGCGCCAGCAGGCTTACCCCGATCCGCCGCCTCGGCTCGCCGTTCTCATCGGCGACGCGTCCGGCGATGCCGCCACGGCCTTCCTCAAGGACGATGCGGACGTCTCGCTCGGCTTCCGTCTCGTCCTGCGGGAGCTCGACCAGGGCGTGGCAGTAGTCGGGGTGACATGCCACGAGCGCGGCGATCCGGCCGTCCCGTCGCTGCTGTTTTACGACGAAGCGTCCGTCGGCGCCGGTGATCGTGCGCTGGCCGAGCCACCTGCGGCCTTGCTCATTCTCTTCGTTCGGCACGACGATGGCCCCGAAGACCGGCTCGCCGTCCGCGTCGACGACCGTGCCGGTCACCGTCGTAGTCCGTGAGACCCAGACTTCGACATCGGCCGGCTCGCCGAGCTTCAGCTCCACGTGGGTGTACGGCTCGGATACCGTGTACTCGGAGGAAAAAGCCCGGATGTAGTATCGCCCGGGCGCGAGGCCGTCGAACGCGAACCTGCCTTCCAGGTCGCTCTCAGTCCTGAGGAAGTCGCCAGTCGGCCCTCCCGACATGACCGGCATGCCGGGGAGCGGGAGTTCGCTGCCTTTCTCACGCACGATGCCCGAGATCGAGCCGCCCTTGACCAGCTCGATCGTGACGGGGCTTGACCGGTTCTCGTCAGTGATCTCAATGGGGTGCTCCGGGTCGGAGATACACCCCTCCCAGCGGGCCGTGAGCGTTGAGGGCTCCCACGGATGGACGAGGATCTCGAAGTTGCCCTCGGCGTCGGTGGCCGCCTTGCCCACTTCCTGTCTCGATCGGCCGAACATGTCGCGGCCGCTGGAAACGGCGCGAATCTCGGCGCCCGGCGCCGGCGTCCCCAATTCGGCGATGAGGGCGGTCCCCCGCACGGTCACGCCGCGCTCGAGCCGGAGCAGCAGCTCGTCCTCGCTCATCGGCACGCGGGTTTCGACACCGTAGAGAGGCATGAATCCGTCGGCTTCGACGCTGAGATAGCATCTGCCGGGCACGAGACCGGTGATCGAGAAGCCGCCTGCCTCGTCGGTTCTTGTCTCCGTGACCGCGCCCCATGAGCCCGGCAGACCGTAGCCCCGGCACTTGACGGCCGCGTTCGGTACGGGCTGGTCATCGGCATCGAACACCTTTCCGATAATGGCCGCGCCCGGCCGCAGCGTCAGGCGGATGCCCGCCACGTGGTCGCGGCCCGGCAAGTACGGGACCGGGAAGCACCAGCCCTGGATGCCTTCATACATGAGGTGCGGGAGGTAAAAGCACAGGTCGCCGTGTGACGCCGAGAGGTAGACGTCCTCCTTCGGGAGGTCGTCAAACCGGAACGCGCCCGCATCGTCGGACGTCACTTCCTTGGCGACCGGCAGCTCCCACGTCTCGGTCGACGGTTTGAGGTGGGCCCGGACCGTGGCGCCGGCGAGGGCACGGCCGGCCTCGTCGACGACGCGCCCGGATATCGAGTAGCCGGGCGACGTCTCTCCTGGGGCTGTCGGTGCCGCTTCCTCCAGCTCCTCCGACGTGGCGACGGCGTCGCCGCCCTCGTGCGTCTCCGGCAGGTCCGCACGAGCGCTCTCGGTCACGTCGGCGCCCGGCGGCCTTGCCGGTCGGTCGGCTTGTTCTTTGACACGCCCGGTTGCTGGGGACTCCGGTCGTTGCCGGGTCATCTGGATGACGATGATGATGCCGATGACGATGACGAGCACGGCAACGATGCCGGACACGACGATTGCCACGGACACAGGTCTTGGCTTGCTGCGCACCCGTCCACCTCCCGAATCGTGCCGATGGCGCCGCGTCAGAACGCCGTGAGGAAGTGCTAGCCGCGTGCAGCGGCTGCTGCACTAACCTTAGCATTACTGACGCCGAGGGCAAAGGCGATGTTCCCAGCGAGCCGGCGCGGGAAATGGGGGGAATGGGTGCTTGTCCCCGTTTTTTCAGCGGGATTACCGCCGCTCCTTGAGCTCGGTCACGTCAATGTCCTGCTGCACGTCTTCCTTGGCACCGACGTTGATGATGATCTCCTTGGGGTTCGTGACTACCTCGAAGACCCGGGTCTCGATGGCTCCCGACGTCCACGCTCCCGCCCAGAGCTTATACTTGCCTGGGAGAACGCCGCGGAACTCGAACGTCCAGTCGTTCGCGGGGGTCGCCCATCTCGAGCCCCGCATGTCATCGAGGCCCGTGAGGTAGGCGACGATCCTGAGGTCGTCCGTGACGTGGGGCAGGTTGAATGTGCCCGAGATTGTGCCGGCTCGGCTGAAGTCGATGTTGAGCTCGATCTCCTTCTGGTTCTCGACATTGACCTCCGGCAAGATCGCGTTGCAGTAGCTCAGCTCGAGTCCGTATTCCCCACGCACCAGACCGGGAGATCGGTACTGGCCGTTGCGATCGAGACCGGCGCTGACGGGCGGGCCGTCTCCTTGGATTCGCAGGGTGGCGCTCTGGAGCGGTTTCCCCTCAAGGTCCTTGATCCAGCCGTAGAGCACCGTGCCGCGCTCGAGCTTGATGACGACGTTCTCGGTCGGCACGTTCTCGGCGACCGTGACGTCACGCACTTCGCCTTCCGCATAGTCCGGATGCTCGGCGCGGATCGTGACCTTGCCGGGCGTCAGGTTTCGCAGGACGAACTCGCCCGCGCTGTTCGTCTTGGTGCGGTTCGGCGTGTTGGGGCGCTCCCTCGCATAGCGATACGGCATCCCCGGGTTGTGCCGGTCCCAGTAGCTGCGCGATTCGTCGAC
>CAYUZG010000093.1:0-7616 GCA_964449605.1 uncultured Verrucomicrobiota bacterium | reverse complement strand
GTCGGCGTCGGCGCCGCGCGCGTGCGCGACATGTTCGAGCAGGGCAAGCGCAACGCGCCGTGCATCATCTTCATGGACGAGATCGACGCGGTCGGCCGCCATCGCGGCGCCGGCATCGGCGGCGGCCACGACGAGCGCGAGCAGACGCTCAACCAGTTGCTTGTGGAGATGGACGGTTTCGACACCAAGGAAGGCGTCATCTTGATGGCAGCCACCAACCGGCCCGACGTGCTCGACCCGGCCCTGCTGCGTTCGGGCCGCTTCGACCGCCAGATCATCACCGACATGCCCGACCTGAACGGGCGCGAGGGCATCCTCAAGGTGCACGTGCGCAAGGTGAAGCTCGCCGACGAGGTCGAGCTCAGGCGCATCGCGCGCGGCACGCCGGGCTTTTCGGGCGCCGACCTGGCCAACCTGATCAACGAGGCCGCGCTGCTCGCGGCGCGCCAGAACAAGAACGCCGTCGAGATGAGCGACCTCGAGGAGGCGCGCGACAAGGTCGCCTTCGGCCGCGAGCGCCGCAGCCGCACGCTGAGCCCCGAGGAGCGCAAGATCACCGCGTACCACGAGGCGGGCCACGCGGTCGTCCTCGACCGGATCGAGGAGTGCGAGCCGCTGCACAAGGTGACCATCGTGCCGCGCGGGGTAGCGATGCTGGGCGCGACGATGCAGTTGCCCAAGCACGACAAGTACATGCAGCAAAAGCGCGAGCTGCTCGGCCAGATCACGGGCCTGCTCGCCGGGCGTGTCTCGGAAGAGCTCTTTTTCGACGACGTCACCACCGGTGCCGCGAACGACTTCAAGAACGCCACCCGCCTCGCCCACGCGATGGTGTGCGACCTCGGCATGAGCGACACGATGGGCAACCTGACCTACGGCGCCAGGGAGGATTCGGTCTTCCTCGGCAAGGAACTCGGCGAGATCGGACGCTACCGCGAGTTCAGCGAGCAGACCGCGCACGAGATCGACTCCGAGGTCCGCCGCATCGTCGACGAGTGCCGCGAGCGCGCCCGGGCGATCCTCACCGAGCACAAGGACAAGGTGGAGGCCGTGGCCGAGGCGCTGCTCGAGTACGAGGTGCTCGAGGGCAAAGAAGTCACCCAGATCATCGAGGGCACCTGGACGCCGGAGGCGCACGCGGCCCGGCGCAGGGCGCCGGCCAAGGCCGCCGAAGGCACCGAGGACTCCGCGACCCCCACCGCCGACGAGAAACTGGCACCGAATGTCATCCCGAGGCCCAACGAAAGCTCGGCCTGAGGTGCCCGCGTCCATCGGGACGGGGCCGTGCTCGCCGCGCGCCCGCTACCACCTTCGCTGGGACCGGTTCGCCATCGAGCTCGGCACCCGCACGGCGCTCATGGGCGTCGTGAACGTTACGCCGGACTCGTTCTCCGACGGCGGCCGGTTCTTCGACACGCGGGCGGCCGTCGATCGCTGCCGGCGCCTGGCCGACGACGGCGCGGACATCCTCGACGTGGGCGGGGAATCGACCCGCCCCGGCGCGGCCGACGTGGCGGCCGACGAGGAGGTGCGGCGCGTGGTGCCCGTCATCGAGGCGGCAGCGTCTCAGCTCGACGTGCCGATCAGCGTCGATACGAGCAAGGCGGACGTGGCGCGGGCCGCGCTCGAGGCCGGGGCGGCGATGATCAACGACGTAACGGCCGGCAGCGATCCGGGGATGTTCGCGCTTGCGGCCGAGCGCGGCGTGCCGATCGTGCTCATGCACATGAAGGGGACGCCGCGCACGATGCAGAAGACCCCCCGCTACGACGACGTGGTGGGCGAGATTGCCCGGTTTCTTGCCGCGCGCGTCAACGACGCCGCCGGGGCCGGCGTGCCGGCCGAGCGCGTCATTGTCGACCCCGGCATCGGCTTCGGCAAAACGGTCGAACACAACTACGAGATCCTCGCGCGCCTCGGTGAGCTCGGCGCGCTCGGCTGCCCGCTGCTCGTCGGCCCGTCGAGGAAGTCGTTCATCGGCGCGACGCTCGGCGTCGAGGCCGGCGAGCGGCTCCTCGGCACGGCGGCGGCGGTGGCCGCCTGCGTGCTGGGCGGCGCCCACATCGTGCGCGTGCACGATGTGGCCGAAATGCGGCAGGTGTGCGATATTGTCGACGCCGTGCGCCGGGCCAGCGAGGGGCGCCACGCAGCTCTCGGAGAGGCGGATGTTTGAGCTCCTGATCCAGGTCGTTGAGATCCTCGTGATCTTCGGTGTGTACTACGTCATTCTGCTCTTCATCAAGGGCACGCGCGCCGAGCAGCTCACGTGGGGCATCGCCATCCTGGTCGCGGCGTTCTTCGCGGCGCGGCAATTGCACTTCGACGTGCTCGCCTACATGCTCTCGTCGTTCTTTCAGGTGTTCATCATCGCCGCCATCATCATCTTCCACCCCGAGCTTCGGCAGGTGCTCGCCAACCTGGGCAAGCGCAAGTTCCTTAGCCGCGGCGAGGAGGGGAGCCGCATGGTGGGGGCCGTCGCGCGCGCCGTCGAGAACATGGGCTCAAAGCGGATCGGGGCGCTGATCGCCATCGAGCGCGACATCTCGCTCGGCGAGCTCGTGCGCTCGGGCGTCGAGATCGACGCCGAGGCCACGAGCGAGCTTATCGTGACCGTGTTCACCTACGGCTCGCCGCTGCACGACGGCGGGATCGTCATCAGCGGCGACCGCCTGCGTTCGGCCGCGTGCATCTTCCCGCTGTCGAGCCGGACACTGCTCGACAAGTCTATCGGCACTCGCCACCGCGCCGCCGTCGGTTTGTCCGAGGAAACCGACGCGCTCATCCTCGTCGTGAGCGAGGAAACGGGACACCTGTCGATCGCGCAGAACGGCGTGCTCAAGCGCGACGTGAGCCCCCAGGAGCTCGTCGCGGCGCTCGAGGAGGTCTACGCCACGCAGAGACGAGCGTGGCGGCTCGATTTCTGGAGAATGCCGGGATGAAGGTGCGGCTGCGCAACATGAGGATCAAGCTCGTCGCCCTGGCGCTGGCGCTCGTCACCTGGTTCGCCGTGCGCGGGCAGACGGTCGAGCACAGCGACTGGCTCGAGTGCCCGGTCTCGCTCATGCTGCCCGCCGACGTTATCGTGCAGGACGAGAAGGCGCTCTCGGTCGAGATCAGGGTGCAAGGCCCGATCGACAAGCTGGCCGATTTCCGGACAACACCGACGACGCTCCTCATCGACGCGCGCGACACCGTCGAGGATGCGCTTGCCGGCCGAGCCTCGGCCACGGTGAGCGTCGAAATCGCGCACCGCCATTTCCGGCTGCCGCGCGGGCTCGATCTCACCGCGGTCGAACCAAAACAGCTCAAGTTCCAGGTCGAGCGTCTCCAGAACACCCTGCTGGATGTCAAGGTGACGCTCGTCGGCACGCCGGCCGATGGCTACCGGATCGTGGCGGCCCGCGCCATGCCCTCGAGCGTGACGCTCGCGCTCGGGGCCGAGGAGGCGAAACGCATCACGGCCGTGCTGACCTCGCCCGTCAACGTGACCGGGCGCGCGAGCACCGTCGAGGACAAAGCGTACGTGATTGACCCGCGCGGCGAGGGCACCGCGCGCCTCGGCGAGGCCGTCGATGTGATCGTGACGATCGAGCCCGTCGTCGAGCAGAAACCGCTCTCCCCGGTGCCGATAATGGTGTTGCAGCGGCCCGGCGCCCGACGTAGAGTTGTCGTTGACCCCGGCGCAGTCACCGTCGAGGTCGCAGGGCGAGCGGACCTGATCGCAAGCCTTGGGCCGGAGGCGGTTGCCGCCTACCTGATCATCAACGAGGCGCTGGACCCAGGCGTGTACACGCTGCCGCTCGTGGTGATAAGCAAGAAGCCCGGCATCGAGATTGTCAAGGCCCCGACCGTTCAGGTGACGATCGAGTAACCACCGCATCGCGACGAGGAGCGGATGAACCAGCCTATCAAGCTGTTTGGCACCGACGGCGTACGCGGCGTCGCCAACACCGAGCCGATGACGGCCGAGACGGCGCTCAAGCTCGGCCGCGCGGCCGCTCACGTGTTCAAACGCGACGACAAGCGCCGGCACCGGATCGTGATCGGCAAAGACACCCGGCTGTCGGGCTACATGCTCGAGAACGCCTTGGTGGCCGGCATCTGCTCGATGGGCGTTGATGCGCTGCTGCTCGGCCCGCTGCCGACGCCGGCCGTCGCGTTCATCACCCGCAGCCTGCGCGCCGACGCCGGCGTGATGCTCTCCGCCTCGCACAACCCGTATATGGACAACGGGATCAAGTTCTTCTCGAACGACGGGTTCAAGCTGCCCGACGAGATCGAGCAGCAGATGGAAGCCTACATCGCCTCCGGCGAGCTCGACGAGATCCGGCCGACGGCCGCCGAGGTGGGCAAGGCGTGGCGCATCGACGACGCGCTCGGCCGCTACATCGAGTTCATCAAGAACTCGTTCCCGAAAGGGATGACGCTCGACGGCTACAAGATCGTGCTCGACGTGGCCAACGGCGCGGCCTACAAGGTGGCGCCGCGCATCTTCAGCGAGCTCGGCGCCGACGTAACCGTCTACAGCGACAAGCCAAACGGCATCAACATCAACGACCGCTGCGGCGCCCTCTACCCCGAGGTGGTGCGCAAGGGCGTGATCGACCACCGCGCCGACGTCGGTATTTCGCTCGATGGCGACGGCGACCGCTGCATCATGGCCGACGACGACGCCACCGTCGTTGACGGGGACCACGTGCTCGCGATCGCCGCCCTTGACCTTAAGGAAAAGGGACTCCTCGCCAAGAACGCCTTCGCCGCGACGGTCATGAGCAACCTCGGCCTGTTCCAGGCGATGGACGAGGCGGGCATCGAAGTCCACCGCTCGAAGGTCGGCGACCGCTACGTGCTCAGCACGATGCTCGAGCACGGGCTCAACCTCGGCGGCGAGCAGTCGGGCCACGTGATCTTCGGCGACTTCACGACGACGGGCGACGGGCTGATCACGGCGCTGCAGATCCTGCGCATCATGCGCGAGACGGGGCGCAAGCTCTCCGACTTGCGCCGCGTCATCCGCAAGTACCCGCAGGTGCTTGTCAACGTGACGGTGCGCGACAAGCCGCCCGTCGAGTCGCTCGACGGCGTGCAGCAAGTCGTCGCCGAGGTCGAGCGCGCGCTCGGCGACCACGGGCGCGTCTTCCTGCGCTACTCGGGCACCGAGTACGTAGCCCGCGTCATGGTCGAGGGGCGCGAGGAGCGCGAGGTCAAAGCGCATGCCGCGCGGATCGCCGACGCCGTTCGCGCCGCGCTCGGCTGAGTTTTCTCGTCGAGAAACCACCTGCTTCCCGTCGCCTCGCCGCCCGGACCGGCCCACGCCGCTCATTGGCTCGAGCTCCTCCGGCGGCTGCCGAGCATCCTCAGTCCGGCCCGTCGAGAAAGTCGAAAAAAACGTCATTTCTCCTCTTGACAACCCGACGAGGCAGTGCTAGCGTCCGCCCCGAAGAGGGTGCCAGACGACTGCACGAAAGGAGGTGAGTCGGAATGGCCGAGAAAGTCGCGAAAGTCGGTGTGAAAAAGGTGCCGGGCTACCTCTACTTCGTCGACAAGCAAGGCGACATCTCGCGGGCGAAGATGTCACGGGGTGCCGCCAAGCGCCGGAAGAAGAAGGTGGTCAAGAAGAAGAAGAAGGCCAAGCGCAAGAAGAGACGCTAGAACGTCTCACGCACCAACCAGGTCACGACTCCTGCCCTCGTCGGGTAGGAGTCGTTTTCTCCCGATCCGCTCATCCCACCTGAAAGCCACGCCTTGCGCGCACCGTTGGCGCGGTCCGTGTCTCCTCCGGCCCGGCGAACGGCTACTTCGGCTCGGCGAACTGGCGGTAGACGGTCTTGTAGATCACGTAGCTGTAGACCATGTCGGCATCGAGCGCCGCGTTGCCCGAGCCGGCACCGCGGTCGCCGCCGAACTTGGTCGACCAGAAGCAGCCGGTGCCGTGGCGGCCGTCGTCGATGCGCGTGCGCAGCACGCGTTCGATGAAGAACTCGGTCGCGTTCTTGTCCTCGCTGTGGATGCAGGCGACGATGCCGATCTTCTGGTTGATCGTCGAGACCGCCTCGTGGATGTCCTTGACCTTGGTCACGACGAGCGCCGGGCCGAAGATCTCCTCGTAGTAGAGGCAGTTTGTCTCGTCGACGTCGGTGACGATCGTAAACGGGTGATAGAACCCGGCCTCGAGCAGCTCGGCGGGCAGCTCATCCTGATAGACGATTCGCGCGCCCTCCTTGACGCCGCGCTCGAGCAGCTGCCGGACGTGGTCGCGTTGCTCTTCGTCCACGAGCGGGGGGAGGCTGTAGCGGCCGGGCGTCGCGTCGGCCTCCGCGATCTCCTTCGACATGCCGTCGCCGGTCACGATGCTCTCGGCCTCTGCGGCGAGCGCGTCGAGCAGCGTGTCGTAGAGCTCGTGGTCGACGAGCACCTCCTGGATCGATGAGCAGCGCTGGCCGCCCGTGATCGTCTTGCCGTAGATGATCTGCGGGACGGCCTTCGACAGGTCGGCCGCCTTGTGCACGTAGGTGATGTTGATCCCGGCCACCTCCTTCATCACGCGCTTGCCCATGCCCGAGGCGACCGAATCGACCTTGTCGCCGATGTCCTTCGAGCCCGTGAAGTGGATCACCTTCGGGATCGGGTGCGACGCGGTGGCCGAGCCGGCGCCGAAGTACATGTTCAGGATGCCGCGCGGGACCTTGACGTGCATGCGCTGGCCGACGTCCTTGAGGGCGGTGACGATCAGCTTGACCATCGCGTGCGAAACCTCCGGCGTCGCGTGCGACGGTTTCCACACGACCGTGTTGCCGGTCACGAGCGCCGAGACGACCTGGGCGATCGGGATCGCGAGTGGGAAGTTGAACGGCGTGATGATCGCCGCCACCCCGCGCGGGCTCAGCCGGCACTCCATCGCCGTGCCCTGGGCGATCTTCTGGTGCGTGGCGCCCTTCATGCTCAGCGCCATGGGCGCGACGACCTCGACGACGCCGATCGCCTCGGCCACGTCGAGGTGGCAGTCGAACAGCGTCTTGCCCATCTCGCGGCACATGATCCGCTCAAACTCCGGCTTGTGCTGCTTGAGCAGCTCGGCCACGCGCAGGAACGCCTTGAGCTTGAAGTCGCCGCTGATCGCCATCCACTCCATGAAGTCGCGATCGGCCGCCGTCATCGCGCGATCAACATCCTCGCCCGTGCTCACCGGCGTGCGGCCGAGCAGCTCGCGCCGGTTGGCTGGGTTGACGTTGTCGCGGTAGCGGTCGGTCTCGGACGAGACCCACTCGCCGTCGATGTAGTTCATGTAGGCCTGGTCCTCGTCGAGGGCCGGCGAGAGGTCGGGCGCCAGGTCGACGCCGATGCAGGCCCGCTTGAGCGAGGTGCTCATCTCGGGCTGCTCGTCGAAGGCGGCCTCCTTGAGCGAGACGCGCGCGAGCTCGTGGTTCTGGAGCTTGAACTCCTTGTCGCCCAGCTTGAGCGAGATGTGCTTCGTGGTCATGGATCGATTCCCCACACGGTCCGACAGTGATGCATTGCTGACACAGTTGGGAAGACGACGCGTCCGGCCGAGCCCCGGCATCCTCCTCCAGGCCAAGACGGCGCGCATCCTAGCAGAGGCGGCAAACCGGGTCAAC
>CAYUZG010000092.1:1457-7631 GCA_964449605.1 uncultured Verrucomicrobiota bacterium | reverse complement strand
GCCCCGTCAGGGGCGATTGAGACCGCACGCGGCCCGTGCTCAATCGCCCCTGAAGGGGCTCCGGTCCTTCCTGGCCTCCTCAATCCACGGGCTGGCGCCCGAGGCTACTCCCAGGCGCCCCTGGCGGGCTTGGAGAAGTCGCGAAGAAGAATTCCCGCCTCCGCGTGCGCGCGTTCTCGCGCGCCTGCGTCTCTGCGAGAGGTTTTCCTCGACTACCCGACGAGCGTGTGTTCGATAGCCGTGCCGTCCGGAACGCGCGCGCCGGGGAAGACGAGGGCGTGGCGGACGGTGCAGCCGGCGCCGACGTGGCAGCCGCGCATCAGGTGGGCGTTCGGGCCGATCGTGCTGCCAGGGCCGATGGCAACCTCCTCGTCGATGATGCACGGCGGTACGAATGTCACGTCCCGTCGTGGCGCCGGCGCCGGCAATGAGGTTGCACCGAAGAAGCGGTCGTTGAGGGCGAGGAGGTCGGCGGGCGTGGTGAGCGTCGTGCGGCCGGAAAGCTCGAACCACTCGACGCGCGCGCCGTCGTCGATGAACGCCTGCATCGCGTCCTGGAGCTCGAGCTCGCCGCGCGGCGACTCGGTCACGGCGTCGAGATAGCCGAAGATCCGTGGGGAGAACGCGTACAGGCACGGGCCGGCGAACGGCGAGGCGATCTGGCTGGGCCTCGGCTTCTCGATGACGCGTGTGACACGCGTCCCATCCACGACGACGTTGGACGACGCCGTCATCTTCTCGGGCGACACGCGCAGGACGGCCAGCGTCGCATCAACCTTGTGTGCTTGGTGCTGGGTGACGAGGCCCGCGAGCTCGCCGGGCTCGTAGAGATTGTCGCAGGCGCCGATCAGCACGTGGTCGTCGAGCTGGCTCCGGTCGGGCGCGTGCAGGAGCGCGTGGGCCGAGCCGCACTGCTCGGCCTGGTAGCCGAACGCGAGCGTGTAGCCCGTCCGCTTTGCGTGCTCCTTGACGAGCCCGACGATGTCGTGCTCGGGCGAGCGCGCGATTACGATGAAGCGGTCGCCGACGCCGGCGGCGCGGAACTGCTCGATGACGCGGAGAGCGATCGGCACGCCGGCGATCGGCAGAGCCGCCTTGCTCACGACGTGGGAGTAGGGCCGGAGTCGCGTGCCGAGTCCGGCGGCAAGGACGAGGCCGAGCACGGGCTACGCCTCGACCTTGAGCCGCGGGCCGCGCTTGACGATCCGCACGGTGAAGAGCTTGGCGCGGAACATGCCGTGCTCGCGGGCTGCGTCGCGGATGGCCTCGAGCACGTGGTCGGCCTCGCCCGGCCGCGGCAGCACGAGGACCGAGCCGCCGCCGCCGGCGCCGCTGAGCTTGGCGCCGAGCGCGCCGGCCTCGCACGCCGCTTTGATCAGCGTGTTGTTCGCCTTGCCGGCGCCCCACTCGAAGCCGCAGTCGCGCATGATGGCGTCGATGAGGGTGTGGTTCTCGTTCATGAGCGCGCCGAACTCGTCGAGGTCGCCGCGCAGCAGGCACATCTTGCCCTGGCGCGCCGTCTCGCCGATCGCCCGGAAGCGATCGAGGATCGACGAGGTGAAGGCGGACGGACCGGCGGAAGGACCGGCGGACGGACCGTGCGACCCATTGCGCGCGCGCTCCCAGTCGACGAGGTAGCGGTCCCGCATCACCGAGTGGACGCTGCCCGAGTTGCGGCTCACGCCGCTGAAGCCGACGATGAACGTGAGCGGCGCGACGAACGCGTCGAGCCGCTCGTAGGTGGCCAGCGGCTCCTCGCCCATCGGCCGGTGCTCGAGCTTGTCGCGGTAGTCGATGTAGGCGAGGCCGCCGAGCTGCGGCACGTAGCGGTCGGAGAACCCGCAGGTGACGCCCATCTCGAGTTCTTCGATCCGCTGGGTCAGCTCGGCGATCGCGTAGTCGTGCAGCACGCGGCGCAAGGAGCGGTCGTCGATGTCGTAGTGGGCCCGGAGCGCGTTGAGAAGCGCCAGCACGAGGACCGACGAGCCGCCCAGGCCGCTCTGCTTCGGCACCTTGGTCCAGAGCGACATCCGCACCGGGTGCTCTTCGAGGAGCCGGCGCATCGGCTCGTGGAAGTTGATCAGCCCGCGGAGCGTGCCGACGAAGACGGCGTATCCGTCGTGATGCCAGTCGTAGATCTCGTCGAGCACCGGCACCTCAATGGATTTGCGGACCGCACTCATGCCGGGGCCGTTGACGTAGCGGAACGTGAGCCGCTCGGACGGCTCGATCACGGCGCCGCCGTAGATGTTGACGGCGCCGCTGATCGTGTAGAAGTCGCCCTCGTTCCCGTCGGTCGGGTTGCCGAGGATGTTGACGCGGGCCGGCATCGTGACGCGGGTGATCAATGGAGCGCTCCTTCCCTTGGGGTGCCGAGATCGATCAGCTCGAGCGCGAGCCGCACGCCGAACTTGGCCTCGACGCGGTCGCGCACGAGCTCGATGAGTGCCGTGACGTCGCCGTACGTGGCGTCGCCGCGATTGACGATAAAGTTGGCGTGCACGGTCGACACCTCGGCGGCGCCGACGTGCACGCCCTTGCAGCCGGCCGCGTCGATCAGACGTCCGGCCGAGTCGCCCGGCGGGTTCTTGAACACGCAGCCGGCGTTCGGGCGCGCATGCGGCTGCGTCTCCGCTCGCCAAGCGCGGAACTCGCCCATGCGTTGGTCGATCTCGGCCGGGTCGGCGTGCTCGAGCCGGAACGTCGCGCCCGCGATCGCCGCCGCGCGGCCCGGAAGATTGCTTGTGCGGTAGCCGAACTCGCACTCGTCGCGCCTGAGCGTGCGCAGCGCGCCGTCCGGCTCGACGAGCTCGACCTGTTCGACGAGCGCGCCGGTCTCGCTGCCGTGGCAGCCGGCGTTCATCACGAGCGCGCCGCCGACGGTGCCCGGAATGCCGACGCCGAACTCGAGCCCGGTGAGCGAGTGATCGAGCGCGACCTGCGCCGCCTGCCCGAGCGCCAGGCCCGCGCCCGCCACGAGCGCGGTTCCGTCGACGTGCACGGTTCGGATCTCGACCCGCACGACGACACCGCGCAGCCCGTCGCCGGGCACGAGCAGGTTCGAGCCGTGGCCGATAACGAACAGCGGCAGCGCGCGCTCGGCGGCGAACACCGCCGCCCGGCGCAAGAGGTCGACGGCGCGCGCGATCACGAACACATCGGCCGGCCCGCCGATCCGGTAGAGCGTCTGCCCGCGCATCGGCTCGTCGAAGCGGACCGCGTCGCCGAACGCGGCGGTCGCTTCCGTTCGGAGCTGGTCGAGCGCAAGCTTCATGGTGCGATCTCCTCGGTCCTGACCTTGTCGAGGATGCCGTTGACGAACTTGCCCGACTCGGCCGTCGAGAAGCGTTTGGCGATGTCGACCGCTTCGTTGATCGACACAACCGGCGGAATCTCGTCGTCGTAGAGCATTTCGTACAGCGCCAGCCTCAGACAGGAGAGATCGATCAGCGCGATTCGGTCCAGCTCCCAGTTGAGCGTGTAGCGGCGGATCAGCGCGTCGATGGTGTCGAGATGCTCGATCGTGCCGCGCACGAGCGTGGCGGCGAAGGCGCGCTGCGACTCGTCGGCCGCGTTCATCGCCCAGAACTGCTCCAGGTTCTCCTCGAGGCTGCCCGGGTTGAGCTCGAAGCTGTAAAGGAACTGCATCGCGAGCTCGCGGGCGTGGCGCCTGCTGCCCATCGGTCTCGCTCCACGCGCACTGTGTGCCGGCAGCATAACGGCGCGGTCGCGCGGCGGCAAGCCAAAAGCGCTTCCCGGCGCGCGTGTTTCGCGTTATAGTCGCTTGTGAGGCGAAGCGGCAACGAGGAGGGAGTGGCTTGAATCCTGATCCGGTCAACCCGAAGCGCACCCTGCATGATGGCCGCGACGACGGCCTCGAGCCGCTCGAGCCGCTCGATCTCGAGCAGGTCGGGAGCTGCTCCGAGCTCGTGCGCGGCATGGCGAAGACCGCCTTCGGCGGCCGGCGGCTCGGGGAGGCGCTCGACGTGCTGCTCGAGATGGTGCGCGACGAGGACTGCCTCGTCGTCGGCACGTTTTCGGGCGCCATGACGGTCGCCAAGATGGGCAAGATCATCTGTACGATGATCGACCGGGGGATGATCGACGTGGTCGTCTCGACCGGCGCGCTCATGGCCCACGGGCTCACGGAGGCGACCGGCTTGGTTCACTACAAACATGAGCCGGGCATGAACGACGCCGAGCTGTTCGAGAAAGGCTACAACCGCGTCTACGATACGCTCGAGATGGAGACCAACCTCAACGAGGTCTCCAAGATCTTCCGCCAGGCGCTCAAGAACCCCGAGCCGGACCAGCCGTGGTCAAGCGAGGGCATTTGCCGGGCCATCGGCAAGCTGCTTGCCGAGCGGACCGATGAACCGGGTGTGCTCAAGAGCGCCTACCTCAAAGGGGTGCCCGTCTACGTGCCGGCGTTTACCGACTTCGAGCTCGGGCTCGACATGGCCTCATTCGCGCTCGTCGACTACCGCGACGAGATCAACGGCCCGGGGCCATTGACGCCGTTCTCCGTCGAGCCGAGCTTCAACCCGTTCATCGATCTGAACAGCTACGCGCGCCGCGCCTACGAGGCGAAGCGGCTCGGCATATTCACCATCGGCGGCGGTGTGCCGCGCAACTGGGCGCAGCAGGTCGGGCCGTACATCGATTTCCTCGATTACCGCCACGGTTTCGACCTCAAGCAGGTGCGCTTCCAGTACGGCGTGCGCATCTGTCCCGAGCCGGTGCACTGGGGCGGCCTGAGCGGCTGCACCTACTCCGAGGGCGTCTCGTGGGGCAAGTTCGTCCCGACGAGCCAGGGCGGCCGCTACGCCGAGGTCTACGCCGACGCCACCATCGCCTGGCCGATCCTCATCAAAGCCGCCCTCGAGGAGCTGGGTTAGGCAGGTCTCGATGCCCGTCGAGTCGAAAGACGCCTCGCACGCGATCAGCACGCTCAATGAGGGGCCGCTGCACGCGGCGCTCAAGGAGTGGTATGCGCAGCCGGGCGACGCGACCGAGGTGCTTGTCGACGGGTTCCTTATCGACGTGGTCCGGGACGGCCTGCTGATCGAGATTCAGACGCGCGGTTTCTCGCCGCTCAAGCGCAAGCTGGCCAAGCTCGCCCAGTCGCACCGCGTTCGCCTCGTCTACCCGATCGCGTGCGAGAAATGGATCGTGCGCATGAAGGGGCGGCGCAGTAAGAAGGTCCTCGGCAGACGCAAGTCGCCCAAACGCGGCGCGGTCGAAGATGTGTTCGCCGAGCTGGTGGCGTTCCCTGCGCTGTGCGCGCATCCGGACTTCTCCATCGAGGTCCTGCTCACGCAGGAGGAGGAAGTCCGCCGGCAGTACCCCGATCGCGCGTGGCGCCGCCGGGGGTGGGTGACTGAGGAGCGGCGCTTGCTCGACGTCGTCGAGCGCCACGTGTTCGGGACACCGGCCGACTTCGCCGCCCTGCTGCCCGACGAGCTCGCCGAGCCGTTCGATACCGCCGGGCTGGCTGGTGCGGTTGACTGCCCACGCTGGCTGGCGCAGAAGGCCGCCTACTGCATGCGCGAGATGGGCGTCCTCGAGCCCGTCGGCAAGCGCGGCAACGCCGTCCTCTACTCCCGACGCCCTTCCTGAGACGCTTCCCTGTCAAGCCCCGACGGAACACCGTGTGCCGGGTGGCTGTCTCAACACGTGGTCTCCGATCCGCACTTGACGATGCGCATGGTTGCAGGCGATATGCATGGGCGAGGAGAACGCATCATGAGGGAAGTCGAGCTTCGTCGCTGGGGTTCCTGGGCAGCCGTGTTCCTCGTCGCGGCGATCTGCGGGCTGTGCTTTTCACAGGCACGCGCTGCTTCGGCGCAGGACGTGGTCCTGATCGAGGACGTCCCGCATGTGTTGCAGAAGCCGGACTTCTGCGGCGAAGCCTGCATCGCCATGGCCCTGCAGAAGCTCGGCTATGACGTCACACAGGACCATGTGTTCAACCTCGCCGGCGTCGACCCGATGCTTGCCCGCGGCTGTGTCACGCGCGAGATGGCGGCGGTCCTCACGAAGATCGGGTTCCGGCCCGGGACGGTCTGGTACAAGATCGACCCGAGACAGGCCGACGTCGGGCTCGCGTCGCAGTGGCGGGCGTTGGAGGCCGACCTGCGGCACGGAATCCCGGCGATCATCTGTATGCGCACC
>CAYUZG010000092.1:0-1357 GCA_964449605.1 uncultured Verrucomicrobiota bacterium | reverse complement strand
GCGACGAGCGCGGCGCCTCCGAGCACTTCCGCCTCATCCTCGGCTACGACGCCGGTTCCGACGAGGTGATCTACCACGAGCCGGCGCGCGAGAACGGCGCCTACCAGCGGATGGAGCGCGGGGCTTTTCTCAAGCTGTGGCCGCTCAAGTACAAGCCGACCGAGTGGCTCGTCATCCGCATGCGGCTCGAGACGGGGCGGCTGTCCGTCGGGACGCCAGGCACCGGCTTCACACGAGCCGACTTCGCTCAGCACATGATGGGCCTCAAGGGGCGCGTGCCGAGAGGCTTCATCGTCGTCATACAGCCGCCGTTCGTCGTGATCGGCGACGAGGCGCCCGCCGTCGTGCGGCAGCGGGCCGAGAAGACGGTCAAGTGGTTCTGCGACCAGATGCGTGCGCTGTATTTCACAAAGGACCCGCCGGCCATTTATGACATCTGGCTGTTCCGCGACAAGGAGAGCTACGAGACGAATGCCGAGAAGCTTTTCGGCGCGGGGCCCCGTACGCCGTTCGGCTACTTCTCGCAGGCGCACGGTGCGCTCGTGATGAACATCGCCACCGGCGGCGGCACGCTGTGTCACGAGATCGTCCACGCGTTCGTCGCGTCGAACTTCCCCGAATGCCCGACGTGGTTCAACGAGGGGCTTGCCTCGCTCTACGAGCAGTGCGGCGAACGCAACGGGCGCGCCGTCGGCCTGACCAACTGGCGGCTCGCCGGCCTCAAGAAGGTGATCCGCGCGGGCACCCTGCCGTTGTTCAAGGACCTGCTCACGACGACGACCTACGACTTCTACAACGTGGGCGGCGGCAACAACTACGCCCAGGCGCGCTACCTGTGCTACTACCTGCAGCAGCGCGGCCGGCTCGTGAAGTACTACCACGCCTTCGTCGAGAACGCGGAAGCCGATCCCTCCGGCTACGAGACGCTCAAGCAGATCCTGTCCATCGCCGACGACGACGGCATGGAGGCCTTCCAGCGCCGCTGGGAAGAGTGGGTCCTCAAGCTGCGCTTCCCGTAGGCGCGCCCGTGGCACGCACGTGCTACGTGGGGCGAGGCCCTTGCCGCGATGTAGGGCGGGCGCCCCTGCGCCCGCCGAGCGCCGCAGGAGCCACCGCTGATCTAGTGCCGCTTCGCAGCTGCGGCGGGCGCGGGGGCGCCCGCCCTACATCCTCGTCGAGATCTGTGTCCGCTCTTTGGACGGTGCAGACGCGGGATCCCGTCAACTGTGAGCCGTTGACCCGTCTTCCGGCTTCTGTCATTCTCGGTGGCCGGAGGAGTGGCCGAGTGGTCGAAGGCGGCGGTCTTGAAAACCGCTGAACCGCAAGGTTCCGGGGGTTCGAATCCCTCCTCCTCCGC
>CAYUZG010000091.1:0-7680 GCA_964449605.1 uncultured Verrucomicrobiota bacterium | reverse complement strand
TCGATGCCGAGTTGTTCCGCCCGGCGCGCGAGCCCCTCGGAGCCGGCCGACGTCATGAGCGCCACGGTCTTGCCGACGAGCATGGCGAGCTTGAGGCCGAGGCCGTCGTGGACGTGGAAGCGCTTCGTGTACTCGCCCGCGTCGCCGACGAGCACAGTCCCGTCGGTCAGCACGCCGTCGACGTCCACAATGATGAGCTTGATCACCGTTGCGTCTCTCCCGGTGGCGCGGGTGTCAGGCGAGCCCGAGCAGGTCGCGCTCGTCTACGATGCCGATCGGGCGGTTGTCCGGATCGACGACGATCAGGGCGCCGATATCGCGGTCCTTGACCGTGCGGAGGGCCTCGGCCACGAGCACCTCGGGCCTGACCGTTGTCGGGTTGCGGGTCATGAACTGGCCGATCGGCTTGCGCGGCGCGCCCTCGTCCTTCTCGATCGAGCGCCGGAGGTCGCCGTCGGAGAAAACGCCGATGAGCCGGCCCTCGTCGTCGACGATGGAGACCGTGCCGGCGTGCGCGCGCGAGACCTCGTGGAGCGCGTCGATGATGAGCGCACCCTCATGGACGACGGGCGTGACGTTCTGCTGCCGCATGACGTGACTGACCGTGAGCAGCTTGCGGCCGATGCTGCCGCCGGGGTGGTAGAAGGCGTAGTCCTCCGGGCTGAACCCCTTGCGGCACAGCAGCGCCACGGCGAGTGCGTCGCCCATCGCGAGCGCGGCCGTCGTGCTCGCCGTCGGCACCAGGTTCATCGGGCCGGCCTCGCGCTCGACGGCCACGTTGATCACGACGTCGGCATGGCTGGCAAGCGTCGAGTTCGGGTCGCCCGTCATGGCCACGATGCCCGCGCCGATCTTCTTGATCGTCTCGATCAGGGTGACGACGCGGAGCACTTCCTCGGTCTCGCCGCTGTTCGAGAGCGCGAGCACGATGTCGTTGCGGACGATCATGCCGAGGTCGCCGTGCAGCGCCTCTTCGGGATGGACGAAGTAGGCGGGCGTGCCGGTCGAGGCGAGCGTCGCGGCGATCTTGCGGCCGATGACGCCCGTCTTGCCCATGCCGGTGACGACGATGCGCCCCTGGCAGCCGTCGATCATGTTGACGGCGGCGTCGAACTGATCGTCGAGCTGGTCGGCGAGCCGGCGGATCGCGTCGGCCTCGATCGCGAGCACCTCACGCGCGACCTGCCGATCGGTTGCGACGTCCTGATCGCTCACGATCCCGACTCCTCACCCGGCGTGGCCTCGCTCTCGTCGGCGCCGAGCTGCTGCTTGAGCTGCTTGATCGCGGACTTGAGCGCGGCGATCTCGCCGGTTTGTTGCTCGATTACTCCCGTGGCAGCTTCCAGCGTCTGCGTCGACTCGTCAAGCGATTTCTGGAGCGAGGCGGCGTGCTCCTCGGCGGCGGTGCGTTTGGCTCGGGCCGTCTTGAGATCGGCGTCGAGCTTGGCGGCACGCTCCTTGGCGGCTTTGAGGTCGGCGTTGAGCTTGGCCACCAGCTCGGCGGCGGCTGTGAGCTTCGGCTCGAGCGTGGCGAGGCGGTCGTTGGCCGCCTCGAGCTCGGCGACGGCAGTGGCGCCTTGCGTCGCCTGGCTGCGCAGCACCTCGTGGTCGCCGAAGCGCGTCGCCACCGTCGTGCGCAGCGCATCGGCCTCGTCCTCGAGCTGCTTGACCCGGGCGGCGAGCTCGTCTGCCTGCGTGCGGAGCGCCTCGTGTTCGGCCTGAAGCGTCTCGTGGGCTGTCCGAAGCGTGTCCGCAGCATTCGTGGGGGTCTTGCCCTGGCCGGCGCCTTGAGGATTGCCGTGCGAGGCGACGCGGCGCTCGTCGCGCGTGATGCGCGCGAGCAGCACAAGATCGACGACGAAGAGGGCGACCACGGCGAGCGCGGCAATCCCAAGCGCGCGCCGGGCGGCCGGTGTCGAGGCCACAGCGTGCTACTCCCTGACGAGTGCTTTGAGTATCGTGTCGGCCACGAGCTGCTGGCCGGTCGTGTTCATGTACATCATCGTGACGCCCTCCTCGCCCGTCGACTCGTCGTCGCAGAACAGGTCCGTCCAATCGCCTTCGCGCAGGACGATCGCCTCGTGGACGTCGGCCAGCTCGACGTTGCGCTCGAGCGCGAGGCGTCCAAGGGCGAGCGCGAACACCTCGGCCTGTGCCGCCGCGCCGACGCGCGGCGGCGGCGTCACGAGGATGATCTTCGCCCCGCCGTGCGCGACGACGTGGTTCATCAGCAGGTTGAGGAAGGGGTCGATCGACTCCGGCGGCATTCGGGCCGTGATGTCGTCCTCGTCGAGCGAGATGACCACGACGTGCGGCTCGAAGCGCTCGATGGCGGCGCCGGCCTCGATCAGCCGCCTGACGGGGAAGTGATCGGGGGCGCCACGGTCGGTGGCGAAGCGGCGGATCGTGATCGCGCGCGATGGGAAGCGCGCCTTGAGCTTCTCGCCGAGCATGCCGCAGAACAGGGCCGCCTCGTTGGTGCCCGGCCCGACGGGACAGAGCGAGTTGTCGATGATCGCCACGCGCAGCGCCTCGGGCGACTCGGCCAGCACGGCGGCGATCGGCTCGCGCCGAAGCTCGGTCGGCTGGGTCACCTTGATCACAAGGTGATTGCCCTCGGTGTCGACGAGGCTCGGGTCGTGCGAGGCGAGCTCGGGGAACGGGTCGGTGTCGGGCACGACGCGCAGGCTCGTGCGCGCGAACTCCACGTGGCCGAACCGGGCGACGCTGGTCACGCTGAAGCCGCCCGGCAGGTTGGGCAGCTCGACTTCGAGGACAAGCTCCCGCTCGAGCGCCGATTCGGCCGTTCTGAGCACGCGGTAGGTCACGACGGCCGGCACCGGCAGGCCGGGCAGCTCAACGGTCTGCTCGAACTCGCCGCGTGCCCGCGCGTCGTCTTCGGCCGGTCCGCTGGTGCCCGGTCCGGTCAACGATTCGGGTGACCGAAAGCGTGAGTGCGACCTGGACCGGGCCGTCGAAGGCCCGGAGGCATACTCGGCCCGCCGCGCGCGCGTGGGCGTGAAGAAGCTCACCGGCTCGGCGAGCAGCGTCGCCGTGTGCCCCTGCCACTCGATGCGCTGCTCGACGACGAGGTCGGCAAGGGAATCGGCCATGAGCTTGAGCCCGAGCCGGATCAGCACGGTGGGATCGGCGTCCGGACCCGAGCCGGCGTCGCCGCGGACGATCTTGCGCGGCTCCTGCTCGTCGAGGATCACCTCCACCGTCGTGCCCACGTCGGCCGGGAGAGAGATCGTGCGCGAGAACCCGCTCTCGAAGCCGAGCGTGTCGCGCGCCGTGAGCGTCACCGTGTACGTGCCGGGTTTGTCGTACGTGTGCTCGGGCTCGGGACCGGTGCCCGTGCCGCCGTCGCCGAAGTCCCACCGGTACGAGGCGACGGAGCCGAGGCTGGACGTGCACAGCGTGCGGAAGCGGACAGACGAGAGCACCGTGTCGGTTCGCATCAAGCCGACCTGCCCGGCGAGGCTGGCCGTGAAGTAGGCGTCAAGCGGTTGCTTGAAGCGTTGGCGCGCCACGACGGCAAAGGCGACGTCGCTGGGGAATGCGCCGGGGGGGATGGTGGTGTAGTCTCCCCGGCTGGGCGGCCGCCATTCGAGTCGGGCGATGTAGCTCGTCGGGTGGCGGCTGAAGACCCAGAAGGCAAGCTGGTGGTCGCCCCGTTCGAGGAAGATCGAGTCGTCGCTCGTGAAGTTGCCGAGCGCGCGCGTCTGGCTCAGCCGCAGCTCGCCGTCGAGGAACAGGTAGGCGAGGCCCGTCACTTTGAAGCGGATGCCGTAGGCACCGGCCTCCGGCGCGCGCAGCACGCCCTCGTAGAGGGCCAGGCAGCGCGGCGTCCGGGGCGAGAACGGATTGGCCGCGTCGTCGATCTGGGCTCGCTGGCCTGTGCCGATCACGTCGGACGCCTGATCGAACGCGGTGCGGAACTCGTCGGGGCTCGCGATCGTGGCGCCGCGGTAGCTGCGCATCTCGAGCCGGACCCCACCCTGCTGTACCGGCAGGCCGGCGACGGCCAGCGGCCTGGCGTTGGGGTTGCCGTAGTAGACGTAGTAGGTCGAAGTGCGGTTGTCGGCGAGCTTGAAGCGGACGCTGACGATGTCGGCATCGGCGCCGAGGATAACGTGCGGGACGACGCGGCCATCGGCGGTGGTCACGCGGACGTCGGCGCGATCGGGCCGTGCCGCGGCACCGACCTCGATCGTCGTGCCGCCGGTCGGGAACCGCTCGAGGTACTCGGGCCGGTCGACGCGCACGATCTGGCGCCAGGGCCATGCCGGGTTGAACCACGGCGCGGTCTGCGGCCCCGTTGGAGCGGCGCTCTTTGCCTCGGTCCCGCGCGCCGGGAGCGCGCAGAGCACCGCACCTGATGCCACGACCAGAGTCAGGAAAGCTCTGCCTAAGCTGGGGGCGTTCAAGATTGTCCTCCCACCGGCGGACTTGCCGTCCGCGACCGGACTACCCAGTCCGCGCACGGGCCTCCCGGCCCGCGTGTGCCAGCCACATGCTACTTGCCCCGGCCGCACGCGGTCAACGCCGAACGCGCGCGAGGCTCGCACCTTTCGGTTTGACTCCTTCCCTGCACGGCGGTTCCACGGCGCTGGTTCCGCAACAACCCCAATCACCGGAGCAGGGATCTTGCCGGTCGAGAGGCCGTTGAGCCACGAGGTGATGGCGCTTGGCGTGCACAGCGAACGGGCCGACAAGCGCCAGCGCCGTAGGCGCGGCAGGCGGTAGCCTGGGCCGTCAGGCCCAGGTGAGAGTCCGCCATTGATGGAGAGCCCCATAGGGGCGACAGATCCTCGTCGAGAATAGGACGCTAGCGCGCTCGCATTGGCCCTGCCGCGCCGATGGCGCTCGTGCTTGTTTATTGCACCTTCGAGTTCCTGGGCCTCACGGCCCAGGCTACCGCCTGGCGCCGCTCCGCGGCTGCGATCAACCACCGTGAGCCCGCCGTATCCGCCGATTCCGCGATAAGAAAGGTGTTGGCCGAGGAAGGCCCTTGCTGTTAGGATGGGACTGCAGACGGGGTTGCTCCGAGGTCATTCGTGGGGAACGAGATGGGGACGCGCCCGCCAGTCCGGCGTTCGCTCGGCTTCACGCTGGTCGAGCTGCTTACTGTCATCGGTGTGTTGGGCATCCTGCTGGCGCTCCTCTTCCCGGCCGTCAACGGCGTGCGCAATCGGTCGCGTACGCTCGTGTGCCAGTCGCGTCTTGGGCAGTGGGGGCAGGCGTTCGGGCTGTATGCTGGGGACTGGGACTCGCTCTGGCCGCACACCGACTCGAACTACGGCCTCGTGCGCGCCGACGGCGGCAACCCGCCGGGCGAGTGCTGCTGGGTTGACGTGCTGCCGCCGTACATGACCCTCAGGCCGATGCGCGAGCTGCGCGACGCCGGCAAGCTGCCCGACGACGAGACGATCTACCAGTGCCCGTCGGCCCTGCCCGAGCCCGGCAAGCCTGCCTTCGACTACGAGACCTTCGGCTACTACAGCTACGCGATGAACTCGTATCTCGAGGCCGATTTCCACGGCTGGGACTACCCGCCGTTCGTCGATACCGAGCTCATCGTGCGCGACGACATCACCGTGCTGGTCTTCGACCAGAACCTCGACCCCGACGTCGTGCCCGAGATGGGCGAGTCCGAGAAGCGCGAGGAGGCGGGCATGTTCCCGTCGTACTCGGTCGGCATGTTCACGCTGCGGCACCATCGCGGCGGCAACGTGCTGTTCTGCGACATGCACGTCGAGCATCTCCGGCGCCGGATGTGGCTCGAGTCGTGGCCGCCGCGCGCCGACGCCTGGGTCCAGTTTTTTCCGTACTAGGGGGACGCATGACGCGCCAGCGGGGAATGACGCTCGTCGAGCTTCTGGCGGTCCTGAGCATCGTGGGGCTGCTCATGACGATGCTCGTCACGTCGTTCCAGGGCGTGCGCCGCCGCGCGCGCGTCGTCGAGTGCAGGCACAACCTTCGGCAGCTCTGGTTCACCCTGCGCGGCTACGCGCAGGACAACGACTTCAGGCTTCCGGAAGGCGACACGAACCCCGACCAGTTGACGGCAGCATCGGCTGAAGCACTCCGGAAGCTTCTCGGCGGAAAGGTCGACCAGCTCTACTGCCGCACGTATCCACTGCGCCGCGAGAACCTCGGCGCGTGGGAGGATGCGATCGACGACGGGAACGCGTCGTTCCGCCCTCGCATCGGCTACTTGTACCTGGCCGGCTCGCGCTACGAGAACTGGAACGTGCCGAGTGAGCAGCTACCCGACGATTTCGGCGGCGCGCGCCACATCGATTCGGTCGGGAACCAAGTCGGCGGCGCGACCGGCGCCGTCTGGGTGGTCGATTTCGCACGCTGCTCGACGAGCGCGGCGTCGGGCCGGAACACACCGGGCAATTGGATCCTGGCGAGCCACCCGCCGCAGCGCGTCCAGAAGACGGCTGGCCGCGAGGACTACCGCTTGCCCGACGGCGCCAACGTCATGTTCGAGGACGGTCACGTGACGTTCCGCTCGTTCGCCGACCTGCGCCCGCGCCTGATCCGCGCGGGCAGCGTCTACTACTGGTGAGAGCACTCGTAAACCCGTTCGCAAGTGCGATGACGGATCGTCATCGAGCGTGTATCCCCGCGAGCGTGTAGTGGCACGGGCGTCCCGCCGAAGCCCGGGAAGGGGCGATAGAGGCGGTCTCTATTGCTCGCGCACGACCGGGTTCGTGAGCTGGCCGATGCCGTCGACGTCGACGGTCACCGTGTCGCCCGGGCGCAGGAAGACGGGCGGCTCGCGCTTGAAGCCGACGCCCGGCGGCGTGCCGGTGAAGATGACGCTGCCGGGGTAGAGCGTCATGCAGCGCGACACGTAGCTCACAAGCTGCCGGCACGAGAACAGCATGTCGGACGTGCGCGCGTCCTGCATCACCTCGCCGTTGACGAGGCACCGGACGCGGGTGCTGTCGGGGTCGAGGTCGGTCTCGATCCACGGGCCGATCGGCGCGAACGTGTCGAAGCTTTTCGCACGCGTCCACTGCTTGTCGAGGCGGAACTGGCAGTCGCGCGCGCTCACGTCGTTGCCGCACGTGTAGCCGAGTACGGCGTCGAGCGCTTCGTCGTCCGAGAGGTTCTTCACCTCGCGGCCGATGACGATGACGAGCTCGCCCTCGTAGTCCACCTCGTCGGGCGCCATCGCGGGCAGGACGATGGGCGCGTCAGGGGCCGAGATCGCGTTCGCCGTCTTGCACAGGATCGCGGGGGCGTCGGGCGGCGCCATGCCCGTCTCGGCCGCGTGCGCGGCGTAGTTCATCGCGATCAGGATCACCTGCCTCGGCACGACGGGCGCGAGCAGCCGGCCCTCGGCGCGCGCGATCATCCGGTCCGTGAGCTGCCCGTGCTCGATAACCCGGAAGCCCTCGTCCTCGACGACCACCTGCAGCGTCCGGCCGTCCGCCTCGCCACCGACCACCTCAATCCTGCCGATCCGCATGCCGCGTCCTTTCTCACGTGCGGGCCGAGCCGTTCATCCCGTGCGCCACCCTACTCCGCCCGACGGCGGGACACAAGACGCACGTGTCAGGCGAATAGGGGAGCGGGAAGATTGGAGGCGGCACCCGGATTCGAACCGGGGATCAGGGATTTGCAATCCCTTGCCTTAACCACTTGGCCATGCCGCCCCGT
>CAYUZG010000090.1:0-7722 GCA_964449605.1 uncultured Verrucomicrobiota bacterium | reverse complement strand
TGGTCCGCAGGCCCGATCACGAGGAAGACGAAGTGGACGGGCCGGTCGTCGAGCGCGTCCCAATCGACCCCGTCCTTGACGATGGCGGCGCTGACGTGGAACGCGCTCACGGCGTCGGCGCGGCAATGGGGCACCGCCAGGCCGCGGCCGATGCCCGTCGAGCGGTCGGCCTCGCGCTCGAAGACGGCCCGGTGCACCTCGTCGATGGAGGTAATCCCCTCGGCGGCGCAACTGGCGCGGATCATCTCGTCGAGGATCGCCTTCTTGTCGCCGGTCTCGAAGCGAAAAAAGACCGCCTCGGGCTTGATGAGGTCTGCGAGCTGCAAGCGACACCCTCCTGCGGGGCTTCACGACGGCGGACGAACGCAGGGCCTCGCGTGCGTGGATCCTATTCTTCGGCCGGGATGATCAGCGTATCGCCGGGGAAGATCGTGCTGTTCGCCGTCAGGCCGTTCGCCTCCAGGATCGCCCTGGTCGTCGTGCCGTACTTGTCCCGAAACTTGGCGGCGATCCCCGAAACGGTGTCGCCTTCCTGGACCGTGTACTCGAAGCCGGACACCGTGCGCGTGGTCGTCGTGGGCCTCGCCGCTGCGCCGAGCGCCCTCTGGACCTCGGCGACGATGGCGTCCATCTTTTTGTTGAGCGCGTTCTTGTCGTCGACACGCTTGCGCTCGATCTCGTTGATCTTGTCGGCGAGCTCGCGCTTGGCGGCGGCGAGCTGGCCAGCCGACTTCGAGCCGAGATCGTCGATCGCCCGGCGCACGGCCGCCAGCTCGTTGCGAAGCGCCCGATCGGAACGGGTCAGCTCGTTCTCGAGCGCCTCGACGTCCTGGCGCAGCCGGCCGACCTCCTCGCGCATGGTGCTGATGTCCGCGGCCGTCGCGGCCTCGGTCTTGCGCCGGTTCGAGTTGGAGAACTCGCACCCGGTCGCCGCGACGACAAGCAACAGCGCGATCACGACGACGGCTCGTCGCATGGACAGTCGCATCGCGACATCACCTCCTTGCCTGGAGACACGTCGGCGCCAGCCGGCTCGCCGGCGGGTCGTCCGACCGGCTATTTCTCGACGAGCCAGAACTCGACGCGCCGGTTCTGAGCGCGGTGCGACTCGTCGATGTTGGGCACCGCCGGCTCTTCCTCGCCCTTGCTCAGCGTGCGGATGCGGCCGGGGTCGACGCCGAGCGCCACGAGGTAGGCCTTGACGCTCTCGGCCCGCCGCTCGCCGAGCCCGAAGTTGTACTCGTTCGTGCCGCGATCGCAGCAGTGGCCTATGGCGCGCACGAAGCGGTGCCGGTTCGCCCTCAGGTCGTCGGCGATCGCCTCGAGCACGTCGCGCGACGCCGGGCGCAGCGTGCTCTTGTCCAGATCGAAGTAGACGGTCTGGTACACGTTGGCGAGTTCGGAGCTGATCGCGTCCGGCGCTTCCCACTCGCCCTCGCCGATGTCGATGTCGTAGATCTTCTCGATCTCGTCGAGGCCTTCTTCGGGCATGCCGTCATCGCCCCGGGTCTTCTTGCGGCACCCGAGCGTGCCGACGACGAGGCAGCAGACCAGCACTCCCAACAGCGACGCCTTGAGCAGATTGAGCATGGCAGAACCCTCCGCAGTGTCTCGTCCGACCGAGATGGTTTTTCTTAGCAAGCGATAACGCCGAGCCTGTGTTCCCGTCATCGCTTGTACTCTATCACAGCGCCTGTGGCGTGCAATCTCATTCTGCCCCGGGCCGGTCAATAGCCGGCCGGCGACCAGGCCGGGTAGAACTCGCTGCCTTCGAAGCTTGTGATTCGCACCGGCTTGGGGTCGAACACGTCGAGCATGTACAGGTCGGCCGCACCCGAGCGCGGCTCGCACACGTAAATGATGTGGCGGCCGTCGGGCGCGAAGTTCGGGTCCTCGTGGTCGGCAGGGTCGGTCGTGAGCTGCGTGACGACGTTCTTCTTCACGTCGGCGACGAACAACTGGCGCCGGCCGTGCGTCCTGGCGCTGAAAACGATGAGGTCGCCCGTGGCCGCCGCCGGCGACCAGTCGAGCGAGGTCATCTCGACGTAGCCGCTGAGAAGCCGGCGCTGGCCGCTGCCGTCGGCGCGCATCACGTAGAGCTGCGGACCGCCGCTGACGTTGGAGACGTAGGCGATGCGCCGCCCATCGTGCGACCAGACCGGGCACGTCGAGAGCTGCCCGATGCTGCGCGTGAGCCGCTTGAGGTTGCCGCCGTCGGCGTCCATTGTGTAGATGTCGGGCGTGCCGCTCTTGCTGAGCACGATGGCCAGCTTGGTGCCGTCCGGCGACGCCGCGGCGGCGTAGTTGAGGCCCGGGTACGTGGCGACCGCGATCCGCTTGCTGCGCGCCAGGTCGATTCGGTACAGGTACGGTTCGCCCTTGTGCATCGAGGTGTAGTAGATCTGCGCGGCGGCGGGCGACCAGTCGGGCGAGACGGCCACGCCGCCGTCGCGCGTGACGCGCCGCAGGTTGTGGCCGTCGTAGTCGACAAGGTACAGGTCCCGGCCGCCGTCGGCGTTGTCCTTGATGAACGCGATCTGCGTCCGGGCGATTCCGTCGGCCCCGACGAGGACCTTGACGATCTCGTCGCTGAGCGCGTGGACGAGGCGGCGCCCGTTTTCCTCGACCCCTTTCACCGTACGCTTGAGCACGAGCTTGCCCGTGTTCGTCTCGTAGGCGGAGCACCGGACGACGAGCTTCGCGCCGCTGCGGCGCACGTCGGCCTTGAAGACGAGCTCGGCGTCGAGCCCGCGCCAATTCGGCAATACCACCAGGTTCCCCTCGACGTCGCGACGCTGCGCCTCGGCGACGCCTTGTGCGTCGGCCACGACGCGGTAGTGACCGCTGTTGTCGAGGTCGAACCGCAACGCCTCGCTCAGCTCCTTGCTCAGCGCGGTGCCGACGATCCGGCCGTCCTCGGTGAAGTCCGGCACGGCGACGAGCGCTTTGCGCACCGCTGATTTGCGCACGATCAGCCTGTCGTGGTCAGCCGCCGGCGCAGGGGCGGCGCCAAAAAGCACGACGACAAGCAGCGCAAGTAGTCTTGTTCGCATTCCTCTCTCCGCTCGGTGTTCCGGGCTAGTCATCCAACTCGAACGTGATCGGGAAAGTGTCCTGCGCGCCGCTCAGCTCGCGCGGGAACGCCGGCAGCGGGTTCGACAACCGAATGGCCTCGAGCACCGAGCGGTCGAACGCCGCGTTGCCCGATGCGCGTGCGATGGTGTAGCTCAGGATGCGGCCGTTGCGGGCCACCGTGACACTGACGTCGGTCGTGGGAGGTGGCTGGCCCAGGACGCCCGGTGGCGGCGGCGTCCAGTTCCTCTTGCACGCGGCCACAATGAGCTGGCCGTAGCTCGTGGCCGTGTCGACCGGCCCACCGCCGTCGGAAGGCACGGGCTCCGGTTCCCACTCGTTGTAGTTCTCTTCCTCAACGTTGGGGACATCGTCCAGGTTGAGCGATTCGCTCGGGTTGAACGACGGGTCCTCGATCACGTGCTCGGTGATCACGGGCTCCGGTTCGGGCTCGTGCGGCGTTTGCGGCGCGCCCTGGTCTTGTTGGGGGCGGACGGGGACCTGAGCGAGCAGGTCGAGCTCGATCGGTTCGCGTTTGCCGAGCTTGTGCGCCACGAGTGCGCCGGCCACAAGCAGGACGATGAGCAAGCCCAGATGGAAGCTGAGCGATACGAGAAACGACTGGCGTCCGCTAAGCATTAGTCGGCGGCCCTTACCTCGGTCGCCAGGCCGACGCGCGTGACACCGGCCTGGCGGATGGCATCGAGCACGTCCACGAGCTCCTGGTATGAGACCGATGCGTCGCCCTGGACGTTCACCGAGATGTTCGGATTGACGCTGAGCGTGTTGGTCAACTGCGCCAGGGTCACGTGTATGCTGTTGACGTAGAGCTTGTTGCCGGGGGCGATCTCGACCGTCATCTGCGCCCGCTCGGTGATCTCTTTCTCCTCGGCCTTCGGCAGTTGGACGCGGAGGCTGTGCTCGATCAGGGGCGCGATGAGCATGAAGACGATCAGGATCGTCAGCGCGACGTCCACGAGGTTCGTCACGTTGATGTCGGCGTTGAGCTCAGGTTTTCTGCGTCTGGTCCTGAAGCGGCGCATAATTCGTGCCGATCTGCTCGGGATCCGTGTCGGGCCCTACGGTTCGACGTAGCGGCGCTCGATATCTTCGAGCACTTCGCTGGCGAAGCTGTCCATCTCGGTCTCGAAGCGGCGGATGATCGTCGTCATCCAGTTGTACATCACGAGCGACGGGATCGCCACGAGCAGGCCGACGACCGTCGTGCTCAGCGCCACCGAGATGCCCTGGCTGATGACGTGGATCTGGGCCGACGCTTCCTCGGCGACGCGCTGGAAGGCGAGCAGCACGCCCCACACCGTGCCGAGCAGGCCGATAAGCGGGCACGCGCTCGCGGCGGTCGCGAGCAAGTTGAGGCCGCGCTCGAGCTTGAGCGTCTCGTCGCCGATCGTGCGGTCGAGGTTCTTCTCGATCGCCTCGACGGTGGCCATCGGCACCGTCGGGTGCGGGTTGGCGCCGCGGCGCTCGACCTCGGCGTGGAGCACCTCGAGCGCGCGGTCGGCGATCTCGAAGAACGGGCACTCCTCGAGGTAGATCTCCTGCTCGACGAGCTGGAGCGGGTCGTCGCTGTGCTTGCGGTACGTGCTGCGGAACGTGCGCGACGCCGCCTGGGCCTGGCGGAACGCGAGGTACTTGCGCAGGATGACCGACCAGGCAAACACCGAGAAGACGAACAGCGCGAGCAGGATGATCCTGCCGAATGTGTCGGACTCAAGAAAGGCGCGGAAGATCGGAAACTGGCTAGCGAACAGCAGCATAATCAGTCTATATCCACAGCGCTCCAGGCGCCGACACTCATCGCTCCTGCGCGGGCACGTCCGGCCCGCTGCGGGCACCCTTTGCCCGCCCCCTAGACGACACACTACGCCCGGTTCCCGGGAGCGTCAAGCGGATTTGCCGGCCCGGCCACTTCGCCACGGGGTCCATGCCGCGAGCCGGCCTCGGACTCTTTGCCTCTGGGGTTGCCTGCGGCGGTTTCGGAAGACCCTGGTTCTTGACCCGCCCGCTAGTCGACGGGGAGCCGCGTGTTGCGCCAGATGAAGTCACGGTCCCTCTTGCGCTTGTGGGGCCACGAGCCGGCGCCGCCGTCGTCGCGCAGGTTCTCCCACACGCTGTAGAGGATCCAGTCGTTGCCGCGCACCTTGTAGATGTAGTCGCGGCCGGAGAACGGGTCCTTGGGCAATTCGGAGAGGTAATCGCCCTTCAGCTCCGAGAGCGCCCTGGGTGGCCGGCCGTTCTTCTTCTCGTAGAGCTTGATCGCGGCAAAGATCAAGACGCCCTGCGTCTGTGCTTGGCCTCTGGCGAAGCTTTCCCGCGCCTTTGCCGTGGCGGGGAGGAACATCTTGCTCAGAAGACACGTATCGGGAAGCCCGTCAAGGTAGTTGGTGAAATCGTTCTCCGGTCGAAGCGCCTCCCAGCTCGGCATGCGGCTCCACCGCAGGAGCGCATCGGACGACCGGTTGTACTCCTGCTGCAGCTGGGCTCCGTGCTCCCTGATGACCTGCACCAGACTGCTGTAGTCTCGGTCGGCAGCACCGGGGGCCATCCAACCAGCCAGTTTCCCAGCGATCTCAGGACGTCGCACCATCTCCTTGACCGTGTTATCGAGCATGTTCTTTTCGTCCTGCATTGCGTCGACAAACCTGGGCCCTTCGCGCACGGCACGGCTGTAGTGTTCGATGGTCTTGCGGAGTTCCTGTTTGTCCAACTTACCGCTGGCCAAGCACTCCTCGACTGCGGCATCCCGCATGCCCTCAAGAGCGACAGCCACAAGATGGACAACGAACACCGCGTTGGATTGCCGAACGTGGCTGGATGTGGCCGTGAGGGCGAAGTAGCACTCCATAGCTTCGTTGTACGCACCGCGCTCCCACTGACGCCGCCCCTCGAACACCAGGAGCCGGCTGAAGCCTCGGATAGCGGGCATTATCGGCAGCGCCTGGGCGTAGGCGCAGTCATGATCCGACCCGAAGATGGGGAACTCGCACTTGGACCTCTTGGCCGCCCTGTGAAGGAGCTTCAGGCACTGCGCGTTTTGCTCGACCCACCGGTCTTCACTCGCGCCGCCCCTCTCCTCGAACGCGTTGGACGCCTTTACATAGAACACGGCGGCGTTCTTCCCGTTCGCGACGCGGCGTAGTTCCAAGCCTGCGTTTTCGCGGGCATCCTTCGGCCACGTCTCATACTCCTTGCCTCCCACCTCCATCTTTTTCTTGCTTAGAAACGAGGAACAGATGCGGGTGTCGTAGTAGTAGTAGCCGCCGCCGGCCAGCAGGATGAAGAGGATGAATATCGCGGATCCCTTACTCATCATGTCCTCCGCTTAGGTATTCGCCTCGAAGCGCCAGCTGCGGCGCGACAAACCGCCCTCGTCTATTCCGGCGGCTGCTTGACCGGGAGCCGCGTGTTGCGCCAGATGAAGTCGCGGTCCTTCGCCCGCTTGTGAGGCCACGAGCCGGCGCCGTTGTCGTCGGTCAGGTTGTCCCAGACGCTGTAGAGGATCCAGTCGTTGCCGCGCACCTTGTAGACGTAGTCGCGGCCCGAGAACGGGTCCTTGGGCAGCTCGGAGAGGTAGTCGCCCTCGAGCTCGGCGAGGCGCTGCGGTGGCCGGCCGTTCTTCTTCTCGTAGAGCTTGATCGCCGCGACGATGAGGATACCGGCCGCCTCCGCCTTGCTCCTCGCGAACACAACCTTCGCTTTGCCCATGCCGTCGAGGAGGAAGCGACTGAAGACGCTGGTCGCCGGGACTCTGCTCATGTAGGCGTCCCAGTCGTGCCCGGGCCGCAAGGCCTGCCAGGCCGGGAGCTTGCTCCACCTCTTGAGGGCCGCGTAGTCGCGCTCGTACGCCGCCTTCATCTGGGCGCCGTGCGTCTCAGCGAGCCGCGCGATGCTCTCCTGTTCGTGGCTCGAGAGCGGAGCAGATTCGCCGGCCATGGCGAGAGCCTGGACGAGTTTCCTCACCCCGGTCCGGGGATTCCGCATCACTTCCTCGACCATGCTGTCCTCGCAGCACTTCTCGCGCTCCAGGCATTCGGCGAACGTGATGTGCGATTCCAGCACGTCCTCGTAATGCTCGATCACGCGGCGAAGGTCCTCTTCCGAAAGCGGCTTGTTCGCGAGACAGCACTCGACAGCGCGGTTCCGATAGCCCTGGCAGGCGATAGCCACAAGATCGTCGACCAGCATGGCGGTCGAGTCGTGTATGTGCTCGGCGAGCGACGTGATCGCGAAGTAGCTGTCCAGTGCCCGGCTTAGGTCTTTGTTGTGTTCGTAGCGCTTGCCTTCGCAAGCAAGCAGCCGAGAGAACATCCGCATGGGGGCAAGGTACGGAAGCAGGATCATAGCCACCGGGTCATCGTCCCTGCCGAAGACGGGGAACTCGGCATCCGGCTTCCTGGCCGCACGGTGGATGAGCTTGAGGGCTTCAGCGTTGCTGTCGAACCACTCGGTGAACGCACGGTCCGCGACCCATTCGTTCATCGCCACGTACGTGAAGCGCCTCTGGGCCCGGCCTTTGGGTTCCTCGACGACGTTCGACGCTCTCAGGTAGAGGATCGCGGCGTTTCTGCCGTTGCCGACGCGCCGCACCTTGAAGCCGAGCTTCTTGAGCCCCTCCCTCGAGCGAACATC
>CAYUZG010000089.1:0-7734 GCA_964449605.1 uncultured Verrucomicrobiota bacterium | reverse complement strand
CATCGCCTTGGCGGCCGGCACGCGGATCTTGCCGTCGTAGAGCCCGGCGACCCACTCCGGCACCGACCGAAGTCGGGCGAAATCGTCGGGATCGTAGACGAGCACCACAACCGTGTGCTTCGGGTAGTAGCTGAGCCGGCCACCGACGCTGTAGTAGGCGTCGGTCAGGTGGGCGCGGAGCGACTCGACGTCGAACGACTCCAGGTCGCCGTCGTATCGGATGTCGAAGACGCCGTGCGTTTGGCGCTCGAACCCTTCCTCGATTTGGGCCTCGTGCTCGATGGCGGCGATCCGCTCCTCGAGCGCGGCGAACTGCTCCGGGTCGATCCTGTGGGCTGCGCGCAGGTAGTAGAGGGCCCAGCCGAGGTCCTGCTGCTGGTAGCAGATCTCGCCGAGCAGCAGGAGCGCGGCGGCGTTCTCGGGGTCGTACTTGAGCGCCTCGCGCAGCGTGTAGAAAGCCGTGGCCGTGTCGTGGCGCTCGTAAAGCGCCTGGCCTCGGCGGGTGATCGCCACGGCGAGGTTGCGCTGGAACATGGGCTCGTCGGGCTGCCAGCGGATCGCCTCGAGCAGGGTGTTCTCGGCCGCCGTGTAGCTCTCGGCGTCGATGAGCGCCACGCCGTGGGCGTTGTAGGCGCGGGCGAGATTGCCTCGGATCTCGTCGTCGTCGGGCTCGATCCGCGCGGCGGTCTTGAGCGCCGACTCAGCGTCCGCGTGCTTGCCGGCCGCGAGCAGCGCAACGCCATAGTTGTTGTAGGCCACCGCCAGGTTGTGCGCGATCGTGCGCGAGCCCGGCTCGGCCTCCAGCGCGGCCCGCAGCGCGGTGATCGCGGCGGCGTACTCCTTTCGCTCGAGTGCCTGGAGGCCGGTGGCATTGAGGTCGGACGCCTCGGACGCCGCAGACGGCAGCACGGCCCCGAACGCGCCCAGGAGCATCGCGCACCAGAGCGCGCCCAGAACGAGAACGTGGCCTCTACGTCGCAGATGGCTCATCATATGCCCGTCAATATAGAACGTGCTCAGCCCCAGGGAAGTTCGACGCCTTCGCTACGCATCGACGTCGAACTCGATCCCGCTCGGCGGCGCGGCCCGCCGTTGACGGAACACAAAGATCAGTGCCACGCCGGCGAAGAAGCCGGCAACGTGGGCGGCCCAGGCGACCCCCCCGGTGGCCGGGTTGCGCAGCGCACTAAGCCCGGTGACCCACTGAAGAAGCATCCAAACGCCGAGGAAGAACCACGCCGGCACCTCCTCGGCCCAGTAGAAGTAGCCAAGCGGGATCAAGCTCAGCACCCGCGCCTTCGGGTAGAGGATCAGGTAGGCGCCGAGCACGCCCGAGATGGCGCCGCTCGCCCCGATCGAGGGCACGACCGAATTCGGCCCGCTGAAAATGTGGCCCATCGTCGCGAGCAGGCCGCAGACCAGGTAGAACACGACGAAGCGGATGCGGCCGCACGCGTCCTCGATGTTGTTGCCGAAGATCCACAGGAACCACATGTTGCCGATGATGTGCAGCCACCCGCCGTGCATGAACATCGACATCAGCAGCGTGAGCCACTCGTGGCGCGGACCGAGCTCCTCGCGCCACTGCTCGGCCAGACGCTCGGCTTGCTCGGCGACCGCCCGCTGGGCCTGCGGCGTCAAGTAGCGCACGCCCCGGGCGCGCAGCTCGCTGAGGAGCCGCTGCTCGGCCAGCCGCTGCAGCCCCTCCTCGAGCGCCTCCTCGTGCTTCTCCGGGTTGCCTTGCGTCAGAAAGCACTTCGGGATCACGCCGTACTGGTAGAACAGCAGCTCGCCGTCGAGACCGCGGTGGCCGATCTGCCAGAGAAACACGATGGTGTTGAGCGCAATGAATGCGACCGTCAGGTAGGCGCGGGTCCGTGTCGGGCTCAGGTCCCTGAGAGGAATCATCGATGTGGCCGAAGCCGGCGGTGGCCGGGGGTTAGCGTTTCTTCACAAAGTAGGCGGCCACCGAGTAGGTGTCAATCGTGTTCTTGTCGACCGCGACGATCAGCTTCTTGCGATACGCCCGGTTGCGTGTGTCGACGTCATCCATGTCGGCGAGCGCGTAGTAGACCGTCTTGGAGGGGATCTCGGCCCGGGTGCCCGCCTCGTCGGCGATTCCCACGAAGTCGATTCGCACTTTGAGCAGGTGGGCCGTCTCTTTCGGCCACGCCTTCTCGAGGTCGATGCCGACGATCAACTCCGCCTTGAGCACGTTCGTCTCGCGGTTGACGTATTCGGCCACGAGCACGGCCGACGGCGACGCGTCGAGCACAAGCCCGGCCACCTGCTGTTCGTCCGACTCGGGGAACGGATCCGCCTCGGGGCCCTCGAAGATGATCTTAGGGAACCCCTGTGCCACGGCGATCCCCTCGAGCGGGCCGATATCGGGCTCTCGAAGAAGGCGGGCTTCGTACTTGCGCGCCCGGTCGCGCCAGAGCTTGAGGTCGGCCTCGAGGTGTTCAACCCGCTGTTCGAGTTCCCGGCTCAGCTTGTTCGCCTCCTCCAGAGCGGCCTCGTACTTGGCGCGCGTTTTGGCGTCCATCTCCTTGGCCTCAGCGCGGATGCGCTCGGCCTCTTCGCGTTGGCGGCGGGCCTCCGCGAGCAGCTTGGCGATCGCCTCGCTCTCGGCCTCGATGCGGTCCTTTTCTCGTTCGAGCTGCCGCTTCTGGTAGTCCATCCGTTCGATGATGCGCTCGCACTCGGCCAGGCTGGCCTTCGCCACGGCATGGTTCGGGTTCTTCGAGAGCACGTCCTCCCAGAGCACCTTCGCCGCGCGGTACTCGGCGGCCTGCATCGCCTTGCCCGCCCGGGCCTCGAGGTCGAGCACCTCCATCTCGGCCAGCATCGTGAGCACCTGGTCCGCGTACGGCGAGTCGGGATAGCTGCTCAGGTGCTCGCGGAGCGCGCGATCGGCCTGGAAGTAGTTGCGGCTCTCCTTGTAGTAGCGGGCGACGAGGAAGTGCGCCTCGACCGCGTACGACGAATCGGGGTGCTCGCGGATCAGCTCGCGGAAGTACAGGAGCGCCAAGTCGCTCTTGCCCTCGTCGAGCCGGTCCTTGCCTTTGTTATAGAGCGTCCTCGCCGACAGCGCCCACGCCCCGACGCTGACCAAGACAACCGCCACCGCCACACCCATGGCGACAAGGGACCGCATCCGACCTGCAAAACACATTGTTATTCCTCCAGCGCGCTCTCCCGCCCGTCGAATGACGGGCTGCCTGCGTGGTTCACCATCCTTGCTATCGGCACATCCGAGGTCGCGCTTGAGCCGGCGACGTGCTGGGGCGATAGACACCTGCGGGCGACTATGCTATAGGCAAGAGACCACCGAACGACGATTCGCCAGGACCCGGGAGGGACGCCGGAATGAGACGCACAGCGGCCCAACTTGTTCTCGCACTGATCGTTCTGGGCGCACTCGCCACGCCGCCGCGCGCCGCAGGCTCGGACGTCGAGGACAAGAGCTACGTGGCCACCCTGAACGGCCCCTGCGGGATCGCCATCGACGCGAACAACCGCAAGATCATCGCCGACACGGGCAACGATCGGGTCATCGTCCTCGACGAGAACTTCGAGCCGGTCGGCGTCATCGAGGCGCTTCGCAGGCGAGTCAACCGCCTGAAGCAGCCCCACGGCGTCGCGTGCGATGCCGCGGGCCGCATCATCGTGGCCGACACCGGCAACCACTGCGTCAAGGTCTTCGATCAGGACGGCTACTACCAGCTCACAATCGGCAACGACGGCACCGCGGGCTCGCGCGCGGGCCTGCTCAGGTCGCCCGAGGGTGTCACGGTCGATGCCCGCGGCAACATCATCGTCTTCGACACCGGCAACAAGCGCGTGCAGATCTTCGACGCCGGCGGCGACTACATCATGCAGTTCCGCCACGGCAAGTACTCGGTCGAACGGCTCGCCGGCCCGCCCGAGGACCCGCGGGTCGAGACCGACTCGGGCGAGATCACCCTCGAGAGTCCCGTGCGAGGCTGCGTCCTCGGCGACGGCCGCCTTATCGTGGCCGACTACGCCACCGGCCACTACAGCGTGTGGCGCTACAACACGTCGAGGAAGACGGCCCAGCCGGTCAAGCTCGCCGAGCCGAGAGAACGCACCGCCGGCTGGGCGGGCGACGTCGCCCATGACCGCACGCGCGACGAGCTCGTCTACGTCGAGGCGCTCTCGCCGACGAGCGAGCGCGGCGTGGTCCGCGTCGCCGTGGTCCGCACCGACGAGCTCGAGGCGTACCCCGAAGCGGTCCGCGCGCTTAAGGCCGAGCCGGCGGACTGGCCGCCCTCCCGCGAGACGGCCGACGCCATGAACGGGCGGCTCGTCGAGCCGCGCGGCATCGCGATCGACGCCAACGGCAACGCCATCGTGGTCGACCGCCGCCTCAACCTCGCCGTGCAGATCGCCCGGGCCGACATGGAGAAGGGGCACACCTCCAACGAGCCGCCGTCCCCGCATCACGTCTCCGAGGTCACGCCGACGTCCGTCATCATCGAATATGACACGATCGAGAAGGTGCCAACGTTGCTCGAGTACGCTCCGGCCGACGCGCTGGCCCACGGCGCGCGGCGCGTATCGACGACGCGCATCGAGCGGCAGACGGCCAAGCGCCACCACCGCGTGCTCCTCGGCGGCCTCGAGCCTGGGCAGCGATACGTGTACCGATACCTGACGACACAGAACGCCTATCCTCGCGAGCACTTGTGCGAGCCACGTGTGGTGACAACAAGCCCAAGCCCCGGCACGACGGCCATCCTGAACATCGAGCCCCTTGTCGTCCTGTTCACCAACGTCGTGACGATGCCGAAGCCCGACGAGCTCCCCACCGGCGAGGACGGCAGCCCGGCCATGCCGGACAGACCCGGGCCGATGACGCCCGCCGAGATCGCGCACATTAAGGCCGGCCTCGAGCTTGTCCGCGGCTTCTTCTGGGTCAACTCGCACATGAAGCTCAACGTGCGACTCGACGTGCTCGAGATCGACGCCGAATACGACGGCGCTCCGGGCAGCGATCGCGCACAGCTCGACGAGATCCTCGCCGCGCACGGCCGGAGCGCACGCGGCGACATCGTGCTCATCTACGGCGCGCGGCATTGGGACGCGCAGCAAGCGCGCTGGACGCTCTCGGCCGATGAGGGCCGCACGTGGGCGTCGCCTGACGACGGCGCGCGCATCTCCGCGTTCAACGCCGGCGGCGACGTCGCCTGGCTGTTCGCGAGCCAGTACGCGCGGCAGTCCGAGATCATGGCCGGCTCGGGCGGCAGCGACCTCGTCGGCGACTCCGGCGCCGGCTGGCACGGCCTCGCCACCGCGGCCCGCGCGTGCAGCTCCCAGGTGTACCTGAGCAACTTGTCCGGCACCGTACGCGTCGTGCGTGACGCCGACGCCGACGGCTTCCCCGACGACGACCCGACGTGCCCGTTCGACGAGAAGCGCTTCGGCACCCGGACAGACAACATCGACAGCGACGAGGACGGCGTCAGCGACCTCGCCGAAGTGATGTTCTCCCAGTGGCTCACGCCCGAGGGCGGCAGCCTCGATTTCGTCACGTTCGGCGCCCGAACGGCGCAGCCATGCTTCAGGCCACAGCCGTACAACGCGGACACGGACGGCGACGGCCTCCACGACGCCGAAGACGAGTTCCCTCTCGATCGCTTCGGGCCCAAAGCGGCTCAGGCGGACATCACGGTTGACGGCACAGCGGGCGACGGCGAATGGGCGGCGCAGGCGACGCGCCTCGTCGACGATCCGGCGTTCAAGGGCCGCGTCTGCGTCAACTGGCGCGACGAGGGGCTGTGCTTCCTGATCGAGCAGCAGATCACGCCGGAACAGGCCACGGCTTACAACAACAGCCCGAGCCCGATGCACGTTCAGATCCGGATCGACGGCAACAACGACGGCTGGACGTTCGGATCGGACAACGCCGAGATCATCATCGACGCCCAGCCTGGCGGCACGGCCACAGCCAGAACGATCCATCGCGACCACACGGGCAACAACGGCGTGGTCTCGACCGAGAACACGGTCATCGCACCCGACGAGGTGACGACCGCCTGGACGGCCGCCGACGAGCGGTTCGTCCTCGAACTTATGATCCCGAAGAACCTCGGCGCCGGCATCAACTGCATCGCAGGCGAGCAGCTCGGCGTCGCGATCGAGTTTCGGCCCGACGGCGCCGAATGCGGCCTACGGCTCTTTGAGCCCCAGGTCCTGTTCGACGTCACGCTCCGGTAACGAGGCTGGAAGGACACAGCGCGTCCATGACACAGCAGCCCTGTTTCGGCTCGCTGCCCAAGCGGCAAGCGTCGTGGCAGCAAGCCGGCGCGGTTGTCTACGCCGCGCCTTTCGGCCGGACCGTCACCTACCAGACCGGCACCGAGCGCGGACCGGACGCCATCATCCGGGCGTCGGCCAATCTCGAGTGGTACGACATCGAGCTCGACGCCGAGCCGTATCGGCGCGGCATCCACACGCTGCCGTTCCCCGACAAGGAGGCCATGTCGTCGTCGCGCTCGATGGTGCCGTGGGTGCAGGCCACCGCGGACCGGATCCTCGAGGCCGGTAAGTTCCCCGTGCTGCTCGGCGGCGAGCACTCGGTCAGCATCGGTGCGGTACGCGCATGCGCCAAGCGCCTCGGCGAGCTGACCGTGCTCTCGCTCGACGCGCACACCGACCTGCGCGACCGCTACAACGGCAGCCCGCTCAACCACGCGTGCGTCATGACCCGCGTGCTCAAGGCCGCCCGCCCCGTCCTGGTCGGCATTCGGAGCGCGCACACCGAGGCGAACAAGACGATCGCCCGGCACGGCATCGCCATGTTCCCCGCCGAAGAGGCGCTCTTTGATAAAGCGTTCCTGAGGCGCGTGCTGCGCGAGCTCGGCCCGACGGTCTACATCTCGGTCGACCTCGACGTATTCGATCCCGGCATCATGCCCGCCACCGGCACGCCCGAGCCCGGCGGCCTCGGCTGGTACGACGTGCTCCGGCTGCTGCGCCTCGTGTTTGAGCACCGCACCGTCGTCGGCGCCGACGTGGTCGAGCTGCGCCCGATCGACGGCAACGCGGCGCCCGATTTTCTCGCGGCAAAACTTGTATACAAGCTCATCGGCTACCACTACTATCTCGGTTCTACTGAGGGGCGCCCTGCACAGGGGTAGGTACATCGGGCGCGACGCACACCGCGCCCGTCGACGGGGACGTTGGAGAAAGGAGGGTGACCGATGCCGCTCGTACCCACCAGGATGTTCCTGACCAAAGGTGTCGGCCATCACAAGGAGGAGCTGCGTTCCTTCGAGCTCGCGCTCCGCGACGCCGGCATCGAGAAGTGCAACCTTGTCACGGTGAGCAGCATCTTCCCGCCCAACTGCAAGATCATCTCGCGCAGCCGGGGCCTCAAGCTGCTGCAACCGGGCGAGATCACCCACTGCGTCATGGCCCGCCTCGCCAGCAACGAGCCGCGCCGCTTGCTCGCCGCGTCGGTCGGGCTCGCCGTGCCGGCCGACCGCGAGCACTACGGCTACATCAGCGAGCACCACGCCCACGGCCAAACCATGCGCGTCGCCGGTGACTACGCCGAGGACCTCGCGGCCGCCATGCTTGCCTCGACCCTCGGCATCGAGCTCGACCCCGACAAGAACTGGGACGAGAAGCGCGAGGTGTTCCGTACCAGCGGCAAAATCATCAAGACGGTCAACATCACCCAGTCGGCCGTCATCCGCAACGGCGGCT
>CAYUZG010000088.1:0-7796 GCA_964449605.1 uncultured Verrucomicrobiota bacterium | reverse complement strand
ATCTGGGGGCGCGACGACCAGATCGTGCCGCCCGAGCACGCCGAGCGATTCGGGCGTGACCTACCGGGTGCGCGGGTCGTGACATACGACGGCTGCGGCCACTGGCCGCAATACGAGAAGGCGCGCGAGACGGCGCTCGAGATCGAGCGCTTCGTTGACAGCATGACATGACCCGGCCTGACCGGGAGGACGGCAATGGCTGAGAGGACAATCGACATCGCAATCGTCGGCGCGACCGGCTACACGGGCCGCGAGCTGCTTGCGCTGCTGCTGGCGCATCCGCACGCGCGCGTCCGGCGCCTCTACGCGATCGACAACATCGGCAAACGGGTCGGCGAAGTGTTTGGGCAGTTCGACGGCCTCGTCGACCTCGTCATCGAGGAGCCCGACTACGACACGCTCGCCGGCGAGTGCACGGTGGCGTTCCTCTGCCTGCCGCACGCGAAGTCGATGGACGTGGGCGCCGATCTCCACGCGCGCGGCCTCACGGTGATCGACTTCAGCGCCGACTACCGCCTCAACGACGTTGCCGTGTACGAGCAGGTCTACAAGACGAAGCACACGCACCCGGACTTGATCGCGGAAGCCGTCTACGGCCTGCCCGAGCTGTACCGCGACGAGATCGCCAGCGCATCGCTCGTGGCGAATCCGGGCTGCTACCCGACGGGCGCTGTCCTTGCCGTCGCGCCGCTGCTGAAGCGCAAGCTCGTCGATCCGGCGCGCGTGATCTTCGATTCGAAAAGCGGCGCGAGCGGTGCGGGTCGGGCGCTCAACCCGAGGCTGCTCTTCGCCGAGTGCAACGAGAACGTCGAGGCGTACGGCATCGGCGTGCACCGCCATCAGCCCGAGATCGATCAGGAATGCTCGCGGCTGTTCGGCGGCGCCATCGCCGTGCATTTCACGCCGCACCTCGTGCCGATGACGCGCGGCATCCTGACGACGGCATACGTCGAGCTGGACGACGAGATGACGCCCGACGACGTGCACGCGCTCTATGCGGCCGATTACGACGAGGAGCCGTTCGTCGGCCTCCTGCCGCTTGGGAGCTATCCGCGCACGGCCGACGTGTCCGGCACGAACCGGTGCCGCGTCGGCCTGTACGTGAAAGGGCGCCGCGTCGTCGCCGTGAGCGCGATCGACAACTTGATCAAAGGCGCTTCGGGCCAGGCGGTCCAGTGCTTCAACTTGATGTGCGGCTTCGACGAAACGGAGGCGTTGCTGCGCTGATGGACCAGATCGACGGCGGCATAACGGCGCCCGGCGGCTTCATCGCCAACGGCATCCACTGCGGCATCAAGCGCCAACGGACAGACCTGGCGCTCGTCGCCACGGACCGCCCGTGCCCGGCCGCCGGCGTCTTCACGACGAACAAGGCGGCTGCGGCCTGCGTGGCGGTCTCGAAGGCGCACCTGGCCGACGGAACCGCCCAGGCGATCGTCGTCACGAGCGGCAACGCCAACTGCTGCACGGGCGAGCGCGGGTACCAGGACGCGATGCGCATCGTTGGGGCGACTGCTCAGGCGCTCGGCTGCCGGCCCGGCGACGTGCTCCACGCTTCGACCGGCCCGATCGGCAAGTACCTGCCGACTGAGGCCGTAGTCGATGCTGTGCCTGCGCTCGTCGAGGGGGCGTCGGCATCCGGCGCGCACGCGGCGGCCGAGGCCATCTTGACGACCGATACCGGCACGAAGGAGTTCGCCTGCCGGTTCGCCGTCGAGGGACAGGCGATCACCATTGGCGCCATGGCGAAGGGCGCCGGCATGATCGAGCCGAACATGCGCACCATGCTCGCGTTCATCACGACCGACGCCGTCGTCGACGGCGCGTTTATGCAGCGGTCGCTGCAAGAAGCCGCGGCGCGCACGTTCAACCGCATTACGATCGACGGCGACCAGAGTACGAACGACATGGTCCTGATGCTCGCGAACGGCCGCGCCGGCAACGACGAGATCAACGCGGACTTCGGCGCCGCGCCCTTCCAGGAGACGCTTGCGACGACGTGCGCGGCGCTCGCGAAGATGATCGTCCAAGACGGCGAGGGCGCGACGAAGTTCATCGAAGTCGTCGTGCGCGGCGCGGCATCGGATGCCGAGGCCGAAGCCGCCGCACGCGCGGTCGCCAACTCGACCCTGCTCAAGTGCGCGCTGCACGGCGGCTCGCCGAACTGGGGCCGCGTGATGGCCGCGCTTGGCGCGGCGCACGTCGTGTTCGACCTCGGGCACGTTGAGATCGCGCTCGGCGACGTTGTCGTCACGCGGTCAGGCATGCCGGCCGAGCACGACGCAGCGCGGCTCGCGGATGTGATGGCCGGGAATGAGATCCAGGTGACGGTCGCGCTCAACGAGGGCAGCGGGCAGAGCGTGATCTGGACGTGCGATTTGTCGCCGGAATACGTGAAGATCAACATGTAGAGTGACACCATGGTGCGCAAGCTGATCCAGAAAGCTGCCGTGCTCGTCGAGGCGCTGCCGTACATCCAGGCGTTCCAGGGCAAGATCGTCATCGTCAAGTTCGGCGGCAGCCTGATGGACAACGAGCAGTACGTCGACTCGATCCTGCGGGACGTCGTCTTCATGCACAGCGTCGGCATGAAGCCGGTCGTCGTACACGGCGGCGGCGGGCACATCAGCGAGAAGATGCGCGCGGCCGGGCTCACACCGCGCTTCGTCGACGGCTACCGCGTGACGAACGGCGAGACGATCAAAGTTGTCGAGCAGGTCCTTGTCGACGAGGTGAACGCGATGCTGCAGGCCAAGGTGCGCGCGTTTGGCGTGATACCCGCCGGCCATTCGGGCCGCGACTTCGGGATTATCCAGGTGAGCAAGTTCCAGCCGGCAGTCAGCAGCAAGCCGGGCGCTGCGAGCAAGCCGGTGGACATCGGCTACGTCGGGCGTGTCGAGCGCATCGATGCGGGGCCGGTCCTCTCGATCCTCGACGGCGGTCGATTGCCCGTGATCGCGTGTCTTGGGCTCGGGACCGATGGCGCGACCTACAACGTGAACGCGGATGAAGTCGCAGGCGAGATGGCGATCGCGCTCCAGGCCGAGAAGCTGGTGTTTCTCACCGACGTGGGCGGCATGCTGCGCAACCGCGAGGATGAGGAGTCGCTCATCTCGACGCTGCGCGTGGCCGAGGCCGAGAAGCTGCTCGACGAGAAAACGGCGTACGGCGGCATGATCCCGAAGCTGCGCGCCTGCGTCAAGGCCGTGCGCCACGGCGTACACAAGACCCATATCATCGACGGGCGGCTGACTCATTCGCTGCTGCTGGAGATCTATACGGACAAGGGTGTCGGCACGCAGCTCGTGCCGTAGGAGGATGCCGTGAGCCTCTTCAACGCCGACATCGACAGGCAGCGCAAGGCCGAGCTCGAGGCCGCGATCGCGAAGCGCGTGTCCGAACGCCGCGCGAACGGCGCCGACCCGGCGACGGAAGAACGGCGGAAGATCGGCGAGCTGCTGGACTACAACCGACGCGAATTCGAGGAGATCACGTACGACCTGTACAACGCGCGCAAGTTCGTACGCATGTTCCCGTACGAGGCGGAAGGGCACGGCGGCCTGTTCGGGTGGCTGAAACGCTTCTACCGGCGCGTCGTGCGGCGCCTGCTGCGCCAGCAAATCGTGTTCAACGAAGCCGTCCTCGGCGTGCTCGAAGATCTCGACGAGCGCGTGAAGAAGCTCGAAACGAAACAGAGCGGCGCGGAGCCGGAACAGAAGCAATGAGCACTGATCGGCCACACATACATCAATTCTTGCCGGTCCTCGACGAGGGCGATGCGATCGGCAACGAGGCGAAGGCCATCCAGCGTCTGCTTCGCGGTGCGGGCTACGTCTCCGAGATCTTCGTGTGGCGCGCCGGCAAGGGGCAGAAGGGCTACTGCCGCCACTACTCGCGTCATCGCGCGTTGAGCGCGCCGGAGAACGTGATGGTGTATCACTTCTCCGTGTGCTGCCCGATCACCGCGTACTTCGCGTCGGCGCGTGACCGGAAGTTGATGGTATATCACAACATCACGCCGGCTCGGTTCTTCGCCGGGATCGACGAGGCAGTGTATTACATCACGAAGAAGGGGCGGCGTGAGCTCGCGCAGCTCGCCAACGTCGTCGAGTGCGCGCTCGCCGTGTCCGACTACAACGCGCGGGAGCTTCGCAACGCGGGCTATCGGCGCGTCGAAACCGTGCCGCTGGTCGTCGATTACGACGCGTTCGACGCCGCGCCCGACGAGACTCTTTTGGGACGGTACGATGACGGCTGGACGAACCTGCTTTTCGTCGGCCGGCTGAGTCCGAACAAGAAGCAGGAGGACTTGATCCGCATCTTCTGGCATTACAAGCGCATCAACCCGCGATCGAGGCTGTTCCTCGTCGGCTCGGACCGTCAGGTGCCGCGGTACAGGCAGGTGCTCGACGAGCTGGTCCGCCGGCTCGATCTGAGTGACGTGGTGATCACAGGCGGTGTGTCGCACCGCGCGCTGGTCGCGTACTACAAGCTCGCGAGCGCGTTTGTCAGTATGAGTGAGCACGAGGGCTTCTGCGTGCCGCTCATCGAGGCGATGCGGTTCGAGTTGCCGGTTGTGGCGTACGACTCGAGCGCGGTGGCCGAGACGCTCGACGGCACGGGCATTCTCGTGCGCGAGAAGCGGCACGCGGAGATCGCCGAGCTGATTCACTGCATCATGAAGGATGACGCGCTGCGCAGCGAGCTCGTCCAGAAGCAGCGGCGGCGCGTCGCCTATTACGACTATGCGTCAACGAGCACGCGTTTGATGGAAGCGATCGGGTCATTCGTGCAGGCCCGATCATGAGGCAGAATGGCATGACGAAGACCGACAATGTCATCAGAGGCTTTGAGCAGTACGTGATTGCCAACTACACACGGCAGCCGGTCGTTATCGTGCGCGGCGAGGGCTCGCGTGTGTGGGACGCCGAAGGCCGCTCGTACCTCGACTTGTTTCCGGGCTGGGGCGTGAGCGCGATCGGCTACTCGCACCCGCGCGTCGTCGAGGCCGTCTGCACGCAGGCTGGGCGCCTCATGCACATGCCCAACAACTTCTTCAACGAGCTGCAGGGCACACTCGCGCAGGCAATCGTCGAGCGTGCGTTTCCGTCACAGTGTTTCTTCTGCAATAGCGGAGCCGAGGCGATCGAGGCCGCGCTGAAGCTGGCGCGCCTCGTCGGGCAGCCGCACGGTCGCACCGAGTTCATTACGATGACCGGCTCGTTCCACGGCCGCACCTTTGGCGCGATGTCGGCGACGGCGCAGGGGAAGTACTCGAAACCGTTCGAGCCCGTCGTGCCGGGCTTCCACTATGTGCCGTTTGGCGATGCGGATGCGGCGGAAGCGGCGATGTCAGGCGAGGTCTGCGCCATTCTCGTCGAGCCGATTCAGGGAGAGGGCGGCGTGAACGTCGCCTCGCGTGAGTACTTCGAGCGGCTGCGCACACTGTGCGACGAGTCGGGCGCGCTGCTCATCTTCGACGAGGTGCAGACGGGGTGTGGCCGGCTCGGGCACTGGTTTGGCTATCAGCACGTCGGCGTTGAGCCCGACGCAATCACGCTCGCGAAAGCGCTGGGCGGTGGCTTCCCGATCGGCGCGCTCGCGGTGCGGTCCGAGTATGCGCAGGCGCTGAGGCCGGGCACGCACGCGTCGACGTACGGCGGCAACCCGCTCGCGTGTGCCGCGGCGCTCGCCGTGTTCGAGGCGATCGAGGAGGACGGTTTGCTCGACAACGTCCGCCGTATGGGCGAGCATCTGCGTGGCAGGCTCGAAAGCCTCGTCGAGGAGTTCTCGTTCGTCAGCGAGGTCCGGGGCGCGGGCCTCATGCAGGGGATCGAGCTGAGCATCCCGGGCGCCGAGATCGTGACGCGGTGCCTCGAGCGAGGCCTCATCATCAACTGCACGGCCGGCGCGGTGGTTCGGTTCTTGCCGGCGTACACGATCACGGCCAAGGAGCTCGACGAGGGGCTCGACATCTTGCGCGGCGTTCTTGCTGAGGTGCGCGCGTAGTCACCAACGGAGAATCACGATGAAGAAGGACTTGCTGACAATACTCGACCTCAGCGCGGGCGAGGTTCGGTATATCTACGACCTGACTGCGGGCATGAAGGACGGCTCGATCCGCCGCACGCTTGCGAACAGGAGCATCGCGATGGTGTTCGAGAAACCATCGCTCCGGACGCGGATGACGTTCCAGGTCGGCATGAACCAGCTCGGCGGGCACGCCATCTACTTGACGCAGCAGGACATCGAGCTGGGCGGTCGCGAGAGCGTCGGCGACGTCGCGCGCAACCTCGAGCGGTGGGTCGACGGCATCGTCGCGCGCACGTACAAGCACGAGACGATCGTCGAGCTCGCGCGGCATGCGTCGGTGCCCGTCGTGAACGCGTTGTCGGACCGCGCGCACCCATGCCAGGCGCTGACCGACCTGTACACGGTTCTCGAAAACAAACATGATCTTGCCGGCCTGCGCATGGCGTACGTTGGCGACGGGAATAACGTGTGTAACTCGCTTGTGCTGTTGTGCTCGACGCTCGGCGTGACACTGGCGGTGGCGTCACCGTCGGGCTATCGTCCCAGCGACGACATCATCGCTGCGGCCAGCGAACGCGGCGCCGGCTCCGGTGCGGAGCTGATCTTCACGGACGATCCGTACGAGGCCGTTGAGAACGCCGACGTTGTCTACACGGATGTCTGGGTCAGTATGGGCGATGAGTCGGAAGCGGAAGAGCGCCGACGCGCGTTCGCACGCTACCAGGTCAACGCCGAGTTGCTTGGCGCCGCGAAGACAGACGCGGTTGTCATGCACTGCTTGCCGGCCAAGCGGGGGCTCGAGATCACCGACGAGGTTATGGATGGTCCGCAGTCGATTGTGTTCGACCAGGCCGAGAACCGGCTGCACGTGCAGAAAGCGCTCCTTGTCGCCTTGCTCGAGTTTCGCGACACGGGGCAGCTCATGATGTTCCCGCAACCATAGCGCACAGCAAGAGGACACGGAACAATGCCGAAGAAGATCGTGCTTGCCTATTCAGGCGGACTCGACACGTCCGTCATCATGCGCTGGCTAATCGAGACCTACAACGCCGAGGTGATCGCGTTTGTCGCCGACCTGGGCCAGGGCGACGACCTCGAGGAGGTTCGCAAGAAAGCGACCGCCACGGGCGCGAGCAAGGTCATCGTTGAGGACCTTCGTGAGGAGTTCGTGCGGGACTTCGTGTTCCCCGCGCTCCAAGCGAACGCGATCTACGAGGGCGTGTACCTGCTCGGCACCTCGATCGCCAGGCCGCTCATTGCCAAGGCGCAGATCGACGTCGTCAAGCGCGAAGGCGCCGACGCCGTCTCCCACGGCGCCACGGGCAAGGGCAACGACCAAGTGCGTTTCGAGCTCACGTACTCGGCACTTATGCCCGGCGTCGAGATCATCGCGCCGTGGCGGATCTGGGATCTCACGTCGAGGGCTGATTGTATCGAGTACGCCGAGGCGCACGGCATCCCGGTCCCGGTGACGAAAGAGCGTCCGTACAGCATCGACCAGAACATGCTCCACGTCAGCTACGAGGGCGGCATCCTCGAGGACCCGTGGTCGGAGCCGCCGGCGGACATGTTCCTGACGACCGTGTCGCCCGAGCAGGCGCCGGATGAGCCGACGACGGTGACGATCGACTTCGAGGACGGCACGCCCGTCGCCGTTGACGGCAAGCGGCTCGCGCCGGCCGAGCTGCTCGCGCGCTGCAACGAGCTTGGCGGCCGGAACGGCATCGGCCGCGTCGACCTCGTCGAGAACCGCTACGTCGGCA
>CAYUZG010000087.1:1583-7873 GCA_964449605.1 uncultured Verrucomicrobiota bacterium | reverse complement strand
TCCAGGCGTCGCTGACCGGCCACCTGGTCATGAGCACGCTCCACACCAACGACGCCCCGGGCGCCATCACCCGCCTGGTCGACATCGGCGTCGAGCCGTTCCTGATCACCTCCACACTCGAAGCGATCCTCGCACAGCGGCTGATCCGCACGATCTGCCCGCGCTGCAAGACGCCGTTCCGGCCGACCGAGTTCGCCCTGAACCAGATCGGCCTGACCCTCGAAGACGTCCAGGACAAGGAGCTCTATTACGGCCGCGGGTGCCCCGACTGCAACGACACCGGCTACCTGGGCCGCAGCGGGATTTTCGAGCTTCTCTACATAAGCGATTCGATCCGTGACCTGGTTGTCCAGAACGCGCCCACCGTGGTGATCCGCGAGAAGGCCCGCGAAGAAGGGATGCGCACACTGCGCGAAGAGGGGATCTTGAAGATCTACGACGGCGACACCACGATCGAAGAGGTGGCGCGAGAGACATAAGCCTCTCGCGTATGCTCGCGAAACAGAGCGCGCAGCACGCCCGCCCAGGGAGCGGCACGGCAACATTTGCCTCTTGACACCTGCCGGCAGCAGTGCTACAAAACAGACGAACAGCCACGATGGTCCTACCGGAGCCACCGTCGCAAGTCAGCACAAATCAACGGCTTAGTACATAGGTTATACCGGGAGCTGAGTTGCGAATGGTGCTTGTCGTTACGTTCTTGCCCTGGTCCGGCAGATTTTCTGCGTGCATGCGCATCCGGGCCGTGCTATAGAAAGCGCCTCGCTGACGCGAGAAGTCGCCTCGCTGACGCGGAGCGACACAGGTACGCCGCCCGAGGGAGACACGAATGGCCCGCTACAAGTACATGGCGATGACCGACAAAGGCGTCGAGGTCAACGGCGTCGTCGCGGCCGAGAACCAGGTGGCCGCCATCCAGCAGATCCGCGACATGGGCTATTTCCCGACCCAGGTGGTCCAGGAGGCCGAGCGCGCGGCTGCCAGAGCGTCCCTGGCCCGGGCCGAGCGGGGGAAAGGGCTCAACCTTGAGATCAGGTTCCTGACCCCCAGGAGCGTCGGCGGCAAGACACTGGCGATCTTCACCCGCCAGCTCGCCGTGCTGATCGACGCCGGCCTGCCGTTGCTCCGCTCGCTGCACGTGCTCGAGGAGCAGCAGAAGGTCGGGCCGCTCAAGGATGCCCTGGTCGGCATGGCCTCGGCGGTCGAGAGCGGGAGCACATTCTCCGAGGCGCTGGCCAACTACCCGAAGCTGTTCAACAAGCTGTTCGTCAACATGGTCAAGGCGGGCGAAGCCGGCGGTGTGCTCGAGGTCGTGCTGAACCGCCTGGCCGAGTTCGTCGAGAAGAGCCAGCGGCTCAAGCAGAAGGTCCGGGGCGCCATGATCTACCCGGCGGTCGTGATCAGCGTCGCGATCGGCGTGCTGCTCTTCTTGATGACGTACGTGATTCCCAGGTTCCGAGCCATCTTCGAGAACCTGGGCCAGAAGCTTCCAGCCGCAACAAGTGTCCTGATCGATATCAGTACGTGGATCTCAAGCAACGTCTACTACACCCATTTCCCCTTTATCGGGATTATCCCCGTGATCCCTTTCGGGATCTACATCCTCTTCCGTCTCATCAAAGCCACCGAGAAGGGCAAGATGGGTTTGGACACCATGAAGCTGAACCTGCCGGTGTTTGGGGTGCTGGTCCGCAAAAGCGCCGTCTCGCGCTTCAGTCGGACGCTGGGCACCTTGATCACCTCCGGTGTCCCGATCCTGCAGGCGCTCAACATCGTGCGCGAGACCAGCGGGAACGAGGTTATCAGCAAGGCGGTCGGCAACGTGCACGACTCGATCCGCGAGGGCGAGTCGATCGCGGGGCCGCTGCGCGACACGAAGGTGTTCCTACCCATGGTGATCTCGATGATCGAGGTCGGCGAGGAGACCGGCCAGTTGCCCGAGATGCTCATGAAGATCGCCGACGTCTACGACAACGACGTCGACACGGCGATCGCGAGCATCACCTCGATCATCGAGCCGATCCTGATCGTGACCCTTGCCGTCATCGTGGGCTTCATCGTGATCGCGCTCTTCCTCCCGCTGATCTCGCTCATCCAGACCATGAGCGGGGCGCGCGGCGAAGCCGTGTAACGGAACGGGCCGCAGCTGCCCCGCTCCGGCTGCGGCCGCGAAAGGACGGAAGAAATGGAATCGCTTCTCTCACACCGTAGGCGTTGGTCTGTGCCCCGGTTGCGGGGCCGCGTGCAGGCCGTCCGCCGCCGGAAGGGCCACGGTCGACTCCTCCGCGTCCGAGCGTTCACGCTCGTCGAGATGATCGCCGTCATCGCCATCATGGCCATCCTCGCCGCCATCGTCGTCGGACTCGTCGTGTTTGCGGCCCGCAAGTCGGCGATCGCCAACACCGAAGCCCTGCTGCAGCGGCTCTCGCTCGCCATCGACATGTATCACAGCGACTGGGGCGACTACCCGCCGGACGGGCGGCCCGGCCACTGGGGGGACCACTGGTCGTTCAGCGACGCATACAACATCGAGGAGCTGTCCATCTCATCCGAGATGCTCTGGTTCTTCCTCAACGGCATGTTCACGGTCACGGTGCGCCCGAACAGCTCGAAGCTCGCGATCGACAACACCGAGCTCGCCCGTCTGCCGCGCAAGAGCCCATATATGAGCTTCAAGGAAAACGAGGTGAAGCACGTCGGCATCATGGGCCTATCGTGGCGATCGAGCGACGAAGAGCCCCTCAGGGATCTGGACGACTTCGCCAAGTGGAGGGATTACTACCCCGAGATCATCGACGCGTGGGGCTACCCGCTCTACTACGCCGCCCATGACCGACAGAACAAGGTCGAGCCTCTGGTCAACGTCGACATGTACGACTTGGTCTCGCGCGGCCCGGACCATAAGACCTATGGAATCAAGTACAACCTCCCGGACGAAGAAGAGAACCGCGACAATATCACGAATTTCTCGTACGACTGATCGAGGAGAGGGCCCATGAAACGGACACTGACACTTCCGAGCACGCCCGCCGTAGCCCGGAGGGCGAACCAGGGACGACCCGGCACGGCGGCCGATCTTGCCCGCCGTAGCGTCCGGCGCGTGGGCGGACGCCTGGGCGTCCGAGCGTTCACGCTCGTCGAGCTGCTCGCCGTGATCGCCATTATCGGCATCCTGGCCGGAATCACCTACACCGCCGTCGACGGGATACTCGACCGCGCGAAGAGAAGCAGCACACGCGCCCTGATCGACTCCATCGACTCGGGCCTCCAGATGTTCAAGACCAACTTCGGCCACGTCCCCTACGACAAGGACGACGGCTCGGGCGGGATCCCCGACTCGACGGAAGACAACCAGGAATACGTCCGGCTCTGGCTCCTCGGCCTGGATTACGAAGGCGAGCCGGACGGCACGCACAGCGACAAGAGCTCCCGGAACGTCCGCAAGAACCAGCTCTGGAACGGCCCGTACGTCGAGATCAGGATCGAGAGGCACCTCGGCGCCAAGGACCTCGACTACTACTTCATCGACTCCTGGGGCAACCCGCTCTACTTCGAGTTCTACGATCCCGAGGACACCTCGGGCGACCACAGGCCGATCTTCAACATCGACAAGTGGGACATCTGGTCAAAGGGCCGGGACGGAGAGGGCACCGAGGACATGGCCGACATCGACGGCGCCAACTACGAGGCCCGCCGCAACAACTGGAAGACGGAAACGGAACACGGCAAAGAGATCAACCGCGACAACGTCGGGAACTGGTAACAGCGAGGTGAGCCAATGAACACGCCAAGACATCGAGCCGGCCGCCGAAGCGCGCCGCGCGAGGGCGGGCGCCTGGGCGTCCGAGCATTCACGCTGGTCGAGATGCTCGCCGTGCTCGCCGTGATGGGCATCCTGTTCGGCGCCGCCATCATCGGCTTCATCCACTTCGGCCGCGGCCAGAGCCTCGACACGGCCGGGCGCCTGATCCAGAAGCACCTCGTCCTCGCCCGGCGCACGGCCATGACCGAGCGCGCCGTCCACGGCGTCGAGTTCGAGGACAGGACCGCACCCCAACGCGACAGGCTCCGCGTCTACTACACGGACACCAAGCAAGTCCCGGCCAAGCGCGTCACCATCGGCAAGTGGTACGAGCTCCCGCCCGGCGTCGAGTTCGGCGACAAGAGCGGCGGCAACATGCCGCCAACGGACAGCGACGGCATCCAGTTCAAGCCGACCGGGAGCACGGTCAATTTCACCGGATCGTTCAGCATCCACGACGTCGAAACCGACAAGGTGAGCACCATCACCGTCGTAGCGCTTACGGGCCGCGCCGAGGTCTCCCCCTAGGAGGACGAGGCCGTTTCGAACGACACACTGACAGATAGAGGACAGAAGCGATGAGAACGATACACAGCAAGAAGGGCAGGCCGGTCGTGAGACATAGACGGACACGCGGGCGTGCACGAGCAGGCTTGACGCTCATCGAGGTCGTTGCCTCCCTCGGCATCATCGGCCTCGGCATCGTCGGCATTCTCGCCCTCTTCCCCGTGGCCATCGAGGCAAGTGCTCGGGCAACCAACCGCACGGCGGCTACGCTCCTGGGCCAGTACGTCATCGACCAGGTCCGCCTGCATCAGGACAAGATCAGGCCCAATTTCAGCACCGCCCGAGCGCTCAAGGCGGACGCCCTGAACTGGGTTGACTACGCCGACCGGGACGGCAGGAACTTCACGTTCAACAGCCACCCGGGCGGCAGGAACTTCGGCTCCGGCGAGCAGATCGTCAGGCAGCTGTCCGCCACCGAGATAAACAACGGCCCGGACGACGACCCGCCGGGTCTGCTCGGGCGGCACACCTATTCGCGGTTCGAGGTGGCCATCGAGTTGGGCGAGGCCCTCGATGAGGGCGGCAGCGGGATCGGCGGCTTCACGAGCGGGAACAACAAGTATCTGATGCAGGTCACCGTCACCATCCGCTGGCCGCGGGCCTACAGCACCGACGCCCGCCGGCGCCAGAACACGATGACGTTTGTCACCTACATCCGCCCGCAATTGTAACAGGCGAGAACACGACAGCCGAGAGGCGATTATGAACACAGCACACACCAACAACGACAACGGCCGGCGCGAACCAGCCGGTGCCCGCCGCCGCGCGAACCGCCAAAGAGGCCTTGGGCTCCGAAACGCGAAGAGCGAACGCGGACGCCTGGGCGTCCGAGCGTTCACCCTCCTCGAGCTGCTCGTGGCGATGACAATCCTGACCATCATGGGCGCCGCCCTCTTCACCATGTTCAATACCTCGACGCGCACCTGGATGTGGGCCGACGCCCGCACACGCCAGTTCGTCGGCGGCCGCGAGGCCCTCGACCTGATCGCCTCCGAAATGCGCCAGGCCGTCGTCGACCCGCACGCCAACGCACCCGAATTCGGCGGAGCGCGTTTCCAGGGGTGGGACGACAAGGACACGACGGGCGACTACGAACAGGACGAGGTCTACTATGACGAGGTCAAGTTCGTCGCCGCGACCGAGATGCACTCGCCGGACGCCACGCAGGATCTGTGCATCATCGGCTATTACGTCAATAAAGACAGCAATCCTGACACGCCCGACCCGTTGATGCGCTACTGCCTCGACGACACGTACGAGAACGACACGGACCACGCCTGGAGCCGGCTCGACATGAGCGCGGCCGAAGGCGCGAAGAACATACTCGGCGTCCAGGTCCGCATGCTCACGTTCGAGTACTGGTACGGCGGCGGGTGGACCTGGGAAGACCGAGACACGCACAGATGGAACAGCAGCAGCATGCCGCCGCAGGCGGTGCGGATCACGCTCGTGGTCCCCGACCCGAACGAGCCGACGAACAAGGCAAAGGACCAGACGTTCACGACCGTCGTCCTCATGAACACATCGGAATAACAGATGACCACTTTCAAAGGATGCAGACGAAACGGCGAGGCGACTCCATCGCGCACCTGGACGAGCCAACGCCCCCAACCCGGCGAGCTCGTCGAGGCCTGTAGGGTGCGTGGCCGCTCGCGCGGAACGCACCACGCCCGCCGCAGCCGCCTGCGGGTTGTAGGGCGGGTCGCCCCCGGCCCGCCGAAGCCGCGAAGCGGCGATAGAAACGGCGCGCGAGAATACCTGCCGCACCTTCGGTGCTGCGGCGGGCCGGGGGCGACCCGCCCTACAACGCCGCGCAGACAGCGTACGCGCGCACAAGCCGCGCGTGACAACCAGGCAATCATAAACGCGATTATACCCGTGCTGGCCGGGGCTCGCGTGCCGACGGCACGCAAGAGCGGCG
>CAYUZG010000087.1:0-1483 GCA_964449605.1 uncultured Verrucomicrobiota bacterium | reverse complement strand
GCGATTATACCCGTGCTGGCCGGGGCTCGCGTGCCGACGGCACGCAAGAGCGGCGCAGCACACATCATCCGGCTTGCCCGACGTAGGGCGAGGTCATCACAGGGAAGAAACCTCACAGCAACCGGATGAGAAGAGGCGCAGAGACAATGAAACCTGCCAGAACACTTCGACACCTGGGCCGCGGACTCGCCGAACGCTTCCTCGGCCCGCCACAGAACGAGCGAGGCATCGCGCTCCTGATCGCGCTCGCCGTCCTCGTCCTGATGGCCATCCTGGCCGTGTCGTTCTACACGAGCGAGGAGATCGAGCAGCACGGCGCCGAGTCCGCCCGCTACGCGCGCAGCGCCGAGTCGATCGCCCAGGGCGGCCTCGAATGGGCCATGGCGTTGCTCGAGAGCGACGAGACCATCGGCTACGACACGGACTACGACATCTGGGGCCTGCACGCGTGGCACACGTTCGGCTCCGACCCGAACCTCCGGGACCTGCTGCTGGCGGAGCCGAACCACAACGACGTCAACCTGTACGACTTCGACGACTACGATCCCGCTGACCCAACACATACGGACCATGATTACGCGGACGCGCGCTGGCACGTCGTCCACGACGGCGACCGCATCGTCGGCCGTTGGGCCGCCATCGTCACGTGCGAGAACGCCAGGGTGAACATCAACGTCTCCGGCGACGCAAGCCAGGACGATGTCCTGACCGACAACGGCCAGGCCGAAGGCGTCTCGCCCGTCGAGATCAACCTCCGCAAGATCCTCGACGCACTCCACGACAAGAAGTCGGTGGTCGATCCGAACTGGGCCGACGAGATCATCGACACGCGCAACGGCGACGACCTCATCGTCGGCCTCACGGGCGACAGTGACGGCGACGGGTCCCGCGGCTACATCGGCTGCGATGACAACCTGAACGGTGTGGTCGACGAAGCGGGCGACGGCATCGACGAGCCCGACGAGCGCAACGTCGAGAACATGGCCGGCGATGACCTCAAGTTCATCGACCTCTCGAGCGTCCTGATGAATGTCGGCACCCTCACCACCGATAACGAAAGGCGGGAGGCCATCAACGCCATCCGCGACTACGTCAGCATCAACTCGAGGACGCATTTCCTGGCCAAGGTCCACCCGGAAGACGTTGACCGTCTCGACGTGATCAGCCAATACAGGATCAACAGCGAGAGCGAGAAGAGGGCCGAGTACATCTACGACGAGCTCCTGACCAAATTCCGGAACGCGGGCCGCCTGCCGTCGGGCCTGGACCTCGCGCAGATCGCCGTCAACATCGTCGACTTCCTCGACGCAGACTGGGAGCAAACCGAGTACCTCGGCAAACGCGGCCTCGAGAAGTACACCGCCTACATCAACGAAGTCGAGACAGACCCGGACTCCTACCGCTACCCGGGCGTTTATAAGGGCTGCTCTTCTGCCACGGTCCACGACCACGGCGAGTTCATCGAGATCATCAACCCGTACGA
>CAYUZG010000086.1:4841-7904 GCA_964449605.1 uncultured Verrucomicrobiota bacterium | reverse complement strand
GACGTGCCGTCGCCGTAGCTCGAGACGCCCACGAAATCGAACGCGAGCGGCCGGTCGAAACCGCGGATCAGGTCGGCCAGAAACACGATGCTGCCCTTGAGCAGCGCGACGACGACCGGGTCCGACTCACCGAGGTCGGCCTTGATCAGCTCGACCAGCTCGCCGACGCGCTGCCGGATCGCCTCGGCGCTCACGAGCACGCGTTCGACTCGCTTCTCGACGTTGTCGTTGGGCATGCCGCAGTCCTCGTGGTGCCTACTTCTTGGGTGGATTAGGTGGGATGAACACCCAGCGCGGGTCGTCGCGGTTGCGCTCGTCGAGCCACGTGTTGTTGAAGCGTACCTTCTCTTCGACCAGTTCCTTGGCCGTCGTATAGGCGCTGTTGGCGTGCGGCGTCGGGATGCCGAACGGCGACAGGTCCTGAAACAGGAACACCAGGGCGGCGCCGATGCTGCTTGTGGCCGATTGCGACAGGGACGACGACTCGCCGATGCCGAACTTATCACAGACCTTGTTGGTGGCCCAGACGCTGGCGTCCCAGCTCAGGGTAATCGCCGCGCCGTACGGCTCGACGCAGCCGATGGCGCCGTCGATGGTGGCTGCGACGGCTTTCTCGACGGCCTGGGACCGCTCGAGCCACGAGTCGGCCCGGACCGCGTTGATGACGTGGTACGCGACCTCGATGCCGGAAACGACCGCTTCGGTCACATTGAACTTGGCGAACTTGGTGATCTGGATCGTCTTGAGCAGCGGGCTGTTCTTCCAAGCGACCGAGATGACGGTCAGCCCGACCTTGGCGCCGCAGCGCACGCCGTGGTAGCCGGCCTCGAAGTAGTCGCCGTTGCGCCATGCTTGGTAGCAGTCCACGCCGTCGGTCATGAGCACGGTGCCGATCTTGACCGTCGCCAGCACGGCGGTCGGGAGCTTGTTCACAACGCCGTATTGCTGGGCGATCTTGGAGTCGGTGATGTCGTCGACTTGCTCCTTGGCCACGAGCGTCGTGCGGTAGCGGACCTTGTTGCCGACGGCGGCTTTCGTGTGCTGGAGCTGGACCTCGAACGTGCCCTCGCCGAGCTTCTCGGCCACGACGTTGTAAACGCTGTTGCCCACCTGCATCGTGCTGAGGGTGGTCTGGCCCGCGAGTTGGTCGGCGCGGGCGATGAGCGGCAGGTTCGAGCAGTCGACGAAGAACTCGGCCGTCTCGCGGATCGTCTTGAGCCGGGCGCCGACGGTCCCTATCTTGTCGAGCGCGCTGTTGGCTTGCGCCTCGGCCTGCTCGTCGGTGCTCACGGTGCCGCCGGTCGACGCCGACTGCGTCGCTTCGCCCTCGGGGATAAGGATCCACTCCGTGTTCCACACCGGCCCGTCCCACCGCAGCAGATCCTGGAGGCGGCCAAGCCACGAGTCGATCTGGATCGCGGAGTTCGAGCGCACGACGACGGCATCGGCATTCGGCATGTTGTCGTAGACAAACTGCGCGGGATCGAAATCGCCGGAGGTGCCCGGGCTGACGCAGTACTCGCAGAACAGGATGTTGTAGCTGCGGCCGCCGATGTTGAGCGGGACGATGCCATTGGCCGGGTGCGGACTGCCGGGTTCGGCCGGATGGAACTGGTCGAAGATCGCCGTGAGCGTCTCGTAGTCGGTGTCGGTGTCGATGGGCGGCCCGCCGGCGCGCGCGGTCCGTCGCCCGATGACGCAGTACGAGTAATGATTGAACTGGTGCGCGAGGGCCGACAGCGTGATGCTTCGCGTGAGGACGGGGATAAACTCGTCGCGCACAACACGACAGCCGCACTGGGCGCACTCATCGCGGTCAGGCGGGATCGGGACGTGCGCCGGGTTGAGCGGGCACTTCAGATCACCCCCCTTGTGACGCACCCAGAGCGGAGTGAGCACAACCGTCTGGTCGGTGCCGACGCCCTGCCCGGGCGGGAGCGCCGTGCTCCACGGGATGCGGATGATGCACTGATACAGGCCGCCCTCGACGCGGTCGACGGCGGCAAGTCCGGTGTGGTGCGGGAACTCCTCGGCCACCATGCCACGCTTGTACAGCTCGTAGCGGAGGAACATCTTCGTCGAGTTGCCGTTTTCGTCCTCGTCGCGCCATCGGTTCGCGCTGCCGAGGGTGAACTGCACGATGACGGCGTTGTCGCCCCACCAACGCCAGGTCACGTCAAGCTTGACGAACCCGTACTTGGGCGAGGCGCCGAGCGGGAAGCTCGTCGCCACGCGGTTCGTCACGAGGAGGTCGTAGAGGTACTGCTCGAGGTAGTACTTGAACACGTAGTGGGGCCAGCCGGCCGCGGCGGTGAACGACGGGTTGCAGATGTTCTCTTCGTCGAAGGTTCCTGTCCTGGTCGCGGTCTCGACGTGGAGCGGGCTGCGCTCGTCCTCGTTGTCGCTGTCGATCTTGAACACCTTGTCGTTGAAGAACTTCTTGACCGCTTCGTCGGTGACATCCTTGTCCATGATCGCGTCGCGGCCCATATTACGATCGTTCTTAATCACCCTCGCCTGGCTGCCGGCGAGCGCCAGGATGCGGTAGGTCTGCGTGAAGCGCAGCTCGCCCGGCGCGTACTCCTCGCTGAACTGCACGGCCGGCGCGTCCGTGGGCGACAGGTCCCGGTAGTCGTCCACCCCGTCGCCATCCGTGTCGGCGTTCGTCGGGCTCGTCTTGAGGCCGTCCGGGTACGCGATGGTGTTCTCCTCGTCGTCGGTGAGCCCGTCGAAATCGGAATCGACGACGAGGGCGAAGTCCATCTCCATCGGCTCGGCCGTGTACCAGACGTTGTTGATGCCCTGCGGCGGCAGCTCAACGTGCAGCGTGGCCGGCGCGACCACGCTGTCGGGCGTCCGCCACGTCGCGTAAGCAGTCGCGGTCGATCTCGAGATGCGCGCCCGGGGTTGGATCGTCCCGGCGTTCACTCTGAACTCGAGTAGCCCCTCGTCGAGGTATTCGCGCGTCTCAGCATCCACGAGCTGCACGCCGATTCGGCTCTGTCCGTTGATCGGGAACTGGCGGGTGAGCAGCGTGATGATGTCGGGCAGCACCTCGGCCGT
>CAYUZG010000086.1:0-4741 GCA_964449605.1 uncultured Verrucomicrobiota bacterium | reverse complement strand
TGATCGGGAACTGGCGGGTGAGCAGCGTGATGATGTCGGGCAGCACCTCGGCCGTGCACCGTTCGGTCTTCGTGTTGCGGTCGAGCTCCTTGTTGCTGTTCTCGAACTCGTTCGAGAAGCCGTCGTCGTCGGCATCGTAGCGGACGGAGAACCGTTCCTCGATCGTGTTGCCCGCCTTGTCGGTGACGATCAGCCTCAGCTCGATGTCGCGGTCCTTGATGCCGCGAATGCCGAGCGCCGTGGTGTCCCAGACGGCGAGCGTGCCCCCCTCGCACGGCACGTCCGACTCGACGAGCAGCTTCCAGGCGCGGCGGCTCTCGTCGCGGTTCGAGGCGTATTTCCAGTCGATCTCGTACTTCTCGAAGTTCAGGTCGGCCGCCGTGCCCGTGATCTCGACGCGGTCGGGACTGCCGGCGACCAGGCCCTGCGAGCCCGGGTAGGTGATCTCGGCCATGGGCGTCGTGTTGTCGACGGCGAGCGTGTCCTCGAGCAGCACCCGGTCGGACGCCAGCTCGTAGCGGCGCAGTTCGGTCCCGATCTCGCCCGTCGCGTACAAGCAGTCGCCGCTCAGGACCGAGCAGCCGGATCCGCAGTCGAAGCCGCGGACGAGCCGCCCGGCCGGATCGCGAAACATCGCGCCGTCCTCGACATAGATCTCGCCGGCCGTCGTCTGCATGACGTCGTTGACGACGCCCGTGCGCGGCAGCAGCTTCATGTCGCCCGTCGCCAGATCAACGATGCCCAGATACCGCTGGAACTGCTTCTCGGCGTGGTGCCAGAAGTTCACGTACAACGTGCCGCCCCGGATGAACGGCTTCGCGTCCGGGAAGAAGCCGGAGCCGTCGACGACGACGCGCTCGGTCCGGCCCGTCTCGTCGAGCTTGAGCACCGCGTAATCGTCGTAGTAGGTCGTCTTGCCGGGCCGGGCGATCCGGCGCGAGTTGGCCGCGACGCAGCAGACGCCGCCCTGCTCGTCGACGCCCCAGCCCACGGCACGCAGCAGGCCTTCGAGCTGCACGTCGATCTGGTGCAGGAAGTTGCCGTGATCGTCGTAGACGTACAGGCTGTTGCCCCGGCTCAGCAAGATCCGCCCGTCGAGCGTGACGTCCATGCTCGACGGGTAGAAGTCGCGCGTGCCCCAGCCGGGATAGGGCGCGAGCTCGATCTCGCGGTCGAGCTCGCCGTCGGCGGTGAACACGAGCACCTTCCCCTGCATGCCGTCGTAGACGTACGCCTTCTCCGACGAGACACACAGGAGCGGCTCCTGCGTGTAACGCCGCTTGACCCAGAGCCGGACGGCCCACGCGCGCACGATGGGCGTCCGGACGATGAACGGGTACCGCCCATCGACGACCGTGTCGCCCACGCCGCTGACGCCGGCCCAATGGAAGTGGAAGAAGCCACGCCCACCCGCTTGTGGCCGACGGTCGATGAACACGGGCGGCTCCGGCACCTCCTCAGCGTACACCTCGAGCACGAGGGGTCGCGTGCCCCATATGCAGGCGCTGATTCGCGTGTCGTCCTTGCGGTGCGGCGAGTTCATCGGCGAGAAGAAGGGGTTGGTGATCTCGACCTCCGTGAGCTTGATCTCCTCGTCGCCGTCGGTCTTCTGCACCTGGGCCGGCCGCCGCTCGACCTTGGCACCGGCCTCGAGCATTGCGTTTCGTTTTCTCCGAACAAGGCGGCCGTCTCGGTTGATCTCCTGTTCTTCTTCCCAAACCCCTCGGACGCGCGGCCCGTAGAGGTAGCGTCTCGTGTGGGTCAGCCGGTTCTGCTTGTCGTAGGTGCAGCGTTCCGCCTCAACGCCGTCCTGATAGCGCGTCTCGAACCGGCTGCCGCTCGTCTCGTTATGATCGACGACGGTCGTGAGCGTGCCGGCCTCGTCGTACAAGTACTCCTTTGTCCATAGGAGGCTGTCCTTGCCTTTCTCGGTGCGCGTGTAGGTTTCGCGCGCCAGCCGGCCGCTCTCGTCGTAGCCGTACGTCCTCTCGTGCGTCGGCCCGTCCTTGCCGAGCCCCGTCTCGCGCACGGCACGACCGTCTTCGTAGACACGGCTCGACGACACGCGCGTGCCCTCACGCAGCGTGTCGATGCGCACAAGCGCGCCGTCCTCGTACACGAACGCGTAGCCGCTCCCGTTGCCAAGGTCTTCCTCGGCCACCTTGGCAAGGCCGATCGGGGAGCCGTCCGCCGCCGTGCCCAGGGCGTGGTAGTACTCGGTCGTCGTCGCGGCGGAAGCAACCGGGATGACTGTGAGCAGAATGAGGGAAACGGCAATCAAGGCAACCGGCGTTTTCATTGCGGTGACCTCCTGTGCTGTGCCGGCTTGCGCCGTCTGGCTCCGGCGTGCGCCGCATCCACTCTAGCGCGCGGCCCATCCGCCTGCAATGGTAAGCATGACGCCCCCGGAAACCCATCCGCTTGATCAGACGCCGCCCCCGGCCTAGGATTCAACCGATTCGCACTCAGCAGGAAAGGAACCGGTCATCTCTCAAACCCCAGGCAAATACGGCGTGCTGCTGGTGGCCGTGCTGTCGACGTCGGTGTCGGCGTTGCTCGTGAGGCTGGCCGACGCCCCGGGCATCGTCACCGCGATGTGGCGCAACGTGTTCGCCGCCGCCATCGTCCTGCCGTTCGCCCTGGGCCGGGGGATGCGCGACGTCTCGGCACTCACGTGGCGCGAGCGGCTGCTGCTGGTCGTCTCCGGCCTGGCGCTCGGGCTGCACCTGGCGGCGTACATCGTCTCGCTCGACTACACGACGGTCGCCTCGACGATGTTCTTCGTGGCGATCACGCCCATTCTCGTCGCGCTCGGCAGCCAGTTCGTCCTGCGCGAACGCGTCGCCTGGCCGGTGTGGATCGCGATCGCTGTCACCGTCTGCGGCGGCGTGATCATCGTCGGCGTCGACGTCCACGAGCTCACGCGCCTGAAGGGCGACGCGTTCGCCCTGGCCGCGTCGCTGCTCGTGACCGTCTACCTGCTGATCGGCCGCACGCTGCGTCCGAAGCTCCACATCCTCTCGTACGTCGGGGCCACGTATACGGTCAGCGCGGCCATCACCGTCGTCGCCGCGATCGCGTTGCGCCAGCCCGTGACCGGCTACGCGGCGAACACCTGGATGCTGTTCGTCCTGCTCGCCCTCGTGCCGTCGGTCCTCGGCCACGGCTCGTACAACTGGGCGCTCCGCCACTTCCAGTCGTACGTGATCTCGGTCGTCAACATCGGCGAGCCCGTCATTGCCATCGCGCTCGCCGCCATGTTCCTGCACGAGGCCCCGAGCCCGGCCAAGATTCTCGGCGGCGGCATCCTGCTCGCCGGCATTTTCATGGTCATCTACTACTCGCGCCCCCGCCAGCTCGTGCCGCAACCGGTCGACTAGGAGCAGCGGAGCGATCTGCAGAGCTCCGCAGGAGCGATTGGCAGTAGCCTCGGGCGCCAGCCCGTGGATTGGGGAGCCCGATAACGAACGGAGCCCCGTCAGGGGCGATTGAGCTCGCGTGTTCAATCGCCCCTGACGGGGCTCTGATATTGTGGGCCGCATCCTGTCCCACGGGCTTGCGCCCGAGGCTACTTCCAGTCGCCGCTGGCGCGGCTCATTGGGACCAATAGCGCACTCGCCCGAGGAGAATCCCGGGTGAGCGCGGCACGTCCCTTTCCGAGACCTCAGCGTGTTACGCGAGGGAGGCGGCGAGGTCCGCCTCGGGCGTTGAGATCGGCTGGATGTCGAACTGCCTGACCAGCACGTCGAGGACGGGCGGCGTGACAAACGCGGGCAGCGTCGGCCCGAGCCGCATGTTCCTGATGCCCAGATGCAGGAGCGTCAGCAGGATGCAAACCGCCTTCTGCTCGTACCACGACAGGATGAGCGACAGCGGCAGCTCGTTCACGCCGCAGCCGAACGCCTTGGCGAGCGCGAGCGCGATCTGGATCGCCGAGTACGCGTCGTTGCACTGGCCCACGTCGAGCAATCTGGGGATCCCGCCGATGTCGCCGAACTCGAGCTTGTTGAACCGGTACTTGCCGCACGCGAGCGTCAAGATCACGCAATCGTCGGGCACGGCCTCGGCGAGCTCGGTGTAGTAGTTGCGGCCCGGCTTCGCGCCGTCGCACCCGCCGATGAGGAAGAAGTGCTTGATCGCGCCCGACTTCACCGCCTCGACGACGGCGCCCGCGACGCCCTTGACGGCCTCGTGGCCGAAGCCGACCGTGATCGTCCGGTCGGGGCCGTCGTCGGCAAACCCGTCGGCCGCCTGCGCCGCCTCGATCACGGGCGAGAAGTCGCGGTCGGCGATATGCGTCACGCCCGGCCAGGCGACGAGGCCGCTCGTGAAGATGCGCGCCTTGTACGAATCCTTCGGCTGCTGGATGCAGTTCGTCGTCATGAGGATCGCGCCGGGGAAGGCGTCGAACTCCTTGCGCTGGTCCTGCCACGCGCCGCCGTAGTTGCCGACGAGGTGCGCGTGTTCCTTCAGGCCGGGATAGCCGTGCGCGGGCAGCATCTCGCCGTGCGTGTAGACGTTGACGCCCGTGCCTTCGGTCTGCTTGAGCAGCTCGTCGAGGTCCTTGAGGTCGTGGCCTGAGACGAGGATCGCCTTGCCCTTCACGGGCTCGATGCGCACGGCCGTCGGCACCGGATGGCCGTACGCGCCCGTGTTCGCCGCGTCGAGCAGCTCCATCACGCGCAGGTTCACCTCGCCGACGCGCAGGACCATGGCGACGAGCGCGTCGACGTCCATCGGC
>CAYUZG010000085.1:0-8089 GCA_964449605.1 uncultured Verrucomicrobiota bacterium | reverse complement strand
CCGGGCGTCGCGTTTCGGGAGCGCGCTCAAGGCCTCCCGGAGAAGCCTCGCCTCCTCCCGTCGAGTGGCCAGATGGCGCGGGTTCTCTTCGGCGGCGAGTCCAACTCTCTCGCTCAGCGTGTCGGTCGTTCGCTTCCGTCTCGCCTTGCGCCGAAGCATGTCCAACGCGCAGCGCGACGCCGCCACCCTGAGAAAGGCACCCCAGTCCCGGACAGCATCCGGCTTCAAGCGCCCATTCCACTTGCTGAGCAGCTTGAGAAAGACCTTCTGCAGGGCATCCTCCGCGTCCTCGGCATTGCCGAGAACCCTGTAGGCCGTGGCGAAAACCATCCGGCCATAACGGTCAGCCAACTCCGCGAGCCGCTCTGCATGACCCTGTCTCATACGGTTCCTTTGCTGCTCCAGGAGTTCGATCTTCGCTGGGGATCCCACTCAGCCTGCTGCGAGTATCGCCCTCCACAATCCCTGACGCAACACCCTGCCCCTTTCTTACAGGCAAGAAGCCACAGTGCGGAAAGAGACAGCTCGCCGGAACTGGGGCGCTATCGGCTCGTCGTGAGATCACCTGGTGGGACGGCGCTGAGACGCGCCTCTTCTTCGGCCAGGCAGGGAAACGGCCTCAGCCCTGGAACGGGCGGTAGGCGCGTTTCATCACCTCGGGGTCGGCGTGGATCGTATCGTCGCGAAGCTGCTCGAGCTGCCCCTTGACCGTCACAATGCTCATCATCTTGCTGCGGATCACGTCCGACTCGTGCACGCTCCGAATCAGCGGCTGCCAGATGCCCTCGCGGCCCGTGATCCCCTTGACCGCGATCCGTTTGCCCGCGTGCTCGACCGGCAGCTCGACCTTGTCGAAGATCAGCTCGTTCGGCTTCCGCCCGCCCACGGTGATAGCCGGATCGTCGTACAGCGCAAACAGCACCGTGCACCCGCCGTCGCGCGTGTGGTCAAGCGCGAACTCGAGAACCTCCTGCCGGACACCGGCGCCGTCGACCACCACGTCGAACCCGCAGCCGTCCGTCAGCTCGTCGATGATCTCGTTGATGCGGGGATCGAGCGAGCTCACCGTCGCGTCGGCCACGCCGAAGCCGCGCGAGAACGCGCGGCGGTACGCGCTCACCTCGAACGTGACGATCCGCACCGGCTCGTCGGCAAGCTCGCGCGCGAACAACTGCGTGCACAGCCCGTGCGGCCCCGCGCCGATGATGCCCATCGTCCCCTTGAGCCGCCCCGCCTGCTTGAGCCAGTGCACAATGTAGTAGTCGTTGCCCATCCCCTCGAGCAGCGACGGCCAGAACTCCGTGTGGAGCGGCCCGTCGGGTAACACGTTGCAGCAGTAGTCGGGCACCGCCAGATACTCGGCATACGCGCCCGCAATCGCCGGCGTCCGCCGACCGTGCTCGTCGCGCGGGCCCATGTAACCAATCACGCCCTCACCCATGTGCCCGTCGACGACGTAGTGCGACTCGCCGGCGATCCGGTCGCCCACCGTCACGCCCTTCGCGCCCGGCCCAAGCTCGACCACCTCGCCGTAGTACTCGTGACCCGGGATCGTGCCCGGCGCCACCTCGGGATGATCGCCGCGGAACAGGTGCTCGTCGGTACCGCACACCGACACCCCGAGCACCTTCAGCAGCACAAAGCCCTCCGCCGACTCGGGTACCGGCACCTCGCGCCGATGGATATAGACCCCGTCCGAGTCCTTCTGCGTATTGTCGTACACCCAGGCCTTCATCAACCGCTGCGCTCGCCTTCCTATGCAGAGGAGGGATGAACCACCGATCTCCGCAGATCAGCACTGATTCTGATCCGTGCGATCTGTGTCAATCTGTGGTTGATCTCTCAGCTCCGTGGGCAGCTCTCACGCGCCGAACTTGGCGAGGATCTCCTTCTTCTTCAAGCCGAGGATGCCGTGCTTCTCCCCGACCTTCCTGAACGCCGCGAGCCCCTTATCCAGGTGCTCCTTGTCGTGCGCAGCCGAGAGCTGCGTGCGGATCCGCGCCTGCCCCTTCGGCACAACGGGGAAGAAAAACCCGACGACGTAGATCCCCTCGGCGTACAGGTCGCGCGCCATGTCCTGCGACAGCTTCGCGTTGTAGAGCATCACCGGCACGATCGGGCTCTCGCCCGGCCTGAGGTCCAACCCGATCTCCGTGAGCCCCTGCCGCCAGTAGTTCGCGTTCCACTCGAGCTTGTCGCGCCGCTCCGTCGTGCGCGAGATCAGGTCGAGCACCGCGTTCGCCGCCGCCACGATCACCGGCGGCATCGCGTTCGAGAACAGGTACGGACGCGCCCGCTGACGGCACATCTCGACGAGCTCCGTGCGCCCGCTCACGCACCCGCCCGACGCGCCGCCGAGCGCCTTGCCCAGCGTCGTCGTGATGATGTCGATCTTGCCCAGCACGCCGCAGTGCTCGTGCACGCCCTTGCCGTGCTTGCCGATGAAGCCCGTCGCGTGCGAATCGTCCACCATCACCATCGCGTCATACTGCTCGGCGAGCGCCACGATCTCGTCGAGCTTCGCGAGATCGCCGTCCATCGAGAACACGCCATCAGTCACGATCAAGCGAAAGCGCTTGTCCTGGTGCAGCTCGAGCTTCTGCTCGAGGTGCTTCATGTCCGAGTGCTTGTAGCTGTCCTGCTGCGCGCTGCACAGCCGGATCCCGTCGATGATCGACGCGTGCACCAGCCGGTCGGCGATGATCACGTCCTCCTCGCCCAGCACCGCCTCGAACACGCCCGCGTTCGCGTCCATACACGACGGGAACAGGATCGTGTCCTCGGTCTCGAGGAACGCCGTCAGCTTCTCCTCGAGCTCGCGGTGGATGTCCTGTGTCCCGCAGATGAACCGCACCGACGACATCCCGTAGCCGCGCGACTCGAGCCCCTCGTGCGCCGCCTTGATCACGTCCGGATGCGACGAGAGCCCCAGGTAGTTGTTCGCGCACAAGTTGATGACTTCCTTGACCTCGGACCCCGCGGGGAACTCGACGGCGATATCCGCGCCCTGCGGCGAACGAATGAGCCGCTCGTCCTTGTACAGGCCCGCGTCACGTGTCGCGTTCAGCTCGCCCGTGTAGTGCTCCTTGGCCTTCGCGCTATACGCCATCGTCTCCCCTCCTCCGGTCTGTTCTCACGCAAAGCCGCAAAGAACGAGTCGGAGCATTCATCCTCTGTGCGCCCTTGGCGTCTTTGCGTGAGGGTTTCCCCGAGAACTCCGGTCACGCCTCGCCCGTGAACTCACGGACCACCGCGCAGATCTTGTTGACCGTATCAAACGCCTCCGGCGTCGCTTTCGCGTCGGGAATCTGGATCTTGAACTTCTTCTCCAGAAAAACCTTGAGCGACACCATCGAGAACGAATCGACGATCCCCCCGCTGATCAGCGGCGTGTCGTAGTCGATCTCCGTGTCCTCGTCGTCTTCCTCGATGTACTCGTTCTTGACGTACTCCAGAACGATGTCCTTCAACTCATCGGCCATCGGCGTCTCCCTCCGCGCTCAGTCGTCCTCCAGTGTCGATACGTCGCCGATCGGCTCGCCCCACTCCTGCGCACGCAGTACGCGGCGCAGGATCTTGCCGCTGCGCGTCTTCGGCAGCGACTCGACGAACTCGATCTCCTGCGGCATCGCCAGCGGCGACAACCGCTTCCGAACGAAGTTCATGATCGCAAGCTCCAGGTCGTCGCCCGGCTCGAACCCCGGCTTCAACGTGATGAACGCCTTCACCACCTCCATGTTGACCGGGTCCGGCTTCCCGACCGCCGCCGACTCGGCCACCGCCTCGTGCTCGAGCAGCGCCGACTCGATCTCGAACGGCCCGACGAGGTGCCCGCCCGTGTTGATCACGTCGTCGTCGCGCCCGACAAACCAGAAGTAGCCGTCCGCGTCGATCGTCGAACGGTCGCCCGTGATGTACCACTCGCGGTGGAACTTGCCGTAGTACGTCGGCGTGTTGTTCCAGTACGTCCGCATGATCGACGGCCACGGAGGCTTGATCGCGATCAGCCCCACGCGCCCCGGCTCGGTGATCGGCTCGAGCGTCTTCATGTCGAGCACCGTCGCCGTGATCCCCGGAAACGGCTTGCCCATCGACCCCGGCTTGATCTCCATGCCCGGGTAGTTCGAAATCAGAATCGATCCCGTCTCCGTCTGCCAGTACGAATCGTGGAACGGCAGCCCGTACGCCTCCTCGGACCACACGACCGCCTCGGCATTGAGCGGCTCGCCCACGCTCACCAGGTGACGCAGCGACGACAGGTCATGCTTCTTCGCCAGCTCCGTCCCGTCGCGCATCAGCAGCCGGATCGCCGTCGGCGCCGAGTACCACACGGTCACCTTGTACTTCTCGATGATCTTGTACCACGTCTCGCTGCTGAACCCGCCGTCGTAGACGACCTGCGTCGTGCCCGTCGCCCACGCGCCGATGATGCCGTAGCTCGTCCCCGTCACCCAGCCCGGGTCGGCCGTGCACCAGTACACGTCGTCGGGCTGCAGGTCGAGCACCCACTTCGCCGTGATGAACTGCTGCACGATCGAGCCGTGCACGTGCAGCGCGCCCTTCGGCTTGCCCGTCGTGCCCGACGTGTAGTGCAGCACCGACGGCGTCTCCGGCACGCTCGGGAACGCGTCGAACCGCGCCACAGGCTCCGCCTCGTCGAGCCGGAACGCCCGCTCGCCTTCCTTCAGCTTGCTCTCGTCGGGGCAATCAACCACGATGACCTGCTCGAGCTTCGGCAGCTCCGCCCTGATCTTGCGCAGCTTGCGCGCGTGCCTCATCGTCGTGAGCACGACCTTCGTCTCCGCGTCCTCGAGCCGCACGATGAGCGACTCCGGCCCGAACGCGCTGAACAACGGCTGCGCGATCGCCCCAAGCTTCAAGATCCCGAGAAACGAAATGTACAAGTCAGGAATCCGGTCCATGAAAATGCAGACGCGATCACGTAAAACAACGCCCAGCTCCTTGAGGAACTGGGCGTAGGTATTCGTCGCGACGCGAAGCTCGTCGAACGTGTACGTTCGCTCTGCGCCCTCCGAGTTTTCCCAGTGCAAGGCGATCTTGTCACCAAGCCCCTGCTCGCAAACACGGTCGGTGCACAGCACGCCGATGTTGACCGGCTCACCGTCCTTCCAGCCGAGCTCCGCCTCGGCAACCGACCAATCGAAGTCCTTGACCCGCTCGTCGTAGGAGCCGATGTTGCTCATCCCTCAGAGAGCTCCCCTGTCATTCCCTGGTGTCAGACGACTCGTCGCCCGCCTCGAGCACGACGACGGCCGCCGCCAACTCGCGCGAGTGCGACAGCGACACGTGGACGCCGCTCACACCGCGCTCATCCGCGAGCTCTTTGGCCCGGCCGCGCAGCGCCAGATCCGGCCGACCACGATCGTCCAGCACGATCTCGATCTCCTGCCACCCAATCCCGTCGCGGCCGCCGGTCCCGAGCGCTTTGAGAAACGCCTCCTTCGCCGCGAACCGCGCCGCGTAGCTCTCGTACTTGCGCCGCCGCCGCTCGCAGTACTCGATCTCTGCCGGTGTGAAAACCTCCTGGAGAAACGCGGGCCCCAGCCGGGCGGTCTCGCCCTCAACGCGGCTCACCTCAACGATGTCGGTCCCGATCCCCGTAATCATCCCGTAGCTCGACAGCGGTGTGCGATCAGGCAGCCCGGGCCGCCACGCCCTGACCGTGGCTCCATCCCCGGCCGCCAAGGCACGACGAGACTCCTCCAGGAGACCTCTCGTATAACCGTCCAGCGACCCGCCTGTCAACCCTGTTCGCTCGACCGCGCCCGACGCTGCACACGCCGCCGTGTCCCACACGCCCCTTTACACGCTGCCGCAGCCTGCCGTACGCTCCGCGCAACAGCCGCACCAAGCGAGGACGCCGCCCATGCTCAAGGAATCCTACCCCTACTACCTCGCCAACAAGCCCATCCAGCCCAACACCGACCTCGAAGTCACCGACAAATACACGGGCGAGGTCGTCACACGCGTCGCCATCGCTGACGCCGTGGCGATCGCCTCGGCGATCGCCAAAGCGGCCGCGTCAGCGGCCGCCATGCGCAAGATGCCGTCGTGGCAACGCCAGCAAATCCTCGACCACTGTGTCCGCCGCTTCACGGAGCGCGCCGACGAGCTCGCCCTCACGCTCTGCATCGAGGCCGGCAAGCCGCTCAAGGACAGCCGAGGCGAGGTCGCCCGCCTCATCGACACGTTCCGCATCGCGTCGGAAGAATCGGTCCGCATCATGGGCGAGGTCATCCCCCTCGACCGCACGCCACGCGCCGAGCGCTACACCGGCATGTGGAAGCGCGTCCCCGTCGGGCCGTGTTCGTTCATCTCGCCGTTCAACTTCCCGCTCAACCTCGCCGCGCACAAAGTCGCGCCCGCCATCGCCGCCGGCTGCCCATTCATATTGAAGCCCGCGAGCGCCACGCCGATCGGCGCGCTCATCATCGGCGAGACGTTGGCCGAGTGCGACCTGCCTGAAGGCGCGTTCTCGATCCTGCCCTGCCCCCGCGACAAAGCCGGCACGTTCACCACCGACGAGCGCCTCAAGCTGCTGAGCTTCACCGGCTCGCCCGCCGTCGGCTGGGCGCTCAAGGCCAAGGCCGGCCGCAAGAAGGTCATCCTCGAGCTCGGCGGCAACGCCGCCTGCATCGTCGACGAGGACGCCGACGTGGACGACGCCGTCGACCGCATCATCATCGGCGCCTTCTACCAGTCCGGCCAGAGCTGCATCAGCGTCCAGCGCATCATCGTCCACGACCGCATCTACGACACGTTCCGAGACAAGCTCGTCGCCGCGACGAAGAAGCTCAAGATGGGCAACCCGCGCGACGAGGACACCTTCATCGGCCCGCTCATCGCCCTCAGCGAGGCCGAACGGCTCGAACGCTGGATCACCGAAGCCCTCGACGCCGGCGGAAAACTCCTCTGCGGCGGCACGCGCGACGGCGCCATGCTCGAAGCCACGCTCCTCGAAAGCGTCCCCAAACGCCTCGACGTCGTCGCCAAGGAAGCGTTCGGACCCGTCGCCGTCCTCTCGAGGTTCACCGACTTCGACGCCGCCCTCGACGAGGTCAACGACAGCGTCTACGGCCTCCAGGCCGGCATCTTCACGCGCGACCTCTACAAAGCCCAGCGCGCGTGGGACACGCTCGAAGTCGGCGGCGTCGTCATCGGCGACATCCCCTCCTGGCGCGTCGACCACATGCCCTACGGCGGCGTCAAATTCAGCGGCCTCGGCCGCGAGGGCATCCGCTGGGCCATCGAAGAGATGACCGAACCCCGCCTCCTCGTCATCCGCACCCCCTAACCCCCGTTTTCCTCCGTGTTCTCCGTGCCCTCCGTGGTTATATAATGATCCCCTGACCACGGAGGGCACGGAGGACACGGAGTATCGGAAGGAAGGCCGTCATGCTGCTCGGAGCACACATGTCGATCGCCGGCGGCGTGCACAAGGCGCTCGAACGCGGTAAGTCCGTCGGCTGCGACATCATCCAGATCTTCACCAAGAGCTCGAACCAGTGGAAGGCCAAGCCCCTGACTGACGACGACCTTGCCCTCTTCCAAGAGGCCAAGCTCGCCACCGGCATCACCATCGTCGTCGGCCACACGAGCTACCTGATCAACCTCGCCTCGCCCGACCCCCTTACATATAGGAAGTCGGTCGACTCGCTCCGCCTCGAGCTCGAACGCTCCGAAGCACTCGGTCTCCCGTCGCTCGTGCTCCATCCTGGCTCACACCTGGGCGAGGGCGAGCAGGCGGGTCTCAAGAAGATCGCCAAGTCCCTCGACGCCGTCCACAAGTCGCTCCCGGGCCTCACGGTCAAGATCGCCCTCGAGATCACCGCCGGCCAGGGCACCAACCTCGGCTTCCGATTCGAGCAGATCGCCCGCATCATCGAGCTCACCAAGGAGCCCGACCGCCTCGCCGCCTGCTTCGACACCTGCCACGCCTTCGCCGCCGGCTACGACATCCGCACCAAGAAAGCGTACACGGCCACCATGCAGCAGTTCGACGACGTGATCGGCATCGACCGGCTCGCCGTCATCCACCTCAACGACGCCAAGAAGGAGCTCGCCTCGC
>CAYUZG010000084.1:0-8342 GCA_964449605.1 uncultured Verrucomicrobiota bacterium | reverse complement strand
GGCGGCACGGTCGAGCCGGGCGCGACGGGGAAGGTCGCGTTGTGGTCGGCCTGGAACACGATGTCCTGGTCGCGGGTGAAGTGGACGAAGATCTGCGTGAAGTCGCGCTTGACGGTGCCCTCGAGCTGCCAGACGAGGCGCAAGGTGGCCGGCTCGCCGGGCACGAGGGGTGAGGGAGTGAGCGTGTAGCCGACGAGCGAGACGCCGTCCGGGAAGCGGATGGGAGCTTCCACTGCTGGCGTGAGGGTTGCGAGCATGTCGGCGGCGTCCTCGTCGTCGGGCGCGAGCCGCTCGAGGTTTGCGCGGATACCGGGGAACGTCTCGAAAGACCGCTTGAAGTAGCGCTGGGCGTCCTCGTGGCGGTCGGCGAGTTCAAGGCGCTGGCCGTGGTGGTGATACCAGTCGGCGCGAGCGACGCGCGCCGTCCGGGTCAGGCTCACGCCGTTCCACTTCAGCCCCGGGAACGAGGTGTAGTCCTTGGACGCGTGGTCGACGATGAACGCAGTGTAGTGTGGGAAGTCGTGGCGCGAGAAGGCGATGTCGCCAAGGTGTGCCTCGTTGAGGAGGGCTTGGGCCTGTTCGGCGTGGGCCGTCTCGACGAGCACGGCGACGCCACGCCTGATCGGCACCACGCGCGAGACGCGAGACGCGGGGTGGCGGACCTCGTAATGCGGTAGCACGTCGGGGTGCGGCCCGGGGAGCTGCTCGATCTTCCGGCTGAGCCACTCGTCGCACACGGCGAGCTCGACGCCTGCGCGTTCGAGGTGCGCGGCGATCTCGGTCGCCTCTTTCTCGTCGGGAAGACCGCCCCGGCCCGACTCGGCGTAGCAGTACACCTCCTGGAAGCGCCAGTCTTGGAAGCCGCCGCCGGGCCGGAAGCCGTCCATTCTCAGGGCGCGGACCGAGCGCGTGGGGAAACGACACTCCATGACGACGAAATGGCCCTCGGTGTAGAGCCGATTGCCCGTAATGCAGGCTTTCCGTTCACGCACGTCGACGCGCTGCAGCTCGGTCCACGTCGGGCCCTTGTCCGGGCCGGTCTGCTCCGTGTTCGTGTCGCCCCACAGCGTGTAGCCGACGGGGTAGTCGCGCTGGTCGGGCGCAACGAACCGGACGGCGCGGAGCCGAACGGTCGTGCCGAAGTCGATGACGAGCGCGCTCCCCGCGGCGAACGTGTCGCCGACGATCGTCTCGTCGTCGTGGTCGGCCAGGCCGGTGGCGGGCGTGGTGCTCCCGTCGGGTCCGACGAGGGTGACGGCGACGGGCTCGACGAGCGAGAGCCGTTCGGTGGGGAGCTCGAAGGCGTGGAAGACCGTCCAGCCTTCTGCGGAGAAGGTCTTGTACGCGTTGACGCCGAGCGCACGCAGCGTGTTCTCAAAGATGGGCGCGTAGGCGTTCTCTTTCATGAAGCCGGCGTGGTCGTCGGCGCTTGCGCTGACCGTGTACGGGTAATAGCACTCCCTGGTGAGCCCGGCGAAGATGACCTTCTCGTCGGCCAGGAACGTCATCACCTGGCCGTTGTAGTGCGGGACCATGACGTGCCGCAGGCCGCTGTCTTCGACGCGGCGGACACGCTGCTCGATCACCGCGTTGGCCGCCGCGACGCGCCGGGTGCGTTCGCCGTACGCATCGCCAAGGACGACGGCGAGGTTGTGGCCGGCCAGGATTGCAGCGAGAGCGACGGCCGCAACGTTCAACCACCGGCGCCGATAGGCGAATGGAAAGACGGCGCACGTGACGACCCACAAGTAGAACGGCGTGAAGTAGCGGGTTGTCACGGTGTCGGTCTTTGTGTTCGAGAGGAAAACGGCGAGGAACACGACGAGGAACGCTGTCGGCACCAGGGCGGCCCGGAGCGCTCGGCGATGGCGCGTCACGATGGCATACCCGAGCCCGACGAGGAAACCGGCGCCGAGGACGATGTAGGCGCCCGCCGCAACCCAGTGGATGGCGGCCGGGATGTGGGTCCCTCCCAGAAGCTGGTTCGGCAGGTAGTCGGTCACGAGCAGTCGCAAGGTGTCGGGCCCGACGCGGACGTCGGCCGGCCACCGGCCGAACATGTCGCCGAGGCCGCGCGCGCGAGCGGTGATTGCGACCGGGATGAGCATCACGACAAGCAGCACGGCGGCAACGCCGAGCTTGAGCAGTACGGCGCGCTTGAGCCGGGAACGAACGACGTACGCGATGAGCAGGCCGAACGCCACGATGAGGTACGGGAGGCACAGCGGGTTGGTCCAGATCGCGATCCCGGCGATCGCGGCAAGCAGGAGCAGGCCGGCCCATTCAGCGCGGGGTGTCAGGTCGCGGTCGTTGAGGCGCACGCCGAGGTAGAGGGCCAGCGTCCCGAGCGCGAACGTAGGCGGGTAGCCGATGAGCGGCACGGTCGAGAAGTACAGCACGACGACGGGCGCGAACGCCACGAGCGCGGCGGCGATCAGCCCGGCGGGGTCACCGATCAGGCGGCGAAACAGCAGGAACGTGGCATACGACCACAGGAGCGCGAAAGCGGCCATCGCAGCGCACAGGGCGTTGAACGAGCGGCCGAAAAGTGCGAACGCTCCGGCGCCCACGTACGAGCCGAGCGAGCCGATGTAGCCGTGGCCGTAGAAATAGAGCGGCAGCTCGCGGCCCTCGACGATGTGCTTCGACATCAGGGCCGCGGTGCCAAAGTCATCCATGCCGGGCGGGCCATAGAACGGCACAGCGCGTGCGGTGTAGACCAGGCGGAGCGCTGTCCCGGCCGCCAGGACGACGACCAGGGCGATGGCTACCCAAGTCCGTTGTCGCATCGCGTGCTTCCTCGTTCCCGAGAGTGGTTGACTCTACCGCGTGATTCCGGTGTTGCCAATCAGAACGGCTGGGCTGCGGTCGTGCGCGGCGGTTGTGGGTGCTTTACCTGATCGGCTCGATGTGGTACAGACAGCGTTTTCAGACAGCACCGGACGGGGAGGGCGAACGCATGCGCGCAGTGGTCACGGGCGGCGCGGGATTCCTTGGCTCGCATCTGTGTGACCGGCTTCTGGCCGAAGGGTACCATGTCACGTGCATGGACAACCTGCTGACCGGCCGGATCGAGAACATCGGGCACCTGGCCGGGAACGAGAACTTCCGGTTCGTCAACCAGGACGTGACCGAGTTCATCTTCCTGCCGGGCGAGGTCGATATCGTCTTCCACTTCGCCTCGCCCGCGAGCCCGATCGACTACATCGAGTACCCGATCCACACGCTCAAGGTCGGCGCGCTCGGCGCGCACAAGACGCTCGGGCTCGCCAAGGAGAAGAAGGCCCGGTACGTGCTGGCCTCGACGAGCGAGGTGTACGGTGACCCGCTCGTGCATCCGCAGCCCGAGACGTACTGGGGCAACGTCAACCCGATCGGCCCGCGCGGCGTCTACGACGAGGCGAAGCGCTTCGCCGAGGCGATGACGATGGCCTACCACCGCGTGCACGGGATCAACACCAAGATCGCCCGGATCTTCAACACGTACGGGCCCCGGATGCGTGCACACGACGGCCGCGTGGTGCCCGAGTTCATCTGCCAGGCGCTGGCAAACAAGCCGCTCACCGTCTATGGCGACGGCACGCAGACGCGCAGCTTCTGCTACGTCTCCGACCAGATCGAGGGGATCTTCCGGCTGAGCCAGTCGGACGTGAACAAGCCGGTCAACATCGGCAACCCGCACGAGATGACCGTCAGCGAGTTCGCGCGCATGGTGATCAAGCTGGTCGGATGCGCCAACGAGATCGTCCAGAAGCCCCTGCCGGTCAACGACCCGAAGACACGCCAACCCGACATCTCGCTGGCGAAGCGGCTGCTGAGGTGGGAGCCGAAGGTGCCGCTCGAAGAGGGGCTTGCCAAGACGATCGAGTACCTGCGGACCGCGCCTGATCGCTAATCACGATCAGGTTCGCCTGATCGCTGATCGCGATTCGGTTCGCCTGAACGGTGACGCGACCAGGTCCTCGCTGCCGGGCTGCTTGCGAAGCGGCCGCCGCTGGTGTATAGGTTGGGGTGCACTGAGGCGGCGGGGCGGCCTGGAACTTGCTGGTTCACCCCGGCGTCTGAATAGCAGGCAGCAATATGCACGTGTAAGGCGCCGCCCGCCGGGTGGGGGCGCCTTCCCCATCGGAGGCGACTTCGGAGGTTCCCATGAAACGCTATTTCCACGTGTGGGTCGTTGTGGTGCTGGTCGTGGTCAACGCGGTCGTTGGCTGGAGCGTCTACCGCGCCTTCGCCCAGAGCGACGTCGAGGGCGAGAGCGAGAGCGAGCAGCTCGCGCTCGAGGAGCTCATCCAGGACGCGATCGTCACGATCAAGCGCAACTACGTCACCCCCGTCGAGACCAAGACACTCGTGTACGGGGCGCTCAAGGGGATGGTGCGTGAGCTCGACCCGCACTCGCACTTCCTGGAGCCGCGTGTCTTCGAGGAGATGAAGGTGAGCACGCGGGGCGAGTTCGGCGGCCTCGGCATCGAAATCACGAAGCGCGAGGACGGCTTCATCACGGTCATCTCGCCGATCTACGGCACGCCCGCCTACCGCAAGGGCCTGCTGCCGGGCGACCGGATCATCAAGATCGAAGGCGAGGAGCTGCGCGATCCCGATATCAACGACGTGGTCGATAAGCTGCGCGGCGAGCCGGGCACGTCGATAACGATCACCATCTACCGCGTCGGCCAGGCGCTGTTCGACGTGACGATCACGCGCGAGAAGGTCAACGTGCCGTCGGTCGTCGAGCCGCATATCATCGAGAACGGCATCGGGTATGTCAAGCTCACCCAGTTCCAGGAGCACTCGGCATCCGAGCTCGACGAGGCGCTGCGGAAGCTCGAAGGTGAGGGGATGGAGGCGCTGATCCTGGACCTGCGCGACAATCCCGGCGGGCTGTTGAAGGCCGCCACGGACATCTGTGACCTGTTCATCGACGCCGATCCCGAGCCACGCGTCCTCGTGAGCACGCGCGGGCGCGAGTCGCGCGACCAGAAATGGGACTTCATGTCGAGCAACAACGGGACGCACCCCAACTACCCGATCGTCGTGCTCGTCAACGGCGCCAGCGCGAGCGCGTCCGAGATCGTCGCTGGCGCGATGAAGGACCTCGGCCGCGGCATCCTGATCGGCACGAAGACCTACGGCAAAGGCAGCGTGCAGACCGTCATCCCGCTCCGAGAGGATACGGCGCTGTCGCTCACGACGGCGCGCTACTACACCCCGTCGGGCAAGCTCATCCACGGCATAGGGATCGAGCCCGACATCGAGGTGAAGGTAACGGTCGAAGAGGAACTCGAGCGCCGTTTGCAGAAGGTGCGGCGCATGGAGGAGAACCTCAAGAACGGGCCTCAGAACGGCGAGCCGGAAGCCGAGTCGGACGACAAGGCGCTCCCGGAAGCGCTCTTGCCGGCGACGGCCGAGAAGGAGGCCGGCCCGACGTATGGCGATCGGCAGCTCCAGCGAGCGATCGACGTGCTCAAGGCGATCAAGGTGCTTCGGGGCGGGGGGGTCAAGATCTAGCTCGAACGGGCCATGGTGCACCCGAGCGTGTCACACAGGGGGGAAGCGGATGCGCAGAGACCGGTACACGTGTTTGCCCCGGGTGCTGCAGGCCGCCGCGCTCATCGCAGCGGCCGCTGCGCTTGTGCTTGCCGCCGGGTGCGGCTCGTGGCGCAGCCGGTTGGCCACGCATGAGCCGCTGCCCGACGCAACGGCCGATCTATCGCCCTACCTGGCCGCGGCCAATGAGCTTGTCGAGCAGGCCGTCCGTGTGACCGATCGACACGCCGAGTTCGTCACAACGCTCTATCACGAGCGGCGCGCACCGCACCTGTACAAGGAGATCCGGGTGCTCTACGGCGCCACGCTCGACACCTTTCCGCACGTACTCGACCAGTGGCTGCGCGCACATGGGGGGAAGGTGTACGGAACGCGGACGCTGCGCAGCGAGGACGAGGGCGAGCCGGCCCTGCTCGTGAAGGTCAAGCTGCGGCTGCCTGAGAAGGTGGTCTGCTGGCTCGAGGTCCGGCGGCGCGCGCCGAGCTCGGCGCGGCTCGTGATCATCATCGACGACGTCGGCTTCACGACGCGCGGGCTCGAGACGGCCGCCGCGCTCCCGGCAGGCATTACGTTCTCGGTGCTGCCGCACATGGCGCACTCGCGCGAGTGCGCCGAGGTGCTCCACGAGTCGGGCCACACGATCATGCTGCACCAGCCGATGGAGCCGCTCGAGCGCGCCAACGGTGAGGCGCTCGATCCTGGGCCGGGCGCCGTCCGGGTCGGGATGGACGAAGCGGCGATCCGCGCGACGGTGAGCGCCAATGTGGCCGCGATCCCGTACGCGGCAGCGGTCAACAACCACATGGGCTCGAAGGCGACGGCCGACGAGCCAACGATGCGGGCGGCGCTGCTCGAGCTGCGCGCCTGCGGCCTGCCGTTCGTCGATAGCTTGACGATCCCCAACTCGGTGTGCCGGCCGGTGGCGGCCGAGCTCGGCGTGCCGTGTGCGGTGCGCAACGCGGCCTTCCTTGACAACAGCCGCTCCCGGACGGTGATTCGTCAGCGGCTGCACGAGGCCTGCCGGCTGGCGCGTCGCAACGGGCTTGCGATCACGATCGGGCACTTCTACCCCTCGACGCTCGAGGTACTCAGCACGTTCGATTTCGGAGACGTCGAGGTGGTTCCGGTTACCGACCTGTTCGGCGCCGAGGCGCCGGCGATGTGCCGGGCGGCGGGCAGCAAGGAGGAGGTTGACCAATGACGAAGGCGATGCTTGCTCTGTGCGCCGTCGCGGTCGTGTTCGTGCTCGGCTGCGGGGAGAGAGACCGCGAACTCGATGAGCTCCGAGCGGAGCAGCAGCAGGTCTTCGACCAGTTGCGCGACCAGTTCACCGCGCTCAACGACGAGGTCGCACGCCTGCGCCGGGACCTAGCCCAGCTCGACAGCGAGCTGTTTGAGGTGAAGGGCCGGGTCGAGTTCGGCCTGCTCGCGGAAGGCCGACCTGAGGAGTCCGGCTCGTCCGCGACGCGCACCGGCACGTCGCGCGAACGAACCTCTCTGGAGGCGACGCCCATCCGGCCGCTCGACGCGCAGACCCTCGAGGAACTCGCCGAAGCGGTGGCGAAACTTCAGGACCAGCTTGTCGCTCTGCGCGAGGAGTTCATCACGGAGCGGGAGATCGAGGAGCTGCGTGATCCGCGCCGCACCTGGGAGGCGATGAACGACCCGGAGCAGCTCTCCCGGCGGCTCGAACGCTTCGCCCGGGTGTGGTCCGAGACGATCGACGACGACGTGACGCGCCGCGGGTTCGCGGCCGACGTTGATCGGATCAGGGCCGAGGTCGAAGCTCGGGCAAACATGTCCAAGGCGGAGCTGGTTACTCAGTACAGGGCGAAGCTGAACGAGCGGATCAGCACCGAGACGAACGAGCGGATGCGCCAGTGGTACCAGCACCAGCTCCGCGCGCTCGAGAGCGCCGATGACCGGGCTGTCGACACCCAGCTCCAGACCTTCCAGCGCTACGATACGGCCGCGGCGCTCAAGGAGTTGACGGAGAAATACAAGATCACCAACGAGGACCTGCGCAGGAACGGGCTTCAAAGCTACGGCGGCGCCTACGGCTGGCAATGACGAGCCGGCACCCTGCCGCCCGATAGCGCCAAACCCGTGTCCGCCTTGGGGCGTTCAATCTGCGGGATGCTGAATACCGAAAGAGCGGGAGCAAGCTTATGAAGGTGCGGACCATACTCATTGTGGTGGCGGCAGCGTTGCTGGCCGGCTGCGGCTCGAAAACCGACGAGACCGCCACGTCACGCGCCGAGCAGGCGAAGGCACTCGACGAAGTGCGACAGCAGGTCGAAACACTCAGCGATCAGGTGGACCGGCTGCGCCGCGAGATGGCGCAGCTCGATGACGACCTGTTCGAGCTCAAGGATCAGGTCGAGATCGCTTTCCTCAGCCCGCGAGGCGGCAGCACGCCCGCGACCCGAACCGCCGGCGCCGACCTCGTGCCCGAGGCGACGGCCATCTCGGCGATCGAGACCGGGACGGTCGAACCGGCCGCATCGGCTGAGCCGATCGAGGCGGACCTCGAGACCGTCGCCGCCGAGCTGACGAAAGTGCGCGACACGCTCGACGAGCTTCGCACCGAGTACTCGGCCGACAAGGAACTGGCCGAGATGCAGGACCCGCGCAGGACGTGGGAGGCGCTCAACGACCCCGAGGAGCTGTTCCGGCGCCTCGACCGGTTCGCGAGCGCGCAGGCGGGCGAGTTCGAGGATGAGGCGGTGCGCGGCCAGTTCCTGGCCGACGTCGACGCGTACAAGCAGCAGCTCGTCGCCAGGGCCACGATG
>CAYUZG010000083.1:5706-8409 GCA_964449605.1 uncultured Verrucomicrobiota bacterium | reverse complement strand
CACCTTCATGAGGGCACTCGGTGGCCGGGCCCTCGTCGGTCACACGGGAGACGGCCGGCGGTGATCGACACACCAGCCCCGGTTTCCCAGTCGCGACGGTTGACCGTGCATACCAAGCGGTCAAGGGGGGCCATTCTGCCAGCCATCATTCCGTTCCGATCACCCCGTCCTAAGGCTCAGGCTGCTCGAGCGGGAGCACGTGTGGTGCGGACAACCGCGTGCGATGAGGCCGAACGGAGCCGCCTCTGTTGCTGCCCTCCGCGGGACCTGACCACCACTGTCGTGTGTCATATTTGTGTCATCTTCCGGAGTTCACTGGGCTCCTTGGGCTTCACCTGACTTCATCCGAGTTCATGCTGAGCCAAGGCGGTCCTCGACGAGGAACGCGGCAAGATAAAGGTGGGCGGCCACTTGGGTTGTGGCCGCCCCCTATGACTACGAATCCGGAGGTTGCTGGTTCGAGTCCAGCCGGGCGCGCTTTCCTTATACCCTGTCATCGAGGCGCTGCCGCGTTCGCCCTTCTTCGCCGTCCTGTAATCCCCGGAGTTGGAGTCCCGGTATCAGAGGTCGCTGTGGCCTTCCTCGGTCAACTCCGAATCGCCTCTCGGTGAGTAGCCTGAGCTCAATCAGACTCCTGGCTGCGCGCACCGGCTCGCCTTGCCGTGTGTGATGAATGTGTCATCCTCTGGGGTCTACCGGAGTCATCTGAGTCCAAGTGCAGGTCAAGTTGCCGGCTAGCAGGCCGGAGGCAACGGCAGTACGAGAACGGCTGAACGTGCACGAGGAGAAGCGCCCAAGCAGCCGCAAGCCAAGCGCCGGACGCGTGGTATACTGCGTGCCCGAGAATCCGAGGGGGGTGGTGTAGCGGCACTTCCCGTGGAGGTGATGCACGATGTTTGGGTGGCTTCGGCCGAGGGAGACTGAGTGCGGGCCGAGCCGCGTGGAGAACGCCCGTGTGCGCAGCTTCTTGTTGCCGCGAGTAGCGTTCCCAGGGATCCTCGCGGTGGCCCTGGTCTTGAACGGCTTCCTGGATCTTGCCACGGGGTTCGCCGGGGCCTTCAGGGCAGCATGGGGTCGCCTGACCCCATGGGCGCTCTGTCTTCTGCTTGTCGCGTGTGCGTCCGCAGCGTGTGCTGCGTCGGACGACTACCGTGTCGTCTTCGAGGGCGCCCCGGATAAGCAACTGCTGGCGGCGCTCAGAGCGGCCTCGGACTCCGTGCAGCTCCGAAAGCGCGCGCCCGTCGCACCGCCCGCCCTCCGGCTGCGCGCTGAACGTGACCGCGACGGCCTGCTCCAGGTCATGAGGGCGCACGGCTACTACGCGGCGTCCATCGAGTTCGACATTGATGCCGATGCGGACCCGGTACGCCTCGTGTTCCGAGTCGAGCCCGGCCCGTCTTACTTGCTTGCCGCGGTTGCCATCCAACAGCCCGATGGCGCACGCATCGGCCCGGCTGATCCGTCGGTCATCGGCTTGGCACTGGGCGAACGCGCCCGGGCCGCTTCGATACTGGCCTCCCAGCGAAAGCTGATCCAGTGGTTCCGCAGGCGCGGGCATCCGTTCCCGGCTGTGGCCGACCGGCGGGTCGTTGTCGATCACGCTGAGCGCTCGGTCAGTGTCACGTTCGTCGTCGAGCCAGGCCCCGTCGCCACGTTCGGCGACACCGAGATTGCGGGCCTCGAACGCGTCGAAGAAAGCGTGGTGCGCAACGAGCTCCCCTGGCGACCGGGCGATCCGTTCAACGGCGACCTGCTCACCCGCGCCCAGTCCCGGATCGTCGCGACGGCGCTGTTCGGCGTTGTTCAGGTCGGCACGGCCGATGCGCTCGACGAGAACGGGCGCGTCCCCATCAGAATCAAAGTCACGGAGCGCCGGCACCGCACGATCGGCGTCGGCGTCAGCTACCGGACGGACGAAGGGCTGGGTGCGAAAGCATCGTGGGAGCACCGGAACCTGCTTGGGCGCGGCGAACGGCTGGGGCTGTCCGCAGCCGTGTCGGACATCATCTCCGCCGTGCAGGTCGAGTTCCGCAAACCGCACTTCCGACGCCGTGGCCGGACGCTGCTCCTGGACCTGCGCCTCGCCGAGGACAAACCCGACGCCTACACGAGTCGGAGTATCGGCGCCTCGGGCATCGTCAAACGCACCGTGGCCGACGGCATGTCCGTGGGCGCCGGCCTCGCCTACAAGTACAGCGAAGTCAAGCAGGTCGGTGAGGAGGAGATATTCAGCCTTGTCTCCGTGCCGGCCACGTTCGATTGGGACACAAGCAACGATTGGCTGTCGCCCAGCCGAGGCGGGCGGCTTGGCGTGCGGATCGCCCCGTTCTACGACCTGCGCTCGGCCGACCTGGGCTTCGTCAAGGGCCGGATCCAGTACGCCCGCTATGTCGCGCTCTCGCCGGGGTCATCGGTCGTGTTGGCCGGGCGCGTGGCCGCCGGGTCGATCGTCGGCGGCGAGCGCGAGACCATCCCGGCCGACGAGCGGTTCTACGCCGGCGGCGGGGGGTCGGTTCGCGGCTACCCGTTTGAAACGCTGTCGCCGCTCGAAGGCACTGACCCGACGGGCGGCAAGTCGCTGTTCGAGCTGTCTATCGAGGTGCGCATCCAGCTTTCTGACGCCGTCGGCCTCGTGCCGTTCGTCGACGCCGGCAACGCATTCGCCGACTCGACTCCCGACCTATTCGGCGAGCTTTTCTGGGC
>CAYUZG010000083.1:1777-5606 GCA_964449605.1 uncultured Verrucomicrobiota bacterium | reverse complement strand
TCCTCGTGCTGCTCGTGGCCGTTCTGTTTCTCGTCGCCCAGACGCCGTGGGCCAAGCGCCGCATCGCCTCCGTCGTTGAACGGGCGCTCGGCGAGCAAACCGGCTCTCAGGTGCGTATTGGGTCGCTGCGCGGCACGCTGCCCTTTTCGCTCGCTCTCGACGACGTGAGCTTCGAAGACAAGGATGGCGTGTGGCTCCAGGTCGACGACTTCCGCGTGCGCTGGGCGCCGCTCGCCCTGATCCGCGGCCGCATCATTGTCCACGAGATCACAAGCTCGGCCATCACCCTTGAGCGCATCCCGCCGATGCCGAAGCGGCCGCAGCGTCCGCAACTGCCGTGGCGCGAGATGATCCCCTCCGTCGTCGTCGGCAACGCCGAGATCGAGCGGCTGACGCTCGGGCCCGCCCTCGCGGGCGAGAGGACCGTCTTGCGCGTCAGCGGAAACGTGTCCGCACGCAAGCCCATGGAACGCGCGACCACGACGTGGCGCATCGAAAGGACCGATACCGACGCCTACGCCGACGTCTCGGCCACCCTTCACGACGAGCCGGCCGAACTATCGCTCACGATCGCCGTGCACGAACCGGACGGCCGCATCCTGACGCGCCTGACCGGATTGACGCGGCCAGGTGCTACGCAGTTTTCCCTGCGCGGCGAGGGGCTACTGACCTCTTGGCGGGCGCAGCTCAAGGCCACGGCAGCCGACGTCGGCGAGCTGACCTCGACACTCGACGTCGAACTTCACCCCGGCCCGGTCAGCTTGGAGCAGCCGAACCCGCGCGTAAGGGGACGTGTGCGCATCGCCGCGCGACACAAAGAGCAGCCCATGAACGCCACGGCCGAATTCGCGCTCGAACCGGGCCGTCTGTCGGCGTCGAGCATATCAGCCGAGGGTGCAGGCGGCCGTATCACAGGCCACCTCGCAGTGGATACTATGACCGGCCTGCTCGACGGCGAGTTGCAGGGCGACGTGCCCGACCTCTCCTCTTTCGCGTCGATCTGGGGCGAGAACCTCGACGGCAGGGCCGCTTTCAGCGCGGCCCTGCGTGCCTCAGGCGGGGTGCAGGAAGCCGTGCTCGACGCCCGCGTGGCAAACGTGACGGGCCGCTTCGGGCGGTGCACGGAGGCGAGAGTCCAGGCGCGACTCACGGACTTGTTCGGCGCACCGCGGGGAACCGCGCGCGTCAATGCAAGCGACTACCAGATCGAGGACTTCGAGGCCGCCACGCTCGAGATCGAAGCTGAAGCCGACGCGGAGTCGCTCACGGCCTCGCTCCGCTCGACGGGGCGATACGGCGAGCCGTTCGACGTCGAAGCGGCTGCGGCCGGCCGATTCGACGGCCCCATCGAACTGCGGCGGCTTGAGGGCACCTACGCAGCGATCCCGCTTCAGCTCCGGCGCCCCACCGCGATCGCCTGGGCCGGTCCCGTGTACGCCGTCAGCGATATGGAGATCGCAGTCGGCGACGGCCGGGTCGTCATCTCAGGTTCTTTGGGCGATGACGAGCTTTCGGCCCATGTCGAGGTCACGGACTTCCCGCTTCGGCTGCTCGGCGCGATCGGCGCACCCGAGACGGAGGGTCTCGCCTCGCTGCGCATTGACGTCGGCGGACCGCTGTCCGCGCCAAACATGCAGACCGAACTCGCCATCGACGAGTTGAGATCGCCGGAACCGGCGTACGCCGGTCTTGCCCCGGCAACGCTTCGCGCAGACGCGCGGCTCGAAAACGGCCGGTTGAGCGGAACGCTGCTGCTGAGTCAGGGAGAAGGCAACGGCACCCTCGAAACCGAGTTCCGCTTCCCGCTGGCCGTGTCCTTCGCTCCCGTCGCGCTCAGCGTTCCGTCGGACGGCAGCATCGAGGCCACACTGACGGCCGACTCCCCCATTGACCAGGTCTGCGCACTCATCGTGCCGGAGCGATACGACGTGCGTGGGCATTTGGCGGCGACGCTCCGGGCGGGCGGCACAATCGATGCGCCCGAACTCGCCGGGCGCGTAAGCCTGCGACAGGGCGCGTTCGCTGACACGACGACGGAGACGACCCTCTCCGACATCGAGGCGTCCGCTGATGTCGAGCTCAAGAACGGTGTCTTGTCACTCAAAGACCTTTCTGCTCGCACCGGTCGCACGAACCTCACTGGCCGCGCGGCTATGACTGTCGGTTCCAGGCCGTGGACGCTCGATCCGCACGCGCCTTTCGACGGCACCATCACAGCCCACGCAGAGCTGGCTGATCTCGCGCCGCTTCTCGCCCCGGCCGGCCACGAACTCGGCGGACGAATCACGCTTACACTCAACGGCTCACGCACGGTGGACGGCGCACCGGAGTTCGGTGGCTCACTCGCACTCGCGGACGTGTCATATCTCGTCGAGGGCACGGGAAGCGTCGCCGACGATCTCGACGCGAGCGCAACGTTCGCGCATCGCGACGGCGTGCTGGCCGTCACGGAATTCACCGCCACGAGCGCGGCGGGGACAGCCTCGGGCACTCTGAACATCGGCGCCGGGACATGGCCGTGGGAGCTCGCGCCCGAGCGCTTGCTCGAGGGGAGACTGCTCGCCGACGTCCGGCTCGAAGAAGCGCTCTCGACGCTCTTTGCCGGCGATCAACGCGTCACAGGGCGCTTCGCCGCCGACCTTGCGCTGTCCGGCACGAGCGACGCACCGGCCGTCGCCGGCTGGCTGCGCGTGCGCGACGGCACATACGAGAACGTGCGCACCGGCACCATACTCAAAGGCATCACCGCCGACGTCGCGCCGAGTCAATCCCGGCTCGTCTTGAGCCGGCTGAGCGCCACCGACGGGCAGAAAGGGACGATCTCCGCGACGGGCTGGCTCGACATCCTGCCTGACAAGCAGTTCCCGTTTGGGCTGGCACTCGCGCTCGGCGATGCCACGCTCCTCCGAACCGACTACATCACCGGAGCCGTGCGAGGCGACGTGACCCTCTCGGGCTCTACGGCAGACATGCTGCTGACGGGACGCCTCACAACGGGCCCGGTCGATGCCCGGCTGCCCGAACGCGCGCTCCCCGAGCTCGCCGAGCTCGAGATCACAGAGATCAACCTGCCCGGCGCGACAGGGCCTCCTCCCTCAGCGCCGCGCACGCCCATGAAGCCCGTTCGGCTCAACGTGTCGCTCAAGCTGCCCAAGCGCGTCTTCGTGCGCGGCCATGGCCTCGATTCCGAGTGGGAAGGAGCGATCAGCGTGACGGGCACATCCGAGGAGCCGGTGGTCACGGGCCGCCTCACGCTTGTCCGCGGCCGCTTCGATTTCGTTGACCGCCAATTCAAGCTGACCGAGGGGTCGATCTCGTTCACCGGCGCAACGCCTCCGGCGCCCGTCATGAACCTGAAAGCCGAGACAGTGACAGGCGGCATCACGGCCGTCATCACGCTTTCGGGCCCGGTCACCGAACCCGCGATCGCCTTCAGTTCCGTGCCGACGCTGCCGTCCGACGAGATCCTTTCACGCGTGCTCTTTGGCCGCAGCGCCAGCCAACTCACGCCGTATCAGGCGCTGCGCCTCGCCATGATCGCCGATACGCTCGCGAGGGGTGGGGACGGTTTCTCCGTGCTCGGTCGCATGCGCCGGATCATGAAGATCGACCGGCTCGAGCTCACCGAGGCCGACGGCGCCGAGGGCGGCACGGCCATCAGCGCAGGCAAGTACCTCAGCGATGACCTGTACGTGGAAGTCAAGAAGGGGGTCTCCGAGCGCAGCACGAGCGTTTCGGTCGAAAAACAGGTCTCGCGCCACATCTCCGTCGAGAGCGAGGTCGGCACCCAGCGTGGCCCGGGCCTCGGCATCAAACTGAAATGGGATTA
>CAYUZG010000083.1:0-1677 GCA_964449605.1 uncultured Verrucomicrobiota bacterium | reverse complement strand
AGGAACATCGCTTCGCGAGCGGGGTTCGGGCCGAGCTGCTCGATCTTCTCGGTCAGACCGTTCACGGCGCCCGCCACGATGCTGCCCTCGGAGGCGCCGATCCAGGAGAGCTTGATGCGGTCGGTGTCGAGGCCGAGTGTTTCGAACATGCTCTGGAGCAAAGCGAACCGCCGCCGCGTCCGGTAGTTGCCGGTCACGTAGTGGCAGTCGCCTGGGTGGCAGCCGGCAATGAGCACGGCATCGGCCCCGCCAAGGAAGGCGGTCACGACCATGTGCGGGTCGACGCGGCTCGAGCACATGACGCGGATGATCCTGACGGTCGGCTCGTAGTGGCTGCGGCTCACGCCGGCGAGGTCCGCGGCCGTGTACGAGCACCAGTTGCAGAAGAAGCCCACGATGTTGGGAACAAATGCCGCGCTCACGACTCGATCCTTTCTTCGCCAAGATGGCTCAGTTCATCCACCTCGTACTTCTTGAGCGGCAGCTCCTCGTCCAGGTCCTTGCCGGGCACGTAGGAGAAGACCTTGTCGGCCGACTTGCCGACCATGCTGAACAGCGTCGCCACGGGAATGCTGACGGGACACACGTCGGAACACATGCCGCAGCCGACGCAGGAGATCACCATGTGCGTCATCCGCCCAAGATGGAACGCGACCGTGCCGGGCGGCACGCGCGTGGCTTTGCGGTGCCGGAGGCGCGCCTCGTACTTGCTCGGCGCGGGGTCCTCGGTGACCGAATCGAAGTAGCACAGCTCGCAGTAGCAGATCGGACAGACGTTGCTGCAGCCCCGGCACGAGAGGCACCGGCCGAAGATGTTGACCAGGCCGTCGAGACCGAGGGCCGCCGTCTCCGACTCGGTGTAGAGCTTGGTTGCCTCATCGGCCCGCTTCGCGCGCAGGGAGTCGATCGCGTCGGACTCGAGCTTCGCCTGCGTGCGTTGACCCTCGAAGCCCTCGAGCGCCTCGGCGCCCCGGGTGCTGTTGATGAGAAACGTACACGTTCCGTTGCTCGCGGGGGTGCCGACGAGGGCAACGGTGAGGTCGGCGTTGTACGGCACGAAGTGCTCGCACGCCCGGCAGGTGGGCCGGATGCCGTCGGCGACCTCGCCCTTGGCGAGCGCGTCGCGGTACGCGGGCAGCGTCTCGTCGATGCCGCCGTTGTTGCGGATGGCCAGCGGGAAGACGCCGCCGCAGGTGAAGCTGATCAGCAGGAGGTTGTCCAGGTTGGCCTGGTTCAGTTTCTTCAGCTCGCCGAGCGCGCGGAGCTCGCACGGCTTGAGCACGGCGGCGATCGGCTCGGGCGACGGGCCGAGCTCGGTGATCTCGGCGAGCAGCTTGCCCGCATTCGCCGGCATGATCGGCAGAAGGGGCGATGCCGATTCGAGCTCCTTCGCGTCAGTGATCAGCGAGTAGGCCGGCGCGCCGTCGTTGCCGATCCGGCCGAGCGTGAGCACGGCGGCCGCTTTCTTCTCCTGGAGCAGGAACGCCAGGAACGCGCGGAGCGCTTCATCGGGCGACTTGCTGATTGTCAACGCGTCGCTCATGAGGCTGCCTCCCGCCCGGAGTATGTCTCGAAGTACGGTGCGACAATCTCGGACAGCTCGTCTTCCTTGTACGTGATGGTCGGCAGCGGTTCCGTCACGCTCCGGCCCGCGACGTAGTCGAACTGCTTCTGCGT
>CAYUZG010000082.1:0-8416 GCA_964449605.1 uncultured Verrucomicrobiota bacterium | reverse complement strand
GACATTCTGGTTGATTACTCGACGAGGATTCGGGATGGGGACGAGGTGCAGCTTTTTACGGCGGCGCCGTTGGGGTTGCCGCTGCTGCGGGCGTGCTACCGGCGCGTGATCGAGCGGGGCGCGCACGTCCACCTGCACATCGGGTTCGAGGACGAGCGCGAGATCTTCTTCAAGCACGCGTCGGACGCGCAGCTCAAGCATTTCCCTGACCTGCTCTACGAGGAGACGAAACGGGCGACGGCCTACATCCGCATCGACGCCGAGCAGAATAGCCGGACGCTCGGCGGCGTCGACCCGGCGAAGCTGACGCTGTGGAGCAAGACGATCGAGCCGATCTTCACCGAGCGGATCAACAACACGCGCTGGGTGTGCACGAAGATCCCGACCGGCGGCGTCGCGCTCGAGGCCGGCATGTCGCTGAGCGAGTACGAGGAGTTCTACTACGGCGCCTGCCTCCTCGACTGGCGCGACGAAGCGAAGAAGATGCAGCGGATCGCCGACCGCCTCGACGCGGCAAAGACGGTCCGCGTCGTCGCGAAGGACACTGACCTGACCGTGAGCATCGACGGCCGGCCCGCGATCGCCTGCTGCGGCCAGCACAACATGCCCGACGGCGAGATCTACACCGCGCCGGTCGAGACCGAGTCGAACGGCCACGTCCGGTTCACGTATCCGGCCCGCGCCGGCGGCCGCGACGTCGACGACATTTTCCTGGAGTTCAAGGCGGGCCGGGTGGTCAAAGCGACGGCTGCGAAAGGCCAGGAAATGCTCGACAAGCAACTGGCGACCGACGACCATGCGAAGCTGATTGGGGAGTTCGCGTTTGGCACCAACTACTCGGTCACCAAGTTCACCCAAAATATGCTGTTCGACGAGAAGATCGGCGGGACGATGCACATCGCCCTCGGCCGAGGCTACGCCGACTCGGGCAGCAAGAGCCAGTCGGCCATCCACTGGGACATCGTCAAGGACTTACGGGAAGAGGGCCAGGTCTTCGCCGACGGCAAGCTCGTATTCGAAAAGGGCCGCTGGCTGGTGGAATAGGATCTCACGCAAAGGCGCAAAGGGGCAAAGACGCCAAGATGGAAGACCTTTGCGTCTTTGCGCCTTTGCGTGAGACAATGATGATATGTCCGACACCGGCTTCGTTTACGACGACATCTTCCTGAAGCATGAGGTGACGCCGGGCCATCCGGAGCGCCCGGAACGGCTCGGCGCGATCCTCGATATGCTCGACAAAACCGGCCTGCGCGATGAGCTGAAGTGGATCACGCCGCGTGAGGCGTCGCTCGAGGACATCGCCCGCGTCCACGAGCCGTACTACGCCGACTTCGTCCGCCAGGCGATCGACCAGGGCGAAACCCTCCTCGACGGCAGCGACACGTGCGCCGGCCCGCACTCGTACCAGGCCGCGCTCATGGCCGCGGGCGGCGTGCTCGAAGCGATCGACGCCATCGTGCGCGGCGACGTCGGCAACGTTTTCTGCGCCGTCCGGCCGCCCGGCCACCACGCCTGCGCCGGGCGCGCGATGGGCTTCTGCATTTTCAACAACGTCGCCGTCGGCGCGCGGTACGCGCAAGCCGTGCACGGATTCAAGAAGGTCTTGATCATCGACTGGGACGTCCACCACGGCAACGGCACGCATGACATCTTCTACGACGACGACACCGTTCTCTACGTCAGCACGCACCAGGTGCCCCACTATCCCGGCACCGGCGCGTCCGGCCAGCGGGGCCACGGCCGAGGCGAGGGATTCACGTTCAACGTCCCGATCCGATCAGGCGCCGGCGACGACGAGCTCCGGCTCGCATACGATACACTCATCGTACCCACCGCTGACGACTTCGCGCCCGACCTCGTGATGATCTCGGCCGGCTTCGACGCGCACGACGCCGACCCGCTCTCCGGCCTCGAACTCACTTCGGGCTGCTACGGCGAGCTGACGCGAATGGTCAAGGGTGTGGCCGACCGCCACGCCGCCGGCCACGTTATTTCCGTCCTCGAGGGCGGCTACAACCTCGACGCGCTCGCCGGCTCAGTCGAGGCCCACCTCCGCGCCTTGATGCAGGAGTAGGGCAGTTCCCTTTCCCTTCTTTTCCCCATGTTCCCCCGGAAAACTCTCGACATGTTTTCTCAGATATGATAATATCCACGCTGGTATCGGGTCATGTGCATCTCCGTATCAGATCCTGGGGAGGCATCTGCGCAACGGAGCTGGGGAGGGACTCTCTATGACGAAACTCTTCGCCTGGCCGGCGGCCATCGCGTGCCTGCTTGTCTTGGCCGTGCCGCCGGCGAGAGGAGCACTGACCTCAGACGCGGATCTCTGGGACGTGAACCAGGGATGTGTCGTCGACGCTGACAGCGGCTGCAGTAGCGTTTGGCCCGCCGAGTACGCGTTCTCGTTCGGCGATGCGGCAACCCAGTTCGCGGATAACCTGCCGGCCGGCACGGTACACTGGGTCGAGTGGCACACCCCGGCGCCCGTGACAATCGAGAACATCAATCTCGTTGCGTTGCACGCGGGCGATCCGCGCGATATGAGATTCGGCGGTTTTGACACGTTCCGGCTGTTCTACAAGGACGCCATGGATAGCTGGGTCCTTTTCCACGAGCTCGCCGATATCGGTGTCCCACATCCAGATGGCGGGTATGAGGGGAGCTTGTACTACGGCGGCGGGCCGAACTACGTAGGCATCTATTACCTTGAGTACTGGACAGCCGTGCCTTCGACGACGGCCCAGTACTGGCGTGCCGAGTTCGTCCAGTACGGTCCCCCGTCTGCCCGGGATTCCGGCCCGATCGTCTCGGAGCTGGACGGCTACGGCTCCATCATCCCGGAGCCGGCAGGCATGTGTCTTGTTGCCGTGGCTGCTTTGCTCCTGCTGCGCCGCAGCAAGTAAACAGGTGGTCAACACACCACGGAAGAATGGAGCGATCACGCCGGCGTGATCGCTCCATTCTTCTAATGAGCTTCCTGACGCGCGTCAGCGCGTCAGGAAGCTCACGGCATGGCGCGCTCGGTCAGCTCCGCTTGATACCGCTCGCGGTATCTCGGGTGGATGACCGGGTCGCAGATTCGCGCGTATTCCTCGGCGTAGGCGTCAACCTGATCCGCCAGGATCGTCGTGATGCTGTCGGCGCCCGGATGCGTCGGGGCCGCGCCCGTGTGCGCGACGTGCTCGCGCAGCACGTCCGGATGGTCGACGAGCATGCACGGGCGCGCCAGGTTGCCGTCATACGGGATCTTCGAGCGGATCCGCTCGAACAGCGGCGACTTGAGACACTCGACCAGAGACTTCTCCTTGATGTTGTCGACGGCGAAGTGCACGAACACGCACGGCTCGACGTCGCCCTTCGAGTTGATATGCAGGTAGAGGCGGCCGCCCGCCATGCACCCGCCGGTCAGGATGCCGTCGTTCCAGAAGTCGGCCATGAGCATCGGCACTTCGGCCCGCACGCGGTCGAACTCGCGCCGCCGCCACCGCCGCTGCTCGGCCGTCGGCATGAGCGACATGTCGGGCTCGAGGCCGATCGGCACGTAGTTGAAATACCACGCGAGCCACGCGCCCTGGTCGCACCAGAACCGCACAAACTCGTCACTCACGACGAACTCGTTGTTCTCGCGCGTCACCGTAACCGAAATGCCGAACGGCACGCCGCGCTCGCGCAGGTTGCGCATCGCGGCCAGCACCTTGCGGTACGTGCCCGGGCCGCGCCGCTTGTCGGTCCACTCCTCGAACCCCTCGACGCTGATCACGGGCACCGCGTTGCCGACGCGGGCGAGCTCATCGGCCATTGCCTCGTCGATGAGCGTCCCGTTCGTGTAGATTTGGAAGTAGACGTCGTGCTGACGCTCGAACATCGGCAGCAGGTCGGGGCTGATGAACGGCTCGCCGCCGGAGATGACGATGAAGTGTATGCCCATCTCCTTGCCCTCGTCGATGGCGCGGTTCAGCACGTCGAACGGGAGATCATCCTTTTTCGTGTAGCAGGCCGCGTAGCAGCCGTAGCAGCGCAGGTTGCACCGCATCGTCGGGCTGATCACCATGAACTGCGGCGGACGGAAGCCGTGCTTTTCCTCGAACACCTTCGCCGTCTCGTGGCGCAGGAAGATGTGTCTGATGATGAAGTTCTCGACCGCCCGTTTGCGGCAGTTCTTCGACGACTCCTGGATCGTGCGGATCCCGTGCGTCATGAGCCGCTTCAGGAAGTCGCCCGAGGGCGTGGGCAGCTTGGCGATCTCTTTGCTGATGTGCTTATCCAGTGCGCTCCGGGTGAACCGCTGGACCATCGGGCTCCCGCTCGAGAGCGCCTGTCTCAGCACGAACTCGACGACCGGCCTCGCAACACTCATGGCTTGTCCTCCTCCGGACGGACTCGTCCAAAAACCCGGGCCAGTACGCTGGCTCGCCGAAGACGCGCAGGGGAGTGGACACGGCAGGGCAGAGGCTTCCAAGGTAGGGAACGACTCGTGCGGGCAAATGCCTCACTGCACATCGGACACCCCCAACCCCAGGGGAGTCTCTCCAGCGGCGGCACCGTCGCAGGCCGCGCGCTGGAAGGGCTTCAGAACCAACACACGAACCAGCAATAGCGTACCGCTACGAGCCGCGGATTTCAACCAAAATCTGCGATTTTTCTCTGTCCGGGAACACGTCGTGAGACGCACCCGGCCGGCGTAGCGCCGTTTTCTCCTTGAGCGGGAGCGTCCGCGCCGCTATCGTCACGCACGAATCGTCCAACCCATCATGGGGAGGCAACCGGTGGCCTCGACGTTCTCAGACAAGCTCGCCCAGGGCATCGTGCTCTTCGACGGCGCGATGGGCACGATGATCTACAGCAAGGGCATCTATATCAACCGCTGCTTCGATGAGCTCAACCTGAGCGATCCGGGGTTGATCGCCGAGGTGCATCGTGGCTACGTTGAGGCCGGCGCCGATGTGCTCGAGACGAACACCTTCGGCGCCAATCGCTATAAGCTGCGCCGATTCGGGTTCGAAGACCGGATCGCCGAGATCAACGCCCGCGCCGTCGAGCTTGCGCGCGAGGCGATCGGCTCGGCCGACGTGCTCGTGGCCGGCTCCATCGGCCCGCTCGGCATGCCGATCGATCCCAACGCCGAGGACGAGGCGATCGCGATCTTTGCCGAACAGGCCCGCTGCCTTGCCGAGGGCCGCCCCGACCTGCTCATCATCGAGACGTTCGCCACCGTGCGCGAACTCGAGCTCGCCGTGCGTGCGGCCCGGAAGGCGGCCGGTGACCTGCCGATCGTGGGCCAACTCACCTTCACCGAGGAGCTGCTCGACGCGGCCAATGAGACGCCCGAGGCGCTCGCGAAGCTCGGCCAGCGCTACGGCCTGGCGGCCATCGGCGCCAATTGCTCCATGGGGCCTCAGGGGATGCTCGAGGTGGTGCGCTGTCTCGCGCCGGTGACCGATCTGCCGATCAGCGCCCAGCCGAACGCCGGCGAACCGAAGTACATCGAAGAGCGCCACCTGTATTTGGCCACGCCCGAGTACTTCGCCGAGTACGCCCGGCGCTTCATCCGCGCGGGCGCGCGCATCGTGGGCGGCTGCTGCGGCACGATGCCGGCGCACATCAGCGCCATGCGCAACGCGATCACGGCCGAGGCGCCGATCACGGTGGCCAAACCGAAGATACAGCTCCCCGAAACGAAAGCTGAGACCCCCACGATCGAGCCGGTCCCGACCGCCCAGAAGAGCCCGCTCGGCGCGAAGCTCGGCCGGAAATTCGTTGTCAGCGTCGAGCTCGACCCGCCGCGCGGCGTCAACATCCGCAAGGTGCTCGACGCCGCCCGGGCGCTCGCCGACCACGGCGTCGATGCGATCAACATCGCCGACGGCCCGCGCGCGACCGCGCGCATGAACCCGGTCGCGATGGCCGTCGCCATCGGGCGCGAGACCGAGATCGAGGCCATTGTCCACTACGCGTGCCGCGACCGGAACGTGCTGGCGATGCAGGCCGACCTGATCGGCTGCCACGCGCTCGGGCTCAAGAACATCTTGTGCGTCACGGGCGATCCGCCGAAGCTGGGCAACTACCCGTTCGCCACCGGCGTCTACGACGTCGACAGCATCGGCTTGCTCAGGATCGGCTCGAACCTCAACCGGGGCCTCGACCTGGCCGGCAACCCGCTCAAGAGCGCCGCCTCGCTCGTGCTCGGCTGCGGCGCCAACCCCGCCAGCGAGGAGCTCGACACCGAGATCGATCGCTACCGCCGGAAGGTTGAAGCAGGCGCCGAGTTCGTCATGACGCAGCCGGTGTTCAAGGCCGAGTTGCTGTTCGAGTTCCTCGAGCGGACCAAGGCGTGGCGTGTCCCCGTGCTCGTCGGCATCCTGCCGCTCGCGAGCTACAAGAACGCCGAGTTCCTCAACAACGAGGTGCCCGGCATCGAGATCCCCCCGGAGATCATGAAGCGGATGGCCGACGCCCCGAGCGGCGACGCTGCCCGCGAGGAAGGCATCAAGATCGCCCAGGAGACGTTGCTCGAAACCCGAGACGCCGTCGATGGCGTGTACATCATGCCGCCGTTCAACCGGCACGAGGTCGCGCTCCGCATCCTCGAGGCGCTCTGACAGCGCGGCCGTGGCAGAAGAACACGGCCATCGCGCGTTCTGCACGATGGCCGTTATCCTGTCGATCCTGTGATCGTGCCAGACCTGCCTAGAAGCCGATCTCGATGCCGACGAGGAAGGCGAATCCGGTCACCTCCACGTCGCCGATCTCGACCGTCGTCAGATCCACGTTGATGCTCGTGTCGAAGTAGCGCCCCTCGATGACGACCGAGATGTTGTCGCTCAGCGCAATGTCGACACCGAGGCCCGCGTGCCAGCCGAGCGAATCGTCCACGCCCGCCGCGGCGAACGCGCCGGCATCGGCCCCGCCGAAGTCGTCGTCGATGAAGAAATAGTCGAGCCCGGCCGTTATGTACGGGTTGATCGTGTCCGAGTAGCCGATGTAGAAGATCAGCCCGGCCGACAGATCGCTGATGCTCCAGTCGGTGAAGGCGTCGAGCGTCGCCGACAGGTCCTCGCCTTCGAAGCTCCAGAAGTCGATCGCGCCCACGAGCCCGAACCAGTTGCTGAGCATGATCTCGACCGCAGCGCCGTAGCCGATCGCGTTGTCCGCGTCGTCGGGCAGCCAGTACGAGAGTCGGGGTTCGATCGTCAGGCGCCTCCCTTGCTGGGCGAACGCATCGGTCGCCACGAGCGCCACGAGCCCGAGCACAAGCACCAAAGCCAGCGTCCTTTTCATGCCTCGTCCCTCCGTGGTGGGTTACCGTTCCGAAGTGACTATACCTGGGACTCACCGGCTGTCAACCAGGCAAAACAGGAACCGCCCTTGTTTCCGCCGGTTACCTTTCCCCGGCCGAGCGCGTATAATACAGGTGACGGCACGGAGGCAGCCATGACGCGCCTGCTCGAAGTCATACGGCTCGGGATCCGCAACATCATCCTGCACAAGCTGCGGTCGTTTCTGACGATGCTCGGCATCATCTTCGGCGTTGCCGCCGTGATCAGCATGCTGGCCATCGGCGAGGGGGCCAAGTGGGAGGCCCTCCAGCAAATCGAGCTTCTCGGCGTCCAGAACATCACCGTGCGCAGCGTCAAGCCGCCCGAAGCGAGCCAGCGAGCCGCCTCGGCCGAGAGCTCCATGGCCTACGGCCTGACGGATGCCGATCACCGGCATCTCGAAAGCACGATCACGCTCGCCGAGCAGATCGTCCCGATCAAGGAGGTCCGAAAACCCGTTTTCTACAGCGGCCAGACGATGGACGCCCGCGTCGTGGGCACGGTGCCCGAGTACACCGGCATCATCAACTTCCACGTCGGCGAGGGCCGCTTCATCACCGACCTCGACAACGCCGAGCTCAAGAACGTGTGCGTTATCGGCGCCGACGTTGGGCGCGAGCTGTTCGGCTACGAGCACCCGATCGGCAAGATGATCCGTATCGGCACGCTCTGGTTCGAGGTCGTCGGCATCATGGAAGACAAGGCCATCAGCGGCACGAGCGGCACGATCAAAGTCCACAATCTCGACCGCGACGTCTACATCCCGTACCAGACGGCACGCAAACGCTTCGGCGATTGGGTCATTGTCACGTCGACCGGGAGCTGGGAAGGCGAGATGGTCCAGATCAGCGAACTCATCATCCGGATCGCCGATGCGGCGTTGATCCCGCGCGCCGCCTGGATGGTTCAGCGCGTGCTCGCCACACAGCATCGGCGCAGCGACTACGACGTGATCATCCCTCAGGCGCTGCTGCAGCAGCGTAAGCGCACGATCCGCGCCTACAACAACGTGCTCGTGCTCATCGGCTCCATCTCGCTGCTGGTGGGCGGCATCGGCATCATGAACATCATGCTCGCCACCGTCACCGAGCGCACCCGCG
>CAYUZG010000081.1:0-8500 GCA_964449605.1 uncultured Verrucomicrobiota bacterium | reverse complement strand
TCATGGTCAAAGTCACCGAGATCGACGATCGCGGCCGCGTCAACCTGAGCCGGCGTCTGGCGATGAACCCCGATGCGCCCGAGCGGCCCAAGCGCCCGCCGCGCGAGCGTGGCGGCTTCGACCGGCGTGACAGCGGCCCTCGCGACCGCGACCGCGGCGGCGGCCGCGGGGGTGATCGGCAGGGCGGCGGCCGGGGTGATCGGCGAGACAGCCGTGGCGGCGGCGGCGGGGGTGATCGCCGCAGCGGCCCCAGGAGAGGCGGTTAGTAGGCCGGACGAGCCGTCAGAAGGGACGCAAACACACAGCCCAAGAGACGTCGCGTTTCTTGGGCTGTTTCACTGCGGCCGGACATCGCGCCGGCAGATTGCCGGTTGCGCCAACTGATAGACTCATGCGCATCGAGACGTTCACACTCGGCGAGCTTCAAGAAAACGCCTACCTTCTCATCGACGCCGAGGGTGGGGGAGCGGTCGTCATCGACCCTGGCGACTATCCGACCCGCCTCATCGAGCGCGTCAACGAGCTCGGCGCCGAGCCCCTGGCCGTGCTTCTCACGCATGGCCATTGGGACCACGTCAACGGCGTCCGCGAGATCAAGCGTGCCTTCGACGTGCCCGTCTACCTCCACGAGGCCGATGCGGCGATCTACAAGCATGTCGCCGAGCAGGCCGAGCTCTTCGGCTTCCACGCCGACCCGCAGCCGCCGCCCGATCACCTGCTGACCGGCGGCGAGACGCTCGAGCTCGGCCCCTTCCGTATCGACGTCATCCATACCCCCGGACACACCCAGGGCGGCGTCTGCTACAAGATCGACGACGCCGTGTTCGTCGGCGACACCATCTTCGTCGGCGGCATCGGGCGCTATGACTTGCCAGGCGGTTCGTTCGAGCAGCTCGTCAAGGGCATCCGCCAGAAGCTCCTCACCCTCGACGACAACGTCACCCTCTATCCCGGCCACGGCCCGCCCACCACCGTCGGCACCGAACGCCGCTCCAACCCGTTTTCGGAATAGGACGGCGGGCCCAGGGGGACCCGCCCTACAACGCTGCCGCCTGACAGCGGTCGGTTGACATGATGTAGGGCGGGTCCCCCTGGGCCCGCCGTCCTCGCGCGATCTGCTGGAATCCGTGGTTGGCTGACTTCGCCGCTATCGCTGCTTGCGGCCCATGGCGCGTCTCATCTCGAGCTCGGCGTCGCGCGCCTTGATGTCCTCGCGCTTGTCGTGCAGCAGCTTGCCCTTGGCGAGGCCGATCTCCACCTTCGCGTGGCCGCGCTTGAAGTACATGCGCGTCGGCACGAGCGTGAACCCGCGCTCGGCCGTCTTGCCGTAGAGGCGCCTGATCTCCTGGCGGTGCATGAGGAGCTTGCGCGGCCGGATCGGGTCGTGGTTGTGGATGTTGCCGTACTCGTACGGGCTGATGTGGCAGTTGAAAAGCCAGACCTCACCGTCGACCACGCGCGCATACGCCTCGCGTAGTTGTACCTTCGCCGCGCGCAGCGACTTGACCTCCGTGCCCTGCAAGGCGATGCCCGCCTCGCAAGTCTCGAAGATGTGGTAGTTGCGCCGCGCGTGCCGGTTCGTGGCGATCAGCTTGATCTGTTCCTTCTCCTTTGCCATGCCGCCATTATAGCAGGAGACCGCCGGAACCGTGCGCGCCCTGCGCCTAAAGTTGTGCCAGGCCCGGCCGTTCTGTATAGTGGTCTCGGAGCCGGCCTCAACGCGTTCCTGGAAAGGAGCTTCGGGTGATCATCTCGCGGACACCGTTTCGCGTCTCGTTTGCCGGCGGCGGCACGGATCTGCGCGCCTTCTACGAGCACGAGCCCGGCGCCGTCGTCTCGACCACGATCGACAAGTACATGTATCTGACCGTCAACAAGCGGTTCGATCACACCGTCCGGGTCAGCTACTCCAGGACCGAGATCGTCGAGACCGCTGACGACGTCCATCACCCCCTCGTGCGCGAGGCGCTCAGGAAGGCCGGCATCCCGAACGGCATCGAGGTCACCTCGATCTCCGACATCCCGGCCGGGACCGGTTTCGGCTCGTCGTCGAGCTTCACCGTCGGGCTGCTCAACGCCCTCTACGCCTACACCGGCACCTACGCGCCGGCCGAGCGGTTGGCGGCCGAAGCGTGCGAGATCGAGATCGACATCGTCGGCGAGCCGATCGGCAAGCAGGACCAGTACATCGCCGCCTACGGCGGCCTCCAGTACATCCGTTTCAACCCCGATGAGTCGGTCTTCGTCGATCCCGTCGTCTGCTCCCACGAGCTCAAGCGCACGCTCGGCGACCGCCTCATGCTTTTCTACACCGGCATCACGCGCTCGGCGAGCGACATCCTGACCGAGCAGAGGAAGGAAACGAAGAACAAGCTCGACTTCCTGCGCACGATGGCCCACCTGGCAGGCGAGATCCGCCGCGTCTTCCAGGAAGGGCGCGACCTCGACGAGTTCGGCGAGCTGCTGCACGAGGGCTGGATGCTCAAGCGCGAGCTCGTGAGCGGCATTACGAACACGCTTGTCGACGCCGCGTACGAGAAAGCCCACAAGGCCGGCGCCATCGGCGGCAAGCTCCTCGGCGCCGGCGGCGGCGGGTTCCTGCTGCTGTACGCGCGCGAAGACGTCCAGCCGCGCGTGCGCGAGGCCCTGTCGGAGCTGCGCGAGATCCCCTTTGACCTCGAGCCCCAGGGCACCAAGATCGTCCACGTCTCGTAGCCCGTATTCCGGTTGGGCCGGCTCTGCGGTCGTCCTCCTTGACGAGCGCGTGCTCTCGGTGTAATAGCTTCATGCGGACCGCGGAAACTTCGGCGATTCTCAGCGCGTCTCAGAGGATGAGACGACGCAGTCTGACTGACGCTCTGTGAGGGAACGATGAGCGGAAGCCTTCGCCTGAATCTATGGACCGTCTGGGCGTTTTCGTTCGGCGTCGTCCTGTGCCTTGCTGCGAGCGCTTCGCCCGCCGCCGTGACCTACTCCCACATGCTCTACGACGACGAGTTCCAGAACATGTGGGCGAACGGCTCGTGGCGCGCCGACGTGGACGTTGAGCACGAGACGCGTGTCTACAACGGCGTCCACTCGATGGAGGTCACACTCAAGGCCAAGGGCGCCGTCTGCTTCCTGTGCAAGAACGGACAGAACCTGAAGCGCCACTATGCGCTCGTCGGCTGGATCCACGGCGGCAGCGAAGGCGGCCAGGACCTGCGCCTCGTGCTGACGGACACCGACGGCAACATCCTGCCGACGGGCCACGGGTTACGGTTCGCGTCCGAGGCATACATCCAGGGCGGCGAGATCGCGGCGCAGCGCTGGCAGTTCTTCGTCATCCCCGTCAGCCACCTCAGGCTCGGCTCCAGGGACATCGTCCGTATCGCGTTGTACAACCCGACTGATGAGACGATGCCGACGTTTTATCTCGACGACGTCGGCTTCACCATGCAGCGGGTGCCGCTCTTTGCCGAGACAGGGTTGGCCCGGGACGAAAGGCCCATCCGGCGCACCGAGCGTACGACCCACGCCATCTACACAGATTCCCTGCGCGGCGGGTGGCAGGACTGGTCATGGGGCAGCAAGGTCGAGCGCAACAACCAAGACAACCCCGCCCAGGGCACCCACGCCATCTTCGTCCAGCAGGAGCCGTGGGGCGGCCTTGCCTTCGGCCGGAAGGACGCGTTCCCGGTCGCCGGCTACACGGCGCTCGAGTTCTACGTGCATGGCGGCAACGCCGGCGGCCAAACGCTCCAGGTTGCACTGTACGACGACAAGGGCGAGGTTATACACACCGTCGGGGTCAACAACGCGAGCTACATCCAGGGCGGCGCCGTCGCGGCCAATCGCTGGCAACGAGTCTACATCCCGCTCAAGGACCTGCGTGCCACCGGCCGGAGCATCACCAAGATCGCCATCAGCAACGCCAGTTCCCAGGCTACTTCCTACTACGTCGACGCCGTCAGCCTCGTGCGCTAGCCCGCTTGGCCCTGCCCGTGCCGAGCGCATTCTCGGCAAACGGCCTCTTTCCCCTTTGGCATTGCGGCGGCTTGCCGCTATCATGCGTGCCCCAGGAAGTGGGCGACAGTCTTGGTGGATGCGCAGGAGGAGGAGCGAGGATGAACGTCCTGATCGCCGACAAGTTCCCTGAACAAGGTATCAAGGAGCTCGAGGCGCTTGGATGCGCCGTCACGTGCGACCCCCAGCTTGGGCGCGACGACCTGGTCGAGGCGGCCAAGGAAGCGCACGTGCTGATCGTCCGATCCACGGAGGTGCGCGAGCCCGCCATCGACGCGGCCCAGAACCTGATGCTCATCGTCCGCGCCGGCGCCGGCTACGACACGATCGACGTGGGGCACGCAGCCGAGCGCGGCATCTACGTCGCCAACTGTCCCGGGAAGAACTCGGTCGCCGTCGCCGAGCTGGCGATCGGCCTGATCATGGCCATCGACCGCCGCATCCCCGATTGCGTCGCCGAGCTGCGCGCGGGCACATGGAACAAGAAGGAGTACGGCAAAGCCGACGGCCTGTTCGGCAAGACGATCGGCATCGTCGGCCTCGGCGGCATCGGCCGCGAAGTGCTCAAGCGCGCCGTGGGGCTCGGCCTCAAGCCGATCGGCTGGTCGCGCTCGCTCACGCCCGAGCGGGCAAGCGAGCTCGGCATCCAGCGCTGCGCGACGCTCGAGGAGCTTGCCTCGTCCAGCGACATCGTGAGCGTCCACCTGGCCCGCACGCCTGAGACGCAGCACGTCATCGGCAAGCGCTTCTTCGCGGCGATGAAGCCGAAAGCCATCTTCATCCACACCGCGCGCGGCGGCGTCGTGGACGAGGCGGCCCTGCTCGATGCAGTCAAGACGAAGGGCATCCGCGCCGGTCTCGACGTCTACGAGAACGAGCCGAAACCGGCCAAGGCCGAGTTCATCAGTGAGCTTGTGGCCCAGCCCGGCGTCTACGGCACGCACCACATCGGCGCCTCGACCAGCCAGGCCCAAAGCGCCATCGCTGCGGAGGTCGTCCGCGTCGTCCGGAGCTTCATCGATACCGGCACGGTGCCGAACTGCGTCAACCTCGAGGCGAAATCGCCCGCGCGCTGGCAGCTCGTCGTGCGCCACTACGACAAAGTCGGCGTCTTGGCCAACGTGCTCAGCACGCTCAAGGAGCAGCAGATCAACGTCCAGGAGATGGAGAACATCATCTTCGCCGGGGCCAAGGCCGCCTGCGCCAAGATCAAGGTCGACTCGAAGCCCAGCGACACCGTCCTTGCCGCGCTGCGCACCCGCGCCGACGAGATCATCCACGCCGACCTTGTCGAACTCGCGTGAGAAAATGGAGGGCATAGGATGAAGGGGGCGATCAAGACCATCGTTGGGCTGGTGGCGTTGCCCGCAGTTGTGCTCTGTTGGGTCGCCAGCGCGGAGGACGATCCTGGCGAGAAGGTCGACGGTGGCGCGAACTCGAACGGCGCCATGTTCCGTGCAAACCTGCAGCGTACGGGTGTCTATGAAACGGACGGTGTTGACGAGCTTCATGGTGAGAAGTGGAAGTTCGAGGCCGAGTACCCTGCGATCTCAGCGCCCGCGATCTGCGACGGTATGGTGTACGTGGGGGCTGGGTCACGCCTCTGGGTCATTGATGCCGAGACCGGCGAGCCCGAATGGATGTTCAAAACACGGGCCGATGTGATGTCTTCCCCCGCCGTTGCCGACGGCGTGGTGTACTTCGGCAGCCACGACTGCCATCTCTACGCTGTGGATGTCAACACGCACCGACTGAAGTGGGCGTTCAAGGCCGATGGCCCCGTGTTCTCGTCGCCGGTTGTCGTGGATGGGGTGGTTTACTTCGGCAGCTTCGACAAGCATCTGTACGCCGTCCACGTCGATACGGGCCGGCGGAAGTGGGCATTCGAGACAGGCGACGGGATTCCATCCTCCCCCGCCGTCGAGGACGGCGCCGCCTATTTCGGAAGCGGCGATGGCAATCTGTACGCGCTTGACGCCGAAGACGGAACGAAGAAGTGGGCTCTGAAAACGGGAGGTGTCGTGGGCTCCTCACCCGCGGTGGCCGGTGGGGTTGTCTATGTCGGGAGCTTAGACGGCCACCTCTATGCAGTGGACGCGGAAACGGGCGCGGAGAAGTGGCGCTTCAAAACAGGGGCGGATGTCGTTTCGTCCCCAGCGGTTTCGGGCGCTGTCGTCTGCGTTGGCAGCACGGACAGGCACCTTTACGCCGTTGACCTCGAGACCGGGGAGGAGAAGTGGAAGTTCAAAACAGGAGGCGAGATAATGTGTTCCCCCTCTGTTGCAGCCGGCCTCGTTTACTTCGGCAGCGATGACGGGCGCCTCTATGCTGTTGATCTGGCGACAGGAAAGGAAGTCTGGAAGTTCTCAACGGGCGGCAGCGCGGCGGTGTCCCCGGCCGTGGAGGACGGCGTGATCTATTTCGGGAGCGAGGACGGCCACCTCTACGCTCTGCACTGAACAACCTCCCTTGCCGACGCCGGCAACCTGGCCGGCGGAACGTCGTGGCACTCTTCTTGCTTTCGCACGAGGTGTAGAACTCTGCGAACCGGCCATGCGAAGTCTGGCACGCCGGCTGCCACGGGAGGTGTCACGATGAGGCGCATTGCTTTTCTGGTCGTCGTTGTCCTTGTCGTCCTGAGCGCGCCGTGGGGGCTCTGGGGCGATAGCCCCGACTACGGCAAGACGATCCCGCCCGAGATCCTGTGCCGTTACGATCCGGGGCTCCTCGACGGCTCGCGCCCGAAGCTCGTCACGATTACTCAGGACATGATCTGGTCGCTGCGCAGCACGCCCGACCAGGGCGGCGACGTCTACACGCTGGATGTTGTCCCGTCCGAGCTCTCGAGCGTGCAGAAAGATATCCTGCTCGAGTGGATCAAGGCGGGGCACAACGTCCTCATCCAGAACGAGGAGTGCGCCGTCTACTGGGAGCTCTTCCCGGGGTTCACGGAGCCCAAGGAGGCCGACTTGTGCCCGGGGCCGCTGCCGGTGACACTCAGCGACCATCCGGTCAATACCGATTGCGCCAACGTGACCTTCTATAGCCCAACCGAGAAGAGGCTGCGCCGCACGGACGGCACTTTCGGCATCGGCCACAACCACCTCTTCTTCCCGGCCATGCCGGAGAACGTCTTCGTCGTGGCCTCGCTCGACCGCGGGCGCGGGGATAAGGACCCCGGCGGGGCCGTTGCGGGCTGCATCCCGTACGGCAGCGGCGGCGTCTACTTCATCACCAAGCCCGCGCAAGGCAGCGATACTGACCGCTGGATGCTCAACTTCCGTCAGTGGATGCTCGGGCTGCCTATTCCCGGCGCGGCCGACACGACGGTGAGCTGAGCACACGGCGACGCCCGTTCTGCTGCCTCTGGACTTCGACCCGGTGATCGTGTAGGTATTCTCTGCACGCCACTGGGATCGGAGGCTGGATGAAAGCGCTCATCACCGGCGGGGCCGGCTTCATCGGCTCGCACCTGGCCGAGGCGCTGCTCGAACGCGGCGACTCGGTCGCCGTCATCGACGACCTCTCGACGGGCAGCATCCGCAACATCGAGCACCTCAAATCCCACACGCGGTTCCGTTACACGATCGAGTCGGTCATGAACGTCCCCGTGCTGGCTGAGCTCGTCGACGATGCCGACGTCGTGTTCCACCTTGCCGCCGCCGTCGGCGTTCGGCTCGTCGTCCAGCGGCCCGTGAGCACGATCGAGACGAACGTCCAGGGAACCGAAAACGTCCTCGCCTGCGCCAACAAGAAGCACAAGAAGGTGCTGCTCGCCTCGACCTCCGAGGTGTACGGCCGCAGCGTGCGCGACCGGTTCAACGAGGAGGACGACCTGCTCATCGGCCCGCCGACGACGGCCCGCTGGCGCTACGCGTGCTCGAAGGCGCTCGACGAGTTCCTCGCCATGGCCTACTATAAGGAGAAGGGCCTGCCGGTGGTCATCGCGCGGCTGTTCAACACCGTCGGCCCGCGCCAAACGGGCGAGTACGGCATGGTCGTCCCCTCGTTCGTGAGCCGGGCGCTCGCGGGCGAACCAATCCAGGTTTACGGCGACGGCCGGCAATCGCGCTGCTTCTGCCACGTCGCCGACGTTGTCGGCGCGCTCATTGCGCTCGTCGAGCACCCGGACGCCGTCGGCCAGGTCTTCAACATCGGCAGCGACGAGGAGATCACCATCCGCGCTCTCGCCGAGCAGGTCAAGGCGACGCTGGGCTCGAAGTCCGACATCGTCCTGATCCCGTACGACGACGCCTACGAAGCGGGCTTCGAGGACATGCGCCGCCGCGCGCCCGACATCGCCAAGGTTCACGGCCTCATCGGCTTCGAGCCCGAGCGCGACCTGGCCACCATCATCCACGACGTCGCCGCCCACCAGCGCGCCGCAGGGTAGCGGTCACAGCATCAGTGATGATAAGTGGCGCAACGAACTGCAGATCCCCCGCTGTGCCGGGAGCCCGCGCAGCGGGCGGCATGTTGTAGCCACGGGCGTGAG
>CAYUZG010000080.1:6479-8522 GCA_964449605.1 uncultured Verrucomicrobiota bacterium | reverse complement strand
CACGTCTGCTCGCGCCGTTCGAGCTGGCGCGTGTAGAGCATGAAGTCGATCACCTCGTCGCTCACGCCCTGCTCGCGCAGCGCGGTCACGTCGGCTGCCCGGAGGTGGAAGATCGTGCCCGTCCACCCGATCTCGGCGATCACGTCGTCGTCAGGCACGCCGGCCGCCGTCAGACCGACGACTTCCTCGGCCGTCATCGGCACCGCGCTGTAGAGCCTCGTTGCGGTGATCGTCTCGAACATGAAATCGATCACCCGGTCGCTCGCGCCGGCCTCGCGCAGCCGGGCCACGTCGGCCGTCGTCAGCGGCCACGCCCGCCGCGACTGCCGCACGGCCCAGATGATGGCCCAGTCGCTCTCGCCCGCCTTCGCCATGGCCACGATCTCGTCGAGCGAGAGCGCGAGCGGCGCCGGGCCGACGGGCACAACGACGACGGGCCGCTCGCCGCAGCCGGTGAGCCAGACGCCCGCGCAGACGGCCACCGCGACCACCAGCGCTCGCCAGCGTTTCTGTCCACGCGCTTTCATGACGCCAATACCTCCTGTACGCGTTACCTCGCGCGTCATCTTACGACAAATCCGTTGCCGTTGGAACTGCCGCCGCCTATAGTCCCGACGAGGTTGGACCGGCTCTCGTTCATACCCGAACGCTTCGGACTCACATGGACTTGACCACATTACCCCGCGTGCTGCTCGCCGTACTGCTGGTCGTGGGCGCGACCTCTTGCACGCAGGAGACGCCGCCGCAGGACGCTCCGGCCCAGGTCGAAGCGACGGCGCCCCGCATCATCAACGTGCTGCCGCTCGCCACGTCCGTCGGCGTCTGCCGCCGCGTCGAGATCGAGGTCGAGTTCGAAGGCCCGTGGGGCAATCCGTTCGACCGCGACGACGTCTCCGTCTGGGCCGAGGTCACGACGCCGTCCGATAACCGGGAACGCGTCGAGGGCTTCTTCGACGGCCGCGACGCCACAGGGGCCCACCACATCTGGCGCATCCGCTACGCGCCGTGCGAGCTCGGCGAGCACGCCTACCGCGTTCACGTGCGCACGCGCCACGGCCGGGACGCGACCGGGCCGTTCCGGCTCGACGTGCTTGACGACGGCGCGCTTGGCTTCGTCCGCGTCAGCCGGGCCGACCCGACGATGTTTGAGCACGCACGCGGCGCGTTCATCTACCCGTTCGGCCAGAACGTGTGCTGGGCGGCCAACTACGAGCACTACTTCCGCACGATGCGCGCGTACGGCGCGAACTGGGTCCGCATCTGGATGTGTCCGTGGAGCCTGTGGCTCGAAGGGCCGAACGGCCCCGGCGTCTATGATCTTGACGCCGCCAAGCGGCTCGACCGCATCGTCGCGCTGGCCGAGCAGTACGGACTGCACATACAGCTCGTATTCGACTATCACGAGATCCTCACCAAGAACTGGAAGCAGAACCCGTACAACGTCGAGAACGGCGGCCCGTGCGCTGCGCCCGAGGCGTTTTGGACCAACGCCGAGGCAAAGCGCCTCTATCGGCGGCGCCTCGACTACATCGTCGCGCGCTGGGGCGCGTCGCAGAACGTCTTTGCGTGGGAGCTGTTCAACGAAGCGGACCTGACGCGGCGCGCCGATGACCGCGACGTCGTCGCCTGGCACCGCGAGATGGCCGCTTACCTCAAGCGAATCGACCCGTACGACCACCTCGTGACTACAAGCAGAAGCGGCATAAAGCACGACGAACTCATGGAGCTGTGGTCACTCGACCAGATCGACTTCACCCAGTCGCACATCTACGGCGCGGGGATTCTGAATGCCGTCGGCCACCAGTGGCGCGCTCACAAGGCCTACAACAAACCGTATCTCATTGGCGAGTTCGGGCGGAGCGGCAACGCGGCCGACGAGGAGGTGGACCCAGACGGCATCCTGCTCAGCGCGGTCCTGTGGCTTGCGGCGACGACGCCCGCCTCCGGCAACGCGATGCCGTGGTGGTGGGACACGCACATCGAGCCGAACAACCTCTATCATCGGTTCGCCGCCGTGGCGCGCTTCCTCGACGGCGAGGACCG
>CAYUZG010000080.1:2395-6379 GCA_964449605.1 uncultured Verrucomicrobiota bacterium | reverse complement strand
GAGCCGCTCGCGGTCAAAGCGACGCGCGTCGGCGAGTCTCCGATCACGATCGACCTGATGCGGCGCGGCGAGTAGAGCGGCTGCCGAAAACAATGACGGCCGGCGCCCGATTCCGCTATGATGCCGGGCGCGTGAGGCAATGAAGCGTCGTCGAGAAGTGGACCGTGGAGCGCTGTGAGTTGACCGGGCAACCGCCGACAGAAGGAGTGCCGGCCCGGCTCGCGCCGTACGAGAGCCGCGCGCTGACGTATCGGTCCGATGCGCGGACGCTCGGCCGCGCGATCCTCGCCGCGACGTTCGTCTGCGGCGGGCTCGCGGCAGCGGCGCTGCTCGTCGGCGAGCGAGGCGTCATCGCTTGGGCCGATGCCTCCGGCGGCAAGGCGGGCGTCGACCGCGACGTGCTGACGTACCTCCTGCGCGCGCCGCGCTTCCTGCTGTATGCCGTCTTCGTGCTGTTCTTCATCATCGGCATCGATCGCAAGCAGCGGGTCTGGGTGCACGTCGCCCTCATTGTGCTTGCGCTCGAGCTCGTCTTCGCCGGTGGTCTCGTTCGCATTCTCAAGATCGTCGTCGGCCGCGCACGGCCCTATCACGACGTGAGCGGGTTTCGCCCGTTCCTGCTGACGGATGCGGATTTCCACTCCTTCCCGTCGGGCGACGTGGCCGACGTCGCCGCGTCCGTCTCGTTCTTCCTCTACTTCGCGCGCACGAGGGCCGTGCGGTTCATCGGGCTTGCCGCGCTGGGGATGGTGATGTTCGAGCGCGTGATGAACCGATATCATCACCCGACCGACGTGCTCGCCGGCGCCTACATCGTCCTGGTGCTCTCGTTCATCGTGTGGCACTGGTTCGTCGTTGGGTTCCCGTTCAGGAAGCTGCGCGCCTGGCTCGGTCAGGACGCACCTCCCGCCGTGCCCGACGCCGCCACGGACGCGGGGGAGACGGCGGAGGACGCGTCGTGACGCGGCGCTACGTCCTGCTGCTCGTCGGCATTGCCGTCGTCGCTGGATTCCCGCTCGGCGCCGCGAGGGATCTGTGGGTTCTCGACGAGGTCCGGTACGCGGCCGTCGTCGAGGACATGCACGAGACGGGTCGCTGGTTCGCCCCGCATCTCAACGGCGAGTTCTACGATCACAAGCCGCCACTGTATTTCTGGCTGGTCGGCGGCGCCACGGCCCTCGTGGGCGGCCAGAGCGAGTTCGTCCTGTACGTCATCGCGTGGCTGCTGAGCGTCGCGTGCGTCATCGCGACGTTCCACTTCCTGCGCGGCCTGCTGCCCGAACGCACCGCCTGGCTCGCGAGCGTCGTCATGCTCCTGTCGTTCCTCTACCAGATCACGACGGGGATCGCGCGGATGGACCTGATGATGGTCGCGTTCATGGTCCTCGGCCAGCTTGCTTTCGTGCGCGGCTACACGACGGACCGGCGCGGGCTCTACGCGTGGTTCTTCGTCTTCTGCGCGCTCGCCGTCCTCACGAAGGGGCCGTACGGCATGCTGCTACCGCTCGTCGGCGTCCTCGTGTTCCTCGCGTGGGAGCGGCGGCTGCGCGAGGCCGTCTCGGCCTGGTTCGTCGGCGGGTTTGTCATTGGGCTCGGCATCATCGGCGCATGGCTCGCGGCCGTCTGGGCTGTCGAGGGCGCTCACGCCGTCGAGCTCTACGTCGTGTGGCAGACGATCGGCCGGATGACCGGCTCGTGGGCCCACGGCGAGCCGTTCTGGTACTACGCGGCGTGGCTGCCCGTCGAGTTCTTGCCGTGGGTGGCGTTCGTGCCGTGCGGCTTCCGCTTGATGCGGCGGGCGCACCCGACCGCGTTCCGGTTTCTTGCGGCGATGGCCGCGAGCAACCTCGTGGTGATCTCCACCGTGAGCTGCAAGATCTTCGTCTACATCCTGCCGATCTGGCCTGCGCTGGCGGCGGCGGCAGCCGTCCGGCTGCGCGGCGCCGAGGGGCGCGGCGTCGAGGGGAAGACGAGGGGCCTGAGGATCGAGACAACGATCGCGGGCGCGCTGCTCGTGGCGCTTGGCGTTGCCGCCGCTGTGCTATGCCGCCGCTACTTCCCCGACAAGACGGGCGCGATCGACCCGGCGGCCATCGTGCTGGCCGCGCTCGGGGTAGTCGCCATCGGTGCGGCGTGGGTGCCGCGCATCGCCGTGTCGAAGCGCGTCGTCGTGGTGGGTGCAGTCCTGCTTGCGACCTCGTTGGCGTTCTCGCGGTTGACCGCGCTCGTTGTGACGCCGGCCTTCGACGACGTGATGTCGCCCGTGGCGGCGGGAACAACGATGCGCGAGTACGCCGAGAAGGGGTACGCCCTTGCCGAAAGCGGTGTTCCAAGGGGGACCTACAACTACTACGCGCGACGGCTTGTGATCCCGACGCTGAGCGCGGCAGAGGTGGCGGACTTTCTCGACGCGTACCCGCGTGCCGTCATCGCGATCCGGGGCACGTCGCTCGACGAGATCCTCCCTTTACCGGCGGGCGTGCGGATCACCGGCGAGCACGTCCTCGAGCTCAAGGCACACTCCCTCCTCGTGAAGGAAGAAGCAACCACAGATTGACACTGATCTCACAGATGGGAACGCGATGGCCCAGCGGCCATCGCGCTGATCTGCGTTGATCTGTGAAGATCGGTGGTTCAGGAATTCGAATTCCGGCCTTCCTTGACGGCCTTGGCGCGTTCGAGATCGGCGTCCATCATGAGCTTCACGAGCCCATCGAAGTCCACCTCGGGCTTCCAGCCGAGCTTGGTGCGCGCTTTGGTCGAGTCGCCGATCAGGTGCTCGACCTCGGCGGGCCGCAGCAGGCTCGGGTCGGTCACGACGTGCTTCTGCCAGTCGAGGCCGGCATGGCCGAACGCGGCCTCGACGAAGTCGCGGACGCTGTGCGCCACGCCGCTCGCGACGACGTAGTCGGCCGGCTCGTGCTGCTGGAGCATGAGCCACATCGCACGGACGTAGTCGCCGGCGTAGCCCCAGTCGCGGTGCGCGTCGAGGTTGCCCAGCCGCAGCTCGTGCTGGAGCCCGTACTTGATGCGGGCGGCCGCGTTCGTGATCTTGCGGGTGACGAACTCGAGCCCGCGCCGCGGCGACTCGTGGTTGAACAGGATGCCGCTCACGGCGAACAGGCCGTAGCTCTCGCGGTAGTTGACCGTGATGTAGTGGCCGTAGGCCTTGCTCACGCCGTACGGGCTGCGCGGGTAGAACGGCGTCTCCTCGTTCTGCGGCACCTGGCGCACCTTGCCGAACATCTCGCTCGAGCTCGCCTGGTAGAAGCGGATCTTCGGGTTCACTTGCCGGATCGCCTCGAGCACGCGGCTCACGCCGACCGCCGTGAACTCGGCCGTCAGCACCGGCTGGGTCCACGAGGTCGGCACGAACGACTGCGCGGCGAGGTTGTAGAGCTCGTCGGGCGCGGCGTCGCGGATCACCTCGATAAGCGAAAGCTGATCGAGCAGGTCGGCCTGGACGATGGTGACGCGGTCGCGGATATGGTTGAGCCGTTCGAACTTCTCGAGGCTCGAGCGGCGCACCATGCCGTAGACCTCGTACCCCTTTTCGAGCAGGAGCTCGGCCAGGTACGAGCCGTCCTGGCCGGTAATCCCCGTGATCAGTGCGCGTTTCATTCGCACTCCCGTGTGCCGAGGTGTTGTCCGGTGTCAACGGCGCGCCATTATAGGCGGCCGGGCGCGCACTTCCAGCGAAATCGGCCCTAGAGAACCGACTCAGCCCAGGCGGCGACAGGATCGGCGACGGCGCGGGGGATGGTGAAGGTACGCGGCATGTCGACTTCAATGAGCCCGTTTCAACGGGCTTGTTCAGTTTCACATAGGCCAGCCCTTGAGGGCTGGTCGAACGGCACACATTGCCCGAGCCCGTTTCAACGGGCTTCTCGAGGATGGCTTAAGCCAGGGTGAGAAGGACGTTGAAACGCCCTCAGGAGGAAAGGCGGGGACGCAGTGCACCAGCCCTAAAGGGCTGGCCTATCG
>CAYUZG010000080.1:0-2295 GCA_964449605.1 uncultured Verrucomicrobiota bacterium | reverse complement strand
GAGCACTAGCGCGGAAGCTTCAGCGTGACTCGGAGCGCCTCGTTTCGCTTCTTGCGGCGATTGTTCGTTGGCGTAGGAGGCGCTGCCTTCTTGAGGTACGTGAAGACCTCGCGCCCCTCTTTATCGACCGTCTTGATAACCTTCATCTTCTCGTTCATGGCGGTGCGCTCGCTGTGCTGCATGCCCGCGTGATGCGGGCAACTCCACACAGCCATACAGCAAAAGCGGTGCCAAGCGCGGACGCCGTGGCGGTACGCGGCGCTATCCGCTTGACGTGCCGCGCGTTGCGATGGTGCACCGAGCGTTACCACGTTGGCATGGCACGCTTGTCTCAGATTGAAACAGCGCCGGCCGGCGCCCCGCCGGAGATGGTGGTTGACACCCCGGAGCCGCTCGTGTTGAATGAGCGTCTGAGCACCGGCCCAACTGAGGGAACACAACCAGCGTGCAAGAAAGGAGATGCGGATGGGCGGCTCGTACGAGCGGATCGTTGTCGAGGAGAAGGGTGATGTCACCGTCGTCCGATTCCGGGAGTCCGACATCCTCGACCAGATCAATATTCAGGAAATCGGCGAGGAGATGTACTCGGTGGTCGAGGCCAAGCCGGGGATCAAGATCGTCGTCGACTTCCGGGGCGTCGAGTACCTGTCCAGCACCGCGCTGGGCAAGCTGATCACGCTCAAGAAGAAGGTCGAGGCCGCCAACGGCAAGCTGCGGCTCGCCGACATCAAGCCGGAGATCATGGAAGTGTTCCGGATCACGCGGCTCGATACGATCTTCGATATTAAGAGCAACGTCGCCGACGCTCTCGAGCGCTTCTAGGCGCTGCGCGAGTCCAGAGGGATCCATGATCGGGCCGTCGAACGAGGCAACCGGCTCATTTTGCATTCACCGGCTGGACGAGCTCAGCGCCGTGCGCCAATGGCTCCACAAGGCGCTGAGCGCGCACCGCTACGGCTCGCACGATACCTTCGCCGTCCGCACCGGGTTCGAGGAGGCGGCCACCAACGCGATTGCCCACGGCAACCAGGGCGATCCGGCCAAGGCGGCCACCATCGACCTGACCGTTGACGAGGCGAAGGTCGAGATCACCATCCAGGACGAAGGCCCCGGCTTCGACTACTCCCACGTCGAAGACCCCACGGCCAGAAAGAATCTTCTGAAGGACGGCGGCCGGGGCGTCATGCTCATCCGCAACTTCATGGACGAGGTCCACTTCAACGACACGGGCAACCGCATCCGGCTCGTCAAGTACCGGTCGGGCGTGCCCCAGCAGGTGCGCGCCGACTCCGCGCCGTCATGAAACACCTGATCGTCATCCCGGTCCACAACGAGGCCGGCTACCTCGCCGGCGTCATCGCCGAGATCAAGAAACACCTGTGCGAAGGGGCCGACATCCTCGCCATCGACGACGGCTCGACCGACGAGACGCCCGCCGTCCTCGCCGCCATCGACGGCATGGAGGTGCTCACGCACCCGAAGAACCTCGGCTACGGCCGGACGCTCATCGACGGCTTCAATCGCGCCATCGACCGCGGCTACGATCACGTCATGACCATCGACGCCGACTGGCAGCACGAGCCGCACCTGATCGAGCAGTTCTGCAAGGCGCTCGACAAGGCCGACGTCGTCAGCGGCAGCCGCTACCTCCTGCCGAGCAACGAGGAGCCGCCCGCCGACCGCCGCGAGATCAACCAACGCGTCACCGCGATGATCAACGAGATCACCGGCTACGGCATCACCGACGCGTTCTGCGGGTTCAAGGCGTACCGCGTCGACGCGGTCAAGCGGCTCGAGCTCACCGAGCCCGGCTACGGTATGCCGATGCAGTTCTGGATCCAGGCCTGGCTCAAGGGGCTCACGGTCACCGAGTTGCCCGTCGGCCTCGTCTATTTCGACCGGTCCAGAACCTTCCCCGGCCCGATCGAAGATGCCGAGAAGCGCACCCGCTACTACGTCGACATCATCGAGCGGGAACTCAAACACGGCCAGTGCGACGTTCCAAACAATGACACGCCGCGTCGCGGCCAACGGACCGCCGGGAGATGAGCGTCATCCACGTGAGGCATCAAGCCCCGTCAGGGGCGCCTGGCAGTAGCCTCGGGCGCGAGCCCGTGGTAGCGTGTGAGACGAGAGACGTGAGAGCCCCTTCAGGGGCGATTGAGCTTCCCGCCTTGACCGGCGTTCCTCAATCGCCCCTGAAGGGGCTCCGGGTGGCCTTGGCTGGCTGTTGCCACGGGCTTTCGCCCGAGGCTACTCCCAATCGCCCTGTCGGGCTCGACGAGCACGCTGCAG
>CAYUZG010000079.1:3083-8579 GCA_964449605.1 uncultured Verrucomicrobiota bacterium | reverse complement strand
ACCCCTACACGGATCTTCGGTAAGGGGTTATATTGTATGCGGACCACGCTGGCGGAGGAGAACTCATGGGGAATCGGAGCACGACGATCGCCTTCCTCGTCGTGATGCTGGTGGTGTTCGGCATCTGGATGGCCTTCAAGGATGCCGGCAAGAAGCCGGCCGAGGAGGAGGCGCTGCCGGCGGAGGAGACTACTGAGCCGCCGGAAGGCGATGCGGCGCCAGAGGCCGAGACAACACCCGAAGCCGAGACGAGGCCGGAGGCCGACACCGAAGAGCCTGTTATTGAGCCTGAGACTCCGCCCCTGCCCCCGAGCCAGAGCATGAGCGCCCTGGCCGTGCGCGTCACCGACCGGATGGGCCATGCTCCGGGCGCGCTCAGCGTGGCCCTCGTGCCCCTTTACGGCGGCGAGGTCCTCTACGAGCAACTGCCCACTGAGGACGCGCGCGTGGACGACGTGCCGCCGGGCGCCTACCTCGTCGTCGTGCTGACCGGCACCAGCCCGGCCGGGCTGATCGAGCCGGGGGCCGGCGCCGCCCGCTACACGCGCGTCATGACGCTCCGGCCCAGCCGCGTGGAGACGCTTGCCATCACTGTTGGGCCGCGTGTGACGGTCAGCGGCACGGTCCGCGACTTCGACGATCGCCCGGTCGCAGCAGCGATCGTCACCGTCCGGCCGCGCACGGGCCGAGGCGCCACAGCCGGGCTGCCCGAGTGGCTCGTCCGCACGGCCACGACGAACGCGGCGGGCGCGTACCAGATCGACGAGGTGCCCGCGGGCGGCGTCGAGATCCAGGTCGCACGGCAAGGATCCGCGCTCACGAGCCGCGAGTTCGAGGCCGCCTTCGGCGCCGAACTGGTGTTCCACATCGTGCTGCCGCCCGGACTGCCTGTCACGGGCGCCGTGACGGACCTCGACGGTGCTCCGATCGCGAACGCCTCCGTCTTCTTCGTGGCCGAACCCGACCGCGCGCTCGCCCTCACCACCACCGACGGCACGGGCGCCTATGTCTTCGACGCCCTGCCGCAGACGGGCCTCGGCTTCTTCGCCCTCGCCGAGGGCTATGCCTACGGCGACGTCCCGCACCGCGGCGCCGACAAGGACGCGGGCGGCGCGGCTCCAATTGTGCTTCCGGCCGAAGCGACAATCGCCGGCCAGGTTCTGTTCTCCGACGGCTCGCCGGTAGCGGGCGGGGCCGTGCACGTCGAGCCAGTCGCCAAGACCGACACGCTCCTGCTCCCCTCGGCCCTCGCGACCGAGACCGATTCGGCGGGACGCTTCACCCTGCGCCACCTGAACCGGTTCACCTACCGCGTCGTCGTGTCCGATCCGTTGACGGGCCAAACGGTATCGGAGCAGCTGCCCGCCGGCACGCAGGAGGCCCGGATCGAGATCGCGCTCGGCTCCTCGCTCGCCGGCCGCGTTACGGACGAGATGACGGGTGGCCCTGTGGCGGGCGCCACGGTGAGTGCGGGCGATGCCTCGGCCACCTCGGGCATCGACGGTTCGTACGAGCTGTGGCTTGGACCTGAGCGCGCCAAGGTCGACGTCACGGCGAGCGCCGAGGGCTACGAGCCCAGGACGGAGCCGAACCTGCTAGTGAGCGGCGAGGAGCTCGCCCTGAACCTCGCGCTGACGCCGAGCGCCGTTGCGCACTGCCAGCTCATCGACAAGAAGAGCGGCGACCCGGTGATCGGCGCGCCGGTGCGCTGGTGGAAAGCCGACGAGGTGTTCGCGCAGCGCTCGCTGCGCAGTTCGCTCGATGGACAGGTCGTGTTCTACGACGCGCAACTAGGTGATGAAATCCATCTCGAGGTTCTCGACCCACGCTACGTCTCGTACACCACTGAGGTGACGCTCGCCGAGATCGACGGCAAGCAGATCGCGCTCACCACCGGCATCACGATCCGGGGACGTGTCCTCAACACGTTCGGCGAGCCGGTGGCCGACGCCGACGTCTACCTCGGCGAGGGCTACCTCCACTTCGCCGATCCCTTCGTGAAACGTGTCCTCTCGGACGAGGACGGCCGCTACGAGATGCCCGGCCTGCGCGAAAGGCTCTACCAGATGACGGCGGCGCATCCTGATTACCTCACCACGCAATCGATGCCGGTCGACACGAGGGGCCACGAGCTCATCGAGGGCGTGGACATCGTGATGGACGCCGGCGTGACGATCATGGGGGTGGTTGTCGACAAGGGCAACGACCCGATCCCCGGCGCCGTCGTCTGCGGCTGGGGCGACTTCAACTACGACCCGGAGCAGCCCGGCTACAGGCGCTCAGCCACGACCGACGCCGACGGCCGCTTCACGCTCGGCCGGCTGCGGCGCACCGAGTCCGGTTCGATCACGGTCTCGGCATCGGCGCGCGGGTACGCGACCGCCACGGCCTCGGTCACAGTCGACGTGTACGAAGACGCGCCCGCCGAGGAGCTCGTGATCGCGCTCGAGCCCGAGGCGGTGCTCGTGGGCCGCGCCGTCACCGAGGAGAAGAGCCCGATCTTCGGCGTGCGCGTCTACGTGCGCCTCAACGACCTGGAGATCCGCGAGGTGTACACCGACGGCGACGGCCGGTTCGGCTTCGAAGGCCTCACGCCCGGCCCCTTCACGCTGTTCCTCACCCGGCCCGGCTTCCTCTACAAGAAGATGGACGTCACGGTCAGCGACGGCCCGGCGCCGACCGAGGTTGAGGCCGTCCTCGCGCGTGGCGCCGTGCTCACCGGCCGGGTTGTGAACGCCGCGACCGGCAGGCCGATCCGCATCTTCAGCGGGCAGATCGCCACGCCCGACCGCCTCCGCTCCTATACCCTCCACGTGACCGGCGACGGCCGGTTCACCAGCGACACCGTACCCGACGGCACGTACGTGATCTTGATCCAATCGAAGGATATGCAGGCCGCGACCGTCGAAGGGATAACGGTAGCAGACCACCTGGGGCCGCCCGGGCTGACGATCGAGCTCACCCCGCTGCCGCGTTGAGCCGGGCAAAGGAGCAAGCCCAAGCCCCGTGCGGCAGGACTCTGGTTGCCACCCGCGGTGGAAGGGAAAGCGATGACGCTACTTGACGGGCAGGCGGATTATCACTGTCGTCCCGGCGCCGGGTTCGGAGCTGATCTCGATCGCGCCGCCGTGTTCGTGCACCGCAGCGGCCGCCGCCGCCAGGCCGTACCCGCGACCGCTGCTCTCGACCGGGCCGGCGCCGTAGCGCTCGGGGCCTGCGCCTGCTTGTTCGAGCGTCGTGAAGCCCGGATCGAACACGTGCGGCAGGTGCTCGGGTGCGATGCCGCACCCGGTGTCGCGCACGCTGAGATGGATCGAGTCGCCGCTCGATTCGGTCGTGATGACGAGGCGGCGTTCGGCCGCGTCGCACATCGCGATCACGCCGTTGCGGACGACGGCGTCGAACACGCGTGCGAGCACTCCGTAGACGGCGCTGACCGCGGGCAACCCGTCGGCGAGGACGTACTCCTTGTCGATCTCGTGCTTGAAGTGGCGGTCGAAGCACATGAACTCGCCCTCGCGCTCGACGAGCTCGTTGAGGCTGACCGGCCGGCGGTCTCGATCGGCACGCAGCTTGAGCGCCGCGGTGGCCGCTCGGAGCATCGCGTTGGCCCGCTCGCATTCGCCGACGATCTCATGCATCGGCGCAGAGAACTCGGGCTGGCGAACGCCGAGGATCTCGGCTCGGCCCATGATCGCCGTGAGCGGGCTGCGCAGGTTGTGGCTCAGGCCACCAACCAAAACGCCGAGCGCGCGAAGCTGCTCCTGTTCGGCTGCATAGTAAAGAGGTGCGACGTCTGGCGCGGTCTGTTCGGGCGAAAACGTAACGGTCGGCATCGTGACAGGCCCTCCGTGTTCGAGCAAAGGGAAGTGCCGGGAGTCAGAGTCGAACTGACGACACGGGGATTTTCAGTCCCCTGCTCTACCACCTGAGCTATCCCGGCACAGGGTCATGTCAGAAAGGGAGTTGTCCATATAACCCACGCTCGGCGGTGTGTCAAGCGGGACCGTCGCGGGCGGGCGGGACGGCGGCGACGGCACCGCGAATTCCGTTGACACTCCGGTCGAGCCGCTCCTAGAGTGGTAGTTGCCGCCCGGACGCGGCGCGCCGCGGCCGGGCGCCTGTAAGCTTGTCGCGATCGGCACGAGCGTGAGCAACACGTCAACGCGAACGTGTAATCAAGGAGAAGTGGCATGAACCGTATCGGATTCGTTCTGACTGTAGCGCTCGCCGCGGCCCTCATCGCGCTCGGGCCAATGCCGGCGAACGCGGCGCTCCCGTCGCTGCCGGGCGTCTCGTCGGGTGGTGCGGCCACCCAGTACATGCCGAAAGACTCGACCATTGTAATCGGCGTCAACGTCAAGAGCCTGGCCGAGAGCGGCGTGTTCGACACCGTCAAGGAGATGGGCGGCGAGGAGCTATTCGACACCTTCGAGGCGATGAGCATCGACCTCACCAAGGATGTCTCCGAGGTGATGCTCGGCATCGTGATTGATTCGGAGAACCCCGACAACGATCCAGACGTGTACGTCGCCTTCGCCGGCGATCTCCCGTCCGAGGCGAAGTTCCTCGAGCTCTATGAGCAAGAGGAGGGCGAGGCGCCCGAATCGAGGAACGTCGAGGGCAAGAACGTCTACAACATCGACGACGAAGTGGACCTGTGCATCCTGCCCGGCGTGATCTTGCTCGTGCCGACCGAGGAAGGCAACGCCGACATCAGCAAGATGCTCGGCGGCACGCAGGACAGCATGCTGAGCAACGTGAAGCTCGCCTCGCTTCTGAAGGACGTCAACACGAAGGCGACCGTCTGGGCCGTGGCCAGCCTGCCGGAGGCGCTGCGCCAGGCGATGGCCGACGACAGCGAGGAGGCGCCGTTCGACCCCTCGGCCCTCGAAACGGTCTGCGCGGCGTTCAACTACGGCAAGACGGCCGTCGACCTCAACGTCGCCATCGGTTTCACCGATGCGGAAACGGCCCAGCAGCTTGTCGAGATGTTCAACATGCAGATCAAGCCGATGGGCGAGCAGATGGCCGAGATGATGCCGGAGCTGGCCACGCTGATCAACGCGCTCAAGATGGAGGCGGCCGGCACCAAGGCCACGCTCACGCTGAACATGGATCGCGAGGAGTTCGAGGAGGCCATCGAAGGGCTGATCAGCACGATGTTCGGCGCCATGATGGGTGGCATGGGCGGCGAAGAAGCAGACTGGTAGAACGGCTCACCCCGCGCGGCCGGCACCGTTTGCGGACCCGCGCGGCTCCTGGTGATACGATTGCCCCCTGCACCTCGCATGGTGCAGGGGGCTTCTTTGCGGGCAGGAGACCCGTGCCCCTTTGCCTCAGAGGTTGACGAAGCACGCCTGCTGCGTGTATACAAATGCTTCCCTGCCGCCAACGGAGGAGGCGGCCTCTGCCCCCCGGGCAGACGGCTTCTGCCCGCAGGGCAGACGAACAGCCCGACCACAAGTCCAGGACGAAACGGTGGATATCGAAAAA
>CAYUZG010000079.1:0-2983 GCA_964449605.1 uncultured Verrucomicrobiota bacterium | reverse complement strand
GGGCAGACGAACAGCCCGACCACAAGTCCAGGACGAAACGGTGGATATCGAAAAAACCGACTCATTCCTGATCACCGACTGCGGGAGCACCACGACCAAGGCGATCCTGATCCTCAAGAAGGAAGGATCGTATCGGCTCATCGGCCGCGGCGAGGCACCGACGACGGTCGAGGCGCCGTTCGACGACGTCACCGTCGGCGTCATCACCGCCGTGACCGAGCTCCAGGAGCTGACCGGCCGCACGTTGCTCGACGGCGACAAGATCATCTGCCCGAAACGCGGGCCCAATGAGGGCGTGGACCTGTTCCTGTCGACCTCGAGCGCGGGGGGCGGTCTCCAGATGTGCGTCGCCGGCGTGATCAAGGCGATGACGGCCGAAAGCGCCGAACGCGCCGCCCTGGGCGCCGGCGCGATCGTGATCGACGTGCTCGCCGTCGACGACGGGCGCAAGGAGTACGAGCGCATCGAGCGGATCCGACACCTGCGGCCCGACATGTTCCTGATGGCCGGCGGCACCGACGGCGGCACCAAAACGCACCTGGTCGACCTGGCGAGCACGCTGCTCGCGGCCGACACGAAGCCGCGCTTCGGCATCGGCTTCCAGTTGCCCGTCATCTACGCCGGCAACGTCGATGCACGCAAGGGTGTGCACGACCTCATCGACCAGAAGATGACTGTCCGCGACGTGCCGAACCTCCGGCCGCGGCTCGAGCAAGAGAACCTCGGGCCGGCGCGCGAGGCGATCCACGACGTCTTCCTCGAGCACGTCATGCAGCAGGCACCCGGCTACGGCAGGCTGATGAGCTGGGTGAGCGGCGAGATCATGCCGACACCGATGGCCGTGGGCCGCGCGGTCCAGACGTTCGCCCGCGAGGAAGAAGCCAACGTGCTCGCCGTCGACATCGGCGGCGCCACGACCGACATCTTCTCGGTGTTTGGCGACGCGCGCGCAGGCGAGACCGTGTTCAACCGCACGGTGAGCGCCAACTACGGGATGAGTTACTCGATCTGCAACGTGCTCAAAGAGACCGGCATCGCCAACGTGAGCAAGTGGGTCCCGTTCAAGATCGACGAGCCGAAGCTGCGAAACATGCTCCGCAACAAGATGATCCGGCCCACGACGATCCCCTCGTCGCGCGCCGACCTCCTGATCGAGCAGGCGATCGCCCGCGAGGCGCTCCGCCTGAGCCTCGAACACCACAAGCTGCTCGCCGTCGGCCTCAAGGGCATCCAGCAGCAGCGGAGCGTCTCGGACGCGTTCGCCCAGACCGACACGGGCGGGACGCTCGTCGACATGATGGCGCTCAAGTGGATCATCGGCAGCGGCGGCGTGCTCAGCCACGCGCCGAGCCGGACGCAAGCGGCCTGGATGATGATCGACGGCTTCCAGCCCCAGGGCATCACGAAGCTCGCCGTCGACTCGATCTTCATGATGCCCCAGATCGGCATCCTGAGCGAGCTGCACCCGGCCGCCGCCGGCGAGGTGTTCCGGCGCGACTGCTTGATCGAACTCGGCACCGCCGTCACCGCCGTCGGCCACGGCAAGCGCGACGGCGAGACGGCCGTCAGGCTCGACCTGACCACGAGCGACGGCCGCACGATCGCCGAGACAGTCGGCTACGGCCAGATGCGCCTCATCCCGCTCGAGCTCGGTCAGACGGCGACCGGCACGATCGACCCAACGCGGCGCTTCAACATCGGCCACGGGCCGGGCCGCGCGGTCGAGGTTGAGATCCGTGGCGGCGTGGTCGGCCTCATCGTCGATTGCCGCGGCGTGCCGAGACGACTGCCCGAGGACGACGCGACCCGACGCGCCAAGCTCAACGAGTGGGCCGAGGCGCTCGGCCTCCAGCGCGTCGAATAACCAGCAGCGCGAACACCGAAACCGGAGGCGCAGCCAGCAGGTGGGCACAGCATACACACCGGGGTTGACGGTCACCCCGAACGCCATCGTCCGAAAGACGCGCAAGCTGCCGATCAAGGGCACGGTGCTCGTCAAGGAGGGCGACCGCGTCGAGCCGCACACCGTCGTCGCCAAGGCCGACCTGCCCGGCGATCTCGACCAGGTCAAGGTCGCCCACGTGCTCGGCGTCAACCCGGGCGAGGTGCCGCAGCGTCTGCTCATAGAGCTCGGCGAGCACGTGGTCGAGGGGCAGGTGATCGCACGCACGAAGTACTTCTTCGGCTTGCTCAAGTCCGAGGCCAAGGCGCCCACCGCCGGCACGGTCGAGTACATCAGCGACGTCTCGGGCAACGTCGGCATCCGGCACGCGCCCAGGCCCGTCGAGCTGACCGCCTACGTGCGCGGCACGGTGATCGAGGTGATCCCCGAGGAAGGGGTGGTCATCGAAACGGCCGCGGCCGTCGTGCAAGGCATCTTCGGCATCGGCGGCGAGCGTGAAGGCGAGATCTGTGTGATGCCCGAGCCCGACCGCACGATCGAGCCGCGCGACATCAACGGCACGCTCGCCGGCAAGATCATCGTGGCCCGGCGGCTCATCACGGGCGAAGCGCTCAAGGAAGCGGCCCGGGCCGGGGTCGCCGGCGTCGTGGTCGGCGCCATCGTCGATAAGGAGCTCGTTGATCTGCTCGGCTACGAGATCGGCGTCGCGATCACGGGCGACGAAGCGGTCGGCATCACCCTCGTGCTCACCGAGGGGTTCGGCGAGATCCGGATGGCCCAGAAAACCTTCGACCTACTCAAATCCCTCGAAGGCCAGGAAGGCTCGATCAACGGCGCGACACAGATCCGCGCCGGCGTCATCCGGCCCGAGGTCATCGTGCCGCGCGGGGACGGTGCTGCCGCTGCCGCGGCCCAGGCCGGCGGCGAGCTCAAGATCGGCTCGCACATCCGTGTCATCCGCGAGCCGCACTTCGGCGAACTCGGCTCGGTCACCGCGCTGCCGCCCGAGCTCGTCGAGATCGAGACCGGCGCGAAGGTGCGCACGCTGCGCGCCAAGCTCGACAGCGGGGCCGAGGCCGT
>CAYUZG010000078.1:0-8656 GCA_964449605.1 uncultured Verrucomicrobiota bacterium | reverse complement strand
CTCGTGGGCGACCACTTCATCTGCGAGGCGATCGACTACGCGCTGCGGATGCCGCGCAGCACCGACGTGATCGCCGCGTGCGTGCGGGCCGTCAAGTCGCTCATCCACGGCATCTTCGTCGAGCGCCGGCTTGAACAGGAGAACCTCGGATTCGACACCTATCTGCGGATGGCCGAGCTCAAGACCGGCGTGCTCTTCGAGCTGGCCTTTCGGCTTCCGTTGCTGGGCTCGTCGACGGTGGACGCCGCCGCACGCGTCGGTCGCCGGTTCGGCGTCCTGTTCCAGATCTACGACGACTGGTCCGACCGCGATACCGATCGCGGCTGGGTCAACGCCTACGCGCACCTGTCCAAGGACGAGGCGTCCACCTACTGCACGCAGGCCTTCGACGCCCTCGCCGCCGAGGCGCATGACGCCGGCGTCTACGAGGTCGTCGCCGTTCTTGCCCGCTGGCTGCAGCGCAGCGGCTACTTCACCGATGCGTTGCTCGAGCCATCACAGTAGACTGGGGACGGTCCTCCGATAGGGGAGGTGAGACCGATGAGACAAACCCTCCTGCGCATGGCGACGTGCGTCGCATGCCTGTGTGTGTTCGTCTTGTTCCCTCACCACGCCGCTCACGCCGCCGATCCGCTCACGGCCGCGCACTACGAGTTCGCATTGAAAAGGTTCCTCAGCGCCGTCGACGAGACCTACCCGTACTTCGACCTCAAGGGCATCCGGGCCGACTGGGAGGCATGCAAGAAGGAGCTTCTTCAGAAGGTCAAGACGTGCCGTAGCCGCGGCGCCTTCTACGCCCTGATCTTCGAGGCCGGCCGACGTCTTCGCGTCACCGACTTCACCCTCGTCGACTCGGCAGGCAAGAGCCGCTACCCCGAGCTGCCCTACTACCCCGGAGTGACCTTCCTGCCGGCTGTGAACGGGAAGGTCGTCGTTGCTTCCATGCTCCCGGAAGAGGAATACGAATACGGGCACACCCTTCGGCCTGGCAGCATCGTGCTCACGATCGACGGCGAGAACGCGCGCCAATTCCTCGAGCGCGCGGCCACGGGAATGTGGGAAGCCGGCGGCTGGTTCTCGAGCCCGCAGCGTGCCCGCGCGCTCGCGTACCACGTTCCCTTCCATGGCAGGAAGGGGGCACGCCACAGACTCACCGTCTTGACGGACGGTCAGAGAGACACCGTCAAGCTCAGGAACAAGCACCAGGTCAAGACGTGGCAGATGCACCACCGCGCGAGCGTCGATCTTCTGCCGGACGGACTCAAGGAGAAGGACGGCTGGTTCTACGGCACGCTCGAGAGCGGGTTCGGCTACATGTACCTGCGCAAGCTCGAACGAGGCGGGCTTGAGCGGTTTGACAAGGCGCTCGCGGAGCTCGCCGACACGCGCGGACTCATCCTCGACCTGCGCGGAGACTACGTCGCGCAGGCCGACATGGTCAAGCGGCTCGACAAGCGCAACGGCCCGACCAAGGGCCTCCCATATTTCGGCGGCGAGCTCGTCGTGCTCATCGACGCGGGCACAGCCGGCGTGTGCGAAGTACTGGTCCGTGACCTTGTCCTACGCGCCGACGCGCACCTGATAGGCTCGCGGTCCGGCGGTGCCTACAGCGTTTACGATACCTTCTGGCATTTCCCCTATCGCTTGGGCGGCGCCGCGTTGCCTACCAGCCCGCCCGACGCGTGCAAGCAAGTCGGCTTGGACGGTCAGCCGATCGAGTACAACGGCATCGCGCCGCACGTGACCGTCGAGGTTGTCCCCGAAGAGCTTGCCCGAGGCATCGACTCGGCAATTGCACGAGCAGAGGAATACCTGACCGAGAAGACAGGACAGCCCCCGGGCCGGTGATGACCGCTGGCGAGGGCTCGTGCGCTCACCTCGTGCGCGCGGCTCGGACCCCGGCGGCACCAGGAACCGTGTGCCTGTCCCATGAGGTTGTGATATGAGTAACGAAGCCAATACCGTCAACGGCACAACTCGGCGAGCAGAGGAGAAACACGTGATGCGTAGAAGCCTTGTGATCGTGGGGGCCGTGTGCGCTCTGGTCCTCGGTGCTGCATGCTCGAAGGCAGCGGACGACCCGAAAGAGGGCCTCGAGGTCGGCAACAAGTTCCTCCACTACGACACCTTCTCAGCGACAACGATCGATGGCGACGAGATCAAGCTGAGCGACTACAAGGGCAAGCTGCTCTTCATCGACTTCTGGGCCTCGTGGTGTCCGCCCTGCAAGGGCGAGCTCCCCTACATCAAGATCACCTACGATATCTACGGTGGCGATGAGTTCGCCATACTCGGGATCAGTCTCGACGGCTCGCTCGACGACCTGCGCACGATGGCCGAGGATTACGGCCTGACCTACCCGCAGATCTGCGACAAGAAACGATGGCAGTCCGCGTACGCGGCGATGTTCAGCATCCGCAGCATCCCGACCAACTTCCTGATCGACGGCAACGGCGTCATCATCGCCAAGAACCTGCGCGGCCTCGGCGTGCAGGGGCGCGTCGCCAAGGTCCTTGGGCGCGACGACCCGGCCGTTCACTACGCCGACGCCGTCGAGTACCTGGGACAAACCGAGGACGCCGATCCCGACAAGGCGCTCGAGATGCTGGCCAAGGCGATCGAGGCCGATCCCGAACGGCCCGAGTACCAGTTCCTGGCCGGCATGATCCATATGGGGGCTGAGCGCAACGACAAGGCGATCGAGCACTTCAGAGCCTGCATTGAGCACAGAGACGCCCTTCCTGAATTCGGGACGGCCATGATGGTGTACGCTCGACTCAGCTACCTCTACAAGATGAGCGGCGAGATCGACAAGGCGGTGGAGGTGCTCGACGAGGCGATCGCCGCAATCAACGCCCTTCCGGCCGGTGAGAAGCAAACATACGGGCAGGCGATTCCTCAGATTGAAAACCTCAAAACCGAGTGGGCCGCTGAGAAACAGGACGAGCAAGAGGACGAATAGCACCTCGTACCCGAGCCCAGGACTCGCCGGGCAGGCGAACCGACCCCGACAAAGGGCGATGTCGGTGTGTCATCGAGCTGCCGTGCCGGGAGAAGTGGGGACAGGCACCTGTTTCCGGCCGCAATGACTCTGCAAAGCCTCCGTGTCCGGTTGCCTGTCCCCATTTTCCCTGCGCGCGGTGTGAGAAACGCAGGTTAGGGTCTTGACACCCACGGTGATGCCTGCGGTAGAATGATGCAAACGGCGTGGCGGAGATCGGCACGCATACCAGAACGCATTCAACGCAAGAGCTAGGGGAGGCCGCCCGATGTCGAATCTTGTCCATGTCGACGACAGCAACTTCGAGCAAGTGGTCCTCAAAGCGGACAAGCCCGTCCTCGTCGATTTCGGAGCCGAATGGTGCCCGCCCTGCAAGGCGCTGGACCCAATCGTTGAGAAGCTCGCCGGTGACTATGACGGCAAGTTCGTTGTGGCCCACGTCGACGTCGACAACGCCCAGCAGACGGCCATGAAGTTCCGCATCATGAGCGTGCCGACCGTCATGTTCTTCAAGAACGGGGAGGTGCAGGACCAAAGCATCGGCCTCGTCCCCGAGAGGATCCTGACCACCAAGATGGACGCCCTGCTGTAGGCAGCGTGCCTCGGCAGCTTTGCTGTAGCAGGCTTGCCCGAGCAGGGTGCAGAAAGACGACCGCCGACCGCGCCCGGTTTCCCCAAGAGGCGACCGAACCTACGTGCGCACCCAGCCGAAGCGTTCTCTGTTCGCCGCGTGTAGGCCCCCGAGGATGCGCCCGACGGCGAAGGCGCAGTAGACGAGAGCCATCGGGAAGAGAAGAATGGCGATGCCTACACCCGTCTGGGTGGCGACAAGACCCCAGATCGCGAGGATCGCGGCGGTCGCTGCATAGAACGAGACGCAGCAGGCCAGGTATTGGAGCGGCGCCTGCGCCATCGTCAGCACCAACGGGATCGGGTTGACGCCCCGGAGCGAGTTGAACGTCGCTACCGCCAGCAGGGACATCGGGATGAAGAAGATGCCGATACCCGCCACGACGCGCACGGCCAGCAGGTGCCCCGGGTCGATGACGAAGGCCCAAAGTGTAAACGGCCCCGCCAGAGCCATGCCGAGAACCTCGAAGAAAAGCTGAGGCGTGCCTTCGGTCACGTGCGCGACGATGACGGCGGGCGCCGTCCAGACGGCGAACAGCACGAGCACCTTGAACAGCACGCCGAACACCTCGCCAAGGCTGTTCAGCTCCGGCATCGACGGCGGCTGATCCTTCTCCAAGGCGTTCTGCTGGACGACCTTAAAGAGCAGCCAGTACACGTATCCAACGGCAAACAGCCTCACGAAGATCCCGACCAACAGAGCGAACACACCGACCACCAGACAGATCCCGACAAAGAGCCCGTTCAGCACGATCAGCAGCACTCCTTTGCCCGACAACGGGTAGGGGAGCGCAGTGATCAGGTACTCCCAGAAGCTTGCCTTGGCAGGCCCCGCTGTGGCGATCTCCTGAACCGGCCCGCCGCACATCGGGCAGACGGGGATCTCGTGCTTGCCCACCTTGGTTATTGTCACGCAGGCCCCGCACAGTGAGCTCTGGCAGTTCATGCACTGGAACCTCGCCGGCAAGCCGTCACGAACGCAGTACATCCTTGCCTCCCCTCGTTCGTCTCACCCGGCGCGGTGCTGTTGGCCGGAAAACCTTCCGGCTATTCCTGGGCCGTGAGCCAGCGTTCGGCGTCGAGCGCGGCCTGACAGCCCATGCCGGCCGCCGTGATCGCCTGGCGGTACGTGTGGTCCGCCACGTCGCCGGCGGCGAACACGCCCTCGACGCTCGTCGCCGTGCCCGGCCCGGCAAGCTTGATGTACCCGACCTCGTCGAGCTCGATCTGTTCTTTGAGAAGACCCGTGTTCGGTTTGTGCCCCACGGCAAGGAACAGGCCGTCGGCCTTGACCTCGCGCTCCTCGCCGGTCTTGACGTCCTTGAGCCGGAGCCCGGCCACCTGGTCGTCGCCGAGGACGTCGGTGACCACCGTGCTCCAGAGCACCTCGATCTTCGGGTTGTCGAGCGCGCGCTGCTGCATGTACTTCGACGCACGCAGCTCGTCGCGGCGATGCACGATGTAGACCTTCGAGGCGAACTTGGTCAGGAACGTCGATTCCTCGATCGCCGAATCGCCGCCGCCGACCACGTACACCACCTTGCCGCGGAAGAAGAAGGCGTCGCACGTGGCGCACGCCGACACCCCGCGCCCGCGCAGCCGCTGCTCGTTGTCGAGGCCGAGCCATTTGGCCTGCGCGCCGGTGGCGATGATGAGCGCCTGCGCCTCGAGCGTGCCGTCGCCGGTCTCGACCGCGAACGGCCGCTTCGTCACGTCGACGGCCGTGGCGTCGCCGGCGACGAACTTGGTATCGAACCGCGCCGCCTGCTTCTTCATCACGTCCATCAGCGCCGGCCCGGTGATCGCTTCTTCGAAGCCGGGGTAGTTCTCGACGTCGCTCGTGATCATCAACTGGCCGCCCGCGTCGGCGCCCTCGATGACAACTGGGCCGAGATCCGCCCGTGCCGTATAGATGGCCGCCGTCAGACCGGCCGGGCCCGAGCCGAGGATCACCACCTTGTGCGCGTTGCTCATTGCTGTATCCACCTCCAGCGGTCAGTGTCGGGCTGCAAGTATACAGGACCGGGTTCGGTTTGGCCACACGACGATGCGCAATTGGTGCCACGGACGCAACGCTTGAAGCCGCCTCATGCGCCTGCTATCGTTGATATCGCCGCTGATGGAGACCGACGAGCGCAATGACCAAGGAAGCTACTCAAGACGATGCCAGCCGCGATGAGAGCCCGGCCTCGGCCCCGGACCGCGACGATTCGGCCGAGAGAATCGTGGCCGAATGGCGCGTTCATCTGCTCCCGGAGAACCCGGGGAAGAGCGCGGCCGTCATCCTCATGCTCGCCGTCGCCCTTGTGCTCATTCACCTCGCGTTCCGGAGTCCGTGGCTCACGATCCTGGCCGCGCTCATCCTCGTCGGCTCACTCTCCGATTGGCTGTTCCCGATCACGTACCGTTTGACAACCCGCAGCGCCTCGTACAAGAATGTCGTGTTCAGGAAGCGGATTGCGTGGGACAATGTTCGCCGCGTCTACGTCTCCGACTTCGGCGTGAAGCTCAGCCCGTTCGCCTCCCGCAGCCGACTCGAGCCGTTCCGGGCGTTGATCCTCCGGTTCGGCCGCGGCGATGCCGACGCTGCGGGCGACCGTGGCGCCGTGATGCGCATCGTCAACACGCACGCCCGCTGCAAGCGCGACGCCGAGAACCAGTAGCATGTGGTACCACGAGCTTGACAAGCCGGTCGACTGGGAGGAGACGATCGAGAAGATCGCCGCCAAGATCTCGCAGTTCGGCATGGAAACACCGGCCGTCCTCATGCTCGAGGCGCACAAGCCGCTGACCTTCTTCGTCAACCAGGGGCTCATCTTCCTCTCACCGATCCTGTTCCCGTTCTTCGGCAACAACACCCAGCGCGCCGCCAAGTTCTTCGAGGACCGCCAGAACGTCGAGAAGCTCATCCAGCGCATCGAGCAGAAGGCCGCTGACCGAGAGCAGAGCGAACGCGCGGCACGCACCATGCGCCGGGCCATGCACCGGGCCTCGCGCGACGCCCGCCGACAGCGGCGCAGGCAGCAGCGGGGCTCCTGAACGGCGCCCGGCCGGCGCGCTGCCGCCTGACCCGTTTCCGCGCTCAGGGCAAAAATCTGGTTGACACCGTGCGCGCGTCCAGGTAAAAGCGTGTTTTCACTCTGGCTCGAACCAGGTGCTTTCTCTGATGAGTGCAAAAACGTACATGCCGAAACCGGCCGACCTCCATAAGGGCTGGTACGTGGTCGATGCCAAGGACAAGGTCCTCGGTCGCCTCGCGACCGTGGTGGCCGATACCTTGCGCGGGAAGCGGAAGCCGACGTACGCGCCGCACGTGGACACCGGCGACTTCGTTATCATCGTCAACGCCGAGAAGGTCCACGTGACCGGCCGGAAGGCTGAGCAGAAAGAGTACGACACGTACAGCGGCTACCCGAGCGGCCGGAGGGTCCGCACGTATCAAGAGGTGCTCAAGAAGCACCCGGAGCGTATAATCGAGCACGCTGTGCGCGGGATGTTGCCGCGGAACCGGCTCGGGCGGGCCATATTCCGCAAGCTGAAGGTCTACGCCGGGCCCGACCACCCGCACGCGGCACAGAAGCCTGAACCTCTGGAGGTCTGAGAGCGACATGACCCCTGGCGCGACGATCGAGGAGTACGTGGCCACCGGGCGGCGCAAGACGGCCGTCGCCTCCGTGCGACTGCGGCCCGGCGCGGGCAATGTCCGCGTCAACGGCCGCGACGCCAAGGAGTACTTCCACAACGACACGCTCCTGATCAAAGCGCTTTCGCCGCTCGAGGCCGTTCGGATGACCGGTCGGTTCGACGTTGTTGCGCGGGTCAGGGGCGGGGGGCCGACGGGCCAGTCGGGCGCGTTCCGGCACGGGCTCGCCAAGGCGCTCACGGCCTACGACCCGTCGCTGCGGCTCCAGCTCAAGCAGTTTGGCTTCCTCACCCGGGATCCCCGGATGAAGGAGCGAAAGAAGTACGGGCAACCTGGCGCCCGGGCCCGATTCCAGTTCTCCAAGCGGTAAGGAGGTCACACCGGCACGACGTCACGACGACAACCGATTGGAGACGCTGGAAAGCAGAGGGCCTGGCCTTCTGCTTTTTGCGTTTCGGGCGCCGCGACTTCCCCTATAATGGCGTGTCTCGTCGGCAACCGGCATCCGGGGAACGCCCGCATTGTGTTCGATCAGTTGCGGCCCGAAACAGAGCTCTTTGACCAACAATGGCTCGGCGATGAGCCCGAGAGCCGCACCCTCGAGATCGACAGCCCCGAGGGGCCGGTCCGCATCCGGTACTGGGACTCGGCGCCTGGCGCCGCCGGGTCGAGATCGACCTCGTTGGTCTTGATCCACGGGTTGTTCGACTCGAAACGGGTCTGGCGCTACGTCTGGCGCCATCTGGCGGCTCGGTGGCGCCTGGTGGCGGCCGATCTGCCCGGCATGGGCCTGAGCGACAAGCCGAAGCTCCGGCGCCTGCCGCGGGCCGAGCGCTACACGCCGGCGTGGCTGTCGGGCATGCTGCGCCGGATCGTCGAGGGCGTCGGCGGGCTCGATGACCTCGTGCTCGTCGGCCACTCGTACGGCGGCGCGCTGTCGCTCCTGGCGCTGCTCGACGAGTCGTTCGCGCGCCGGGTGCGCGGCCTGGTGCTCGTCGCTGCGGCGGCGTATCCGCAGAAGCTGCCGCCGTTCGTGGCGCGCTTCCGCGGGTTTTTTGGGGCGATCGTCTCGTGCCCGCTGTGGCACGATTGGGTCGCGGCCCGGCTTATCCGGCGCGGCAAAGCGGCGGCCGGCATCGAGGCGACGTACCGGCTCGGCACGTTCGACTTGAGCAACGTGCCACGCGAAGCGCTCGAAACGGCCGTCGCGGTCGTCTCGAGCCCGGGCTTCCCGCGCGCGGCGAGGTATATCGCGAGGCGGCTGATCCCGAAGGATCATGCCGCGCTTGTCGGGCGGTTCGGCGAGATCGCCGTCCCGGCGCTCGTGATCTGGGGGCGCGACGACCAGATCGTGCCGCCCGAGCACGCCGAGCGATTCGGGC
>CAYUZG010000077.1:0-9031 GCA_964449605.1 uncultured Verrucomicrobiota bacterium | reverse complement strand
AGGTCGTCGACGAATCCGGCAAGACCCGCCTCCTCGTCAACAAGGGGATGTCGGGGCTCTGGGGCGGATTCATCGGCAAGTCGAAGGTCACAAACGAACTCAGCCGCGTCACGCTCAAGATCAAGTCGATGCTCACGTCGTGACCGCACACACAGCGGCGCCCCCACCTCGGCTTCCGTGAGTGGTCCGGGCCCGAAGACGGCCCGCCATGGGGCCGTGAGCCCGAGCTCAGTACTTGGAGTAGTCCATTCCTTCCGCGTCGGTGCCGCTCAGGTTGACCAGCACCCTGCTGCCGTCGTAGACCCACCCCCCGATGCCGTCGAGTGTTACCTTCTCGATCGCCTGCTCGGTGATCGCCTCGAGCGGCATCGTAGGCAGGTAGTCGGGCACAAGATCCAAGAGCTTTGCCGGCGGCTTGCCATCGTGGTCGGCCTGGTAGATGCGGATGGCCGACCGGATCGACACGATGTTCGCCTTCGTCCGCGCGATCCTCGCCCTGTCGGCCTGGGCGCCGAACTTCGGGATGATGATCGCCGCCAGCACACCGATCAGGATGATGACCAGGATAGTCTCGATCAACGTGAAGCCGTGTCGTTGCCCAAGGTGTCGCATCACTGGATGTCCTCAAAGCGGCCGCCGCGGCCCGTTGGAACAGCGAACGCCGGCACGGTGCCACGATCAGTATCGGCCAGGGAACCCGAGAACATGAGGCAAGCCTTGCCGAGCAGCCTCGCTCGAGAGCAGAGCGCCCGGACGCCACGACAGCGGCCGTGACCGCCTGCCGCCGAAGCGCTTGACAGCTTGGCCCGCCGTGCGCATGCTGGCGCCGACGCTGCGGCGTAGGCCGCACACCTCACACAGCACTGTGATCGTGTAGACGTGATCCTCCGTCCGGCAAGCACACTGCGTTCAGCAACCACACCATGGCTCGCAGCCATTGCCGTGTTGGCGATCGCACTCGTCGCGGTCGCAACCCGCTGGGGAGGCGGCGTGTCCGTCGATTCCCTCGGCTACACCTCGATCGCCCGCAACCTGCTAGATGGCCAAGGCTACCGCACCGCCTACAGGACCTCGGTCCCCGCCTGGCCGCCCCTCTATTCGCTCATCCTCGCCGGCGGCACCGCGTTCGGCCCCGATCCGGCCACGGTCGCGCGATGGCTCAACGCGCTCCTGTGCGGCGCGAACGTGTTACTCGTCGGCCTCATGCTCCGTACGGCAGTGCGGGCCAAGTGGCTCGCCGTGCTCGGCGCCTTCGCCATGGCCGTAATGCCCGACTCGCTCCGAGTCCATTCGATGATCTGGACCGAACCCCTGTTCGTGCTCCTCGTGATGCTCGCGCTCTGGCTCCTCTCCAGGTACGCTCGCCGGCCGGCGCGATCCTGCCTCGTCGCGGCCGGCGTCGCGAGCGCGCTCGCCGTGTTGACACGATACGCCGGCCTCTCACTCATCGCCGCCGGCACGGTATTCGTCCTCGCCGCTGCCGACAGACGTGCGCGCCGACGACTTGCCGACGCCGTCCTATTCGCCGGCGTCGCGTGTGTGCCGCTGGCCGGCTGGATGCTCCGCAACGCCCTCGTCGCCGGCAGCGCCGCGGGACGAACCATCGGCTACCACCCGCCGACAGCAGGTCAAGTCCGCGGCGCCGTCGAGACGCTCTCGCGCTGGCTGCTGCCCCAATGGGTGCCGCTCAGCGCTCGCGTCGCTGCCCTCGCCATTGTCGTCCTTGGCATCATGAGCGTGGCCGTCATCGCCGCCGCACGCGCGCACACGTCGGCCGCGCCGTCGCCGCGACCGCGCCCCGGCCTGTGTGCCCTGCTGGCGACGTTTGTCGTGCTGTACGCCGCCCAGCTCCTTGCAACCGTGTGGTTCGTTGACAGGTACATGAGCCTGGGCGTCCGGCAGTGGATGCCGGCTTTCCCGGCCGCGCTCGTCATCGTGCTCGTGCTCACAGACACGCTCCTGAGCGCCCCCAGGCCATTGCACAGAGCCGGCGTCGCCCTCGCCGTGCTCACGAGCCTGCTCGCCTTCTGGTACGCCAACCGCGCGTTTTGGTGGGTGAGCTGGGCGCGCGAGCACGGCCTCGGCTATCGCTACGACCGGTGGCGCGAATCCCCCACGATCGAGCTCGTCAGGCAGCTCGACGACGACGTGCCCGTCTTCACCAACGCCGTCCACGTGCTCCACCTCTACACGGGACGTTTGACCACGGAAGTGCCGTCGCGCTACTTTTACCGGAGCGGGAAACCGAACGAGCACATCGACAAGCAGCTCGAGCAGATCGCCGAGCAAATGGCCGGCGCCGACGGCGTCATCGTCTACTTCGACCGCGGCAAGGGCGGCTCACACGTCACGCGCGAAGAACTCGAGGCGGCCATCCAGCTCCGCGTGCGATACGAAACCGCCGACGGCGTCATCCTCGAACTCGACCAGTAAACGGAAACTGAAAGGCCCTGCGATGCAAAACGACCGACCCGGCATAGGACGTCGACGCGCCCTCATGCGCCTCGCGCCGTTCGTTGCCGCAGCGCTCCTCGCTGTCCTGCTCGTCGGCCTGAGCACCCACTGGGGCGTCGGCACGTCCCCCGACTCCGCCTCATTCTTCTCCGTGGCCCACAACCTCGTCGCCGGCAACGGCTACCGCGACATCTACGGCACCGACGCTGCTCTCCGGCCGCCCCTGTATCCCGGGCTGCTTGCCCTCATGGGCCTGCTTGACCTCGACCCGCTCATCACCACGCGATGGCTCAACGCGGCCCTGTTCGCGGCCAACGTCGTCCTGGTCGGCCTGATCCTGAAACGCGACGCGCGCATGGCGTGGACACCGATCGTCGGCTCATTCCTTGCGCTCACCTCGGTCGACATGCTCGAGATACACTCCATGGCGTGGAGCGAGCCGGTATTCATCTTCCTCGGCCTCCTCGGCCTGCTCTGGTTGAGCGCGTATGCCGAGCGCCGCGCCCGCGGCATGCTTCTGGCCTCGGCGGCAGCCATCGCCCTCACCATGATGACCCGCTACGCCGGCCTCGCGTTCGCCGCCACAGGCCTCGCCGTCATCTGGCTCCTCACAAACCAGAAGCTCCTAAGGAAGCTCGCCGACTCCGCGCTGTTCACCCTGACCGCCTTTCTGCCGACGCTCGCCTGGGCCGTCCGCAACATGATCGTTGGCGGCACGGCAACAGGCCGCATCACGAGGTTCCAGCCCGTCCTGCTGAACCACATCAAAGGCGGGCTCCGAACGGCCTCGCTCTGGATCATGCCCCAGAGGATCCCGTTGACCGACGTGCCCGTGCCGATCGCGGTCAGGATCGCCGTCGTGCTCGCCGCCATCGTCGCCATCGTTCTTGTTGCCTGCCTCACGCTTGGCCGGCGCGCACGCTCGAGTGCCGCCCAGACCGGACCACGCTCCGACACGCTGCCGCTCGTCATGGGCCTGTGCGTCGTTCTCTACGTCGGCTTGCTCGCCGGGTACGTGACCTTCTCCGACAGGTACGCCGTCTTCAACCTGCGCTACCTGTCCCCCGCATTCCTTCCGGCCTTGATCTTCGTCGCCTGCCTCGGTGACCGGCTCCTGAGAAACGTGCATCGGCGACGAGTCGTCATCACCGTCGGCGTGCTTGTGACGCTGTTCGCGCTCTGGTACGCGAACCGCGCCTTCTGGTGGGTCGCCTGGCGACATGGCGAGGGCCTCGCCCTCATGAGCAAGGCGTGGCACAACTCCGAACTCATCAGCCGGGCCCGGGAGCTCGGGCCCGACGTGCCGATCTACAGCAACGCGGTCGACGCGCTCTACTTCCACCTCGACCGCGCCACAACGCAACTCCCATCCAAGATCAAGACCGTCCGATACGCCTACGCGCGCAACGAGCACCTCGCCGACGATCTGGACGCGATGCGCCGGGTCCTCGAACGCGAGGGGGGCGTCATCGTCTTCTTCGACAAGATCAAGGGGCGCGCCTACCTCGTCTCGCAGGAGGATCTCGAACGCGCGATGCCCCTGCGCGTGCGCACACAGGCAGCCGACGGCGTCATCTACGAAATCGCTCAGTAAGCTCCGCCCGCCGGGCGTTGTGACGCGTCGCGCCGATGCCTACTCCAACGCGGCGTCCGGCTCGCTCGCGCCCGGAAGCATCGTCCAGACAAGCACCGCGTCGGGCGTCAAGCGCACGGTGATCGCCCCATGCTCGTCCGTCCGCAGCACAACGATCCCGCGCGCCTCGTAGTGCGCGACCGTCTCGGGCGCCGGATGCGGGTGGATGTGAAACCGGTCGGCCGTGATAATGGCCAGCCGCGGCCCGACCGCGTCGAGAAACTCGGGCGTGCTCGACTGCTTCGAGCCCTGATGCGGCACCTTGAGCACACCGGCTGCCAGCCGCCCCGCTTGCCCGCTCACCAGACGCCGCTCGCTGTCGCGCTCGATATCCGACGTCAGCAGCACACCGCTCCCTTCATCAACCCGCAGCACGATCGACGCGTTGTTCTCGCTCGTCGTCGCCGGAAGCGCCGCATCAGGCCACAGCGCCACGATCGGCGTGTCGCCTGCCGGCGTGAGCCGGTCGCCGGCTCCCAGCCGCTCGACCGGGATGCCGCGCTCCTCCACCAGACGTAGCAGCTCCGCCGCGTTGCCGGCCTTCCGGCTCTCGGGCCCGCCCCGCACAACGAACCGCCGCACCCCGATGTGCTCGACCACGTGTGTCAACCCCCCGTAGTGGTCGGCGTCGTAGTGCGTCAGCACCACGGCATCCAGCCGGTTGTAGCCTCGGCTCCGCAAAAACGGCATGATCGTCCACCGCCCCGGATCGCTCCCGAGCACCATGCCGCCGTCGATCAGAATGCGCCGCCCCTCCCGTGTGCGCACGAAGATCGACTCCCCCTTCCCCACGTCGAGCACTACGACCTCCGTGCAGTCGGGCGCACCCACGACCGGCGACCACAACATCACGCCCCCAACCGCCGCAAGCGCCGCCACGAGCGCCGCGCGCATCGTGCGCGACGCCCCGTGCGCGAAGCCGACCGCCACCAGAACGCCGTAGTACGCGCCCAGCACGAGCACGGGCGCCGACCGCACGTTCAGATGGATGAACCGCAGGTTCGACGTGAGCACCACCACGCGGCTCAGCGCGCCGATCAACGCGCCGTTGACCCCGTTGAGCACCCCGGCAACAAACGGCCACACCTGCCCCACCACGGCCGCCACCATGCCAAGCGGCACAATGAACCCCATGAGCGCCACCACCGCCACATTCGGGATGAACGACAGCGGCGCGAACCGGTTGAAGTGGAACGCCGTCAACGGCGCCACCGCCACGTAGGCCGCGACGCACACCGCCGACAACTGCACCACGCGCAGTGCCAGCCAGTTGACGCCCGCGCGCCACTGCGGCACATCGACGCCCAGCTCGGGCCGCAGGTGCCACCGCTCGGCCGCCCACTCGATCAGACGCGGCGCCAGCACCACGACGGCGCCCGCCGCCACGAACGAAAGCTGAAAGCCCGGCGAGAACACGTCGAGCGGCCGGAACACCAAGATCAGAACGGCCGCCAACGCGAGGCTGTTCAACACGTCGGATTCCCGTCGCACCAGGGGCGCCAAGAAGATCACGCCCATCATCACGCTCGCACGCACGACCGACGGCCGCCCACCCGTCATCGCTGCATACAGCGCAATCACCACCACCGTCAACACCGACGCCGCCCAACGCGGCACAAACACGAACCGAAACGCCCAGTGCACGGCGAACGCGACGATCGCCACGTGCAAACCGCTGATCGCCAAAACGTGCACCGTGTTCGTGTACACGAGCGCCTCCTCGAGCTCCTCGCTGATCGCCCGCCGCTTGCCCAGCAGCACGCCCTTGAGAAACGCCCGGCTGTCCTCGCTCACCCGGCCATAGTCGAGCGCACGGTCGAGCCGACCGCGCACCCCATAGATGACGCGCCACGCCACACTGCCGCCGCCGCCAAGCCGCTCGATCTCGTCACGGGCCCCGATGCGGACGATCCGCTGAATGCCCTTGCGCTCGAGGTACGCACGATAATCGAACCCGCCCGGATTGCGCGCCGGCTCCGGCACTTGAACCCGACCCCGAAACCGAATCCGGTCGCCGTAGCCGATCCCAAGCTCCGCCTCCCGCGTGGCGGTGACAACCACCCGCCCACGGGCGGGACGCATCGGCCCCGCCGGCTCGTCGCCCGTCGAGAAGCCCGTCACGCGCAGATGAAAACGGTACAGGCGGCCGGAGGGCCCACCGAACAGCCCCTCAGTCGTCTTCCCTTCCGGCTCGTCGAGCACAACGCCCTCGATCAGGCATTCCTGTCCGTCGCCAACAAGCGCGCTGAACGAATCCCCCCCAGAAACCCTGGCTCGGTAGAAGTTGACGACGACCACTCCCACCCACACAACAAGAAGCGCCACCGCGGCCACGCCCACCCGCGTCGACGCCACAACGCACAAAACGGCGGCAAGCGCACCGACCACCACGGCCGCCAGCCAAACAGCCAGCCGACCATGCCAGATCGCATCTCCGAGAAGAATCCCCACAATGAAGAAGACGGCCACGAACAGAATCGGCCGCCTCGACGAGAAACGCGGAAAGTGTGCCCCAGCTTTCACTTCAGGTTGGCGTTGCGCCCACGCACGTCCCAGCTACAGCTTGCGCGGTCGATGATACAGCTTCCCCCACCCCCACCAAAACAGAAGTATCGCAGAAACGATCCCGACAAACACCAGGACCCCGGTCATGCTGTTCCGCTCCGACTCCTCCGCGCGCCGCTCCCAGGGCTGCTTGACCGGGTCAGGGCCATTCTTGCCGGATTCGTCAGCCGAGATCAACTGAACCAGCAGCCCACACTCAAGCGGCGTCCCACGCGCGCTCAGCCACTCGCGCCCAGCAGCCGCTCCAGCCGGCGAGACCGGCGCCGACCACGCCCCCGTGGCCCAGCCGGCCAACAGCACGCCTACGGCCGTGACCAGCACGGCGCCACGCAAACTGACTCGGCACAAGCAGACATTCACGGCACTCAGACACCTCGGCGAAGCTCGCTGGACCCGATGCACCCGATCCCTCTCATAACGTGTAGCGTATAGCATCACTGCGTACGGTGCGCAACACCGATGTGGACGCGGAACATGTCCCCGAGATTGCTTCCTCATGTCTTGGGACGTTGCTGCAGCTCCCCGGTTTCGTCAAGTTCCGGCCGGCGCAGCCAACCGCGCGCGCCCAGAGCAGCGATAAGTCACTCTCCATCTGCTGTATCGGTCGATGCCGCCACCGCATTTACACAATCACCTTCCAGACGCCGCAAGATCGCCCGTCGAGTTTGACCCGCCCTGAAGGGGCTGGACAAATGCACACGACGTGGGCGACCCCACGACACCGCGCCAGGCCGAAATCGCTTGACGCCGCCCCCCCCCAGCGCGTATACGAATAGCTCCTTGAGCAGCAACCCCGAACTCGGGCCGTCTCAACGGCCAACGTGACCAGGAGAGCCGCATGCCGACAACCAAATCGGCCATCAAGCGCATGAGAACCTCAGAGAAGAGCCGCCAGGCCAACATGGTGGTCAAGTCCCGTCTCCGGACGCAGCGCCGAAAGGTGATCGAGGCGGTCGCCGCAGGCAACAGGCCCGAAGCCGAAAAGGGCTTCTCCGAGCTGGTCTCGCTCTACGACAGAGCAGTCAAGAAGGGCGTCCTGAAGCTCAACACCGTCTCGCGCACCAAGTCCCGCATCGCAGCCAGGATCAACGCACTCCCCGCCTGAGCCCTACCGCCGCTCGGGCCTGCTGACAAGCTCCCCGCACCACCCTCATACTCCTCGCGCCGAAGGCATTCTCCCTACACTCCTTGCCCGCGAAGAGCCCGTCCTCACACGTCCTACCCAAGAAAGGCCTATCCCACGTCCTGCCCGTGAAGGCCCCGCCCTCACGCGTGCTGCCCCGAAGGGGCTGAATAGAACAGCCCAGGGTAACACCCTGGGCCTTCGCGTCATGGAGAAACAGCCCTAGCCTGAAAGGCTTCCATAGAGCGCCTACGCCGCGCACAACGACACAAGCAGACGCTCGGCCACCTGGCGATCCGTCAGTCGGCTCTGGCGCAGATCAACGTCGGCGTCGAACAAAAGCACCAGATTGCGCCGAAGCCGGTCGAGGCGCGCCGCCGACAGCACACCCCCCAACGCTCGCTGGCGCCACGACGGAATGCCCAGCGCCTGGCCGATCTCGCGAAGCCCCGCCCCGCTCTCGGCCAGCTCCTTGGCGTTCACCAGCTCGCGCAGCGTCATGCGCAACCGCCCGAACAACCCGTACACGCTCTCGCCCTCGTCGACGAGCATGCCCCAGATCGACAGCGCGTCGCCCGTACGCCGCTCCAGGACCGCGTCCCGCAGCCTGTAGTACGTCTCGGTCCGGCTGCGCCCAACGACGGCCGCCACGTCGGCGTCCTCGATCCGCTCGCGCTCGCCCACAAACAGGTCGAGCTTCTCAACCTCGGCCGCGAGCGCCGTCAGGTTCGTCCCGCACAGCTCGACGAGCGACTCGCGTGCCCCGCGGCTCACCCGCTTGCCGCGCTGCTTGGCCAGCGCCTCGACCCACGGCCCCATCTCGTTCTCGTACATCTGCTTCAGGTCGACCCGAGCGCCCTTGACCTTCCCGACCGCCTTGGCGAACGCCGTCCGGCCGTCCACGCTCTGCCCCACCATCACCAGCGACGCCACCGGATCGGGCGAGCGCACATACTCGGCCAGCGCATCAAGATCGTCCTTGCGGTAGCGGTCGACGTCGTGGAGCACCACCAGTTTCGCCGTCACGAAGAACTCGCCCGACCGGCACTCGCTCAGCACGGCCCGCGCACCGTGCGACCCGGCATAGAACGTGTGACACACGAAGCCTTCGCCGTGCTCGGATGCGCCGCGCTTCTTCAGGGCGTCGATTACGCGCGTCTTGAGGTAGGGTTCGGGACCAACAAGAAGCAAAACCGGACGGAGCGACATCTCGGACAGAATGCGGCGGAACTCCTCAAGCTTCACGGGCTAGCCCC
>CAYUZG010000076.1:0-9291 GCA_964449605.1 uncultured Verrucomicrobiota bacterium | reverse complement strand
AACCTCGGCGCGTTCGGCGAGGGCGGGATGGTCACCACGCACGACAAGAAGCTCGCCGACCGCGCCCGCATGCTTCGCCACCACGGGGATCGGGGCCGGTACGACCACGTGCTGGTCGGCGGCAACTTCCGGCTCGAGGCGATCCAGGCCGCCGTCCTGCTCGTCAAGCTCAGGCACCTCGACAACTGGACCAAGAAGCGCCAGGCGAACGCCGCGCGCTACCGTCAGCTCTTCGCCGATGCCGGCCTCGTGCCCGGCCGTGTCCACCTCCCCGTCGAGCGACCGGGCCGCCACGTGTACAACCAGTACGTCATCGGAGTCGACCGCCGCGACGAGCTTTCCGCGTACTTGACCGAGCGCGGCATCGGCCACAGCATCTACTACCCGAAGCCCCTGCACCTCCAGCCGTGCTTCGCGGCCCTGGGCCACAAGCCCGGCGACTTCCCCGCCGCCGAGCGCGCCTGCGAGCGCGTCCTCGCCCTCCCCATCTACGCCGAGCTCCCGGAACGGGACGCCCGCCGCGTCGTCGAAGCAATCGCCGCGTTCTTCGCGGGATAGGTGCGGCACGTCGTCCGCACGACGCAGCGAATGCTTGACATCTCGTCGTCGTGGCAGGATTCTCTTGATGAGAGCGGACCGGAAACGAACACCATGATTGACACAGCACGAGACCGGGACAAGATCGACGCGTTGTGCCGCCGGCTCGGCGTGCGGCGCCTCGATGTTTTCGGCTCAGCGTCGACCGGCAAGCCTTCGCCCGAAAGCGACGTCGACGTCCTCGTGCAGTTCGACCGTTCGCAGGGCAATCTCTTTGCCCGCTACTTCGATCTGAAGGAGGGCCTGGAGGCGATCCTGGGCCGGCCCGTCGACCTCGTCGTCGACGACGCGATCCGCAATCCCTACTTCCGGCAATCGGTGGAGCGCACGCGCCAGAATGTCTTTGCCGCTTGAAGACAAGAAATGCCTGCTCGACGTGCTTGAAGGGGCTCGCGCGATCGAAGCGTTCACGACCGGTCTCACCGCTGCCGAGTTCGCCTCGAACAACCTCGTGCAGGCCGCCGTCGAGCGTAAGTTCGAGATCATCGGTGAAGCTCTCAGCCGCCTTGTACGCATGAGCTCACCGGTGCTTGAATCCATAACCGATCACGCGCGGATCATTGGCTTTCGCAACGTCATCGCCCATGGTTACGACGCCGTCGATCACGCCATTGTCTGGGACGTGGTGAGCAACTACCTCCCGCAACTCCGGCGTGAGGTGGAAGGCTTGCTGGGAGCATAACGTCGGCGTCCTTGCCCTCCCCATCTACGCCGAGCTCCCGGAACGGGACGCCCGCCGCGTCGTCGAAGCGATCGCCGCGTTCTTCGTTGCCTGAGCGCTGGATGATACGGGCCTTCTGCAGGCAGAAGCGAATTCGTCACGGCCACCCAGGTTAGCCAGCTTGGCCGACCAGCTCTTCGTTCATGATCTCATCGAACCGGATGAGCGGCAACTTGCCCCTGAACGCCTTGCCGTTCCTGAAGAAGCTAACAAGCTCCTTTGGTGCCTGGGCGTAGGAGAGGCGCTTGTAGGGCAGATCGTCGCCGATGGTGCGGTAGGACGAGATGAGAGGCTCACAATCAGCATAGGGCTTGAGCACTGCATCCTGGCTGCGCTTGAACAGCCTCCGGGGCGCAGTCTGCTGTCTGACGAGAATGAGGTGACTGACAGTGGGCAACGCGATCGGGATGGCATCGGTCCAGATGACGACGGACCCCAGCGACCCGTCCAGGTCCAGCATCATGATTCTGGGGACGAAGATGCTTTCTCCGAGGCTCTCCTGGAGTGCCTGCCGACCGTAGTTCCAGACCCAGATGCGCTCCAGTGCTGCTGTGGGGTGAGCCCGGATCGCTGTCGGAAGTTGCCCGGATCGGATCAGGCCTCTCACAGACCGCTCGTTTGAGCGCAGCCAATCCTGGCAGAGCTCGTCTCCCGCCAGCTCAACACACTGCTCTGACTGAGGGGACCATCCGGTCAACCCGAAATGCCTGGCGAAGCCCTCGAGCTCGATGCGGCTCTCGAGTGCAAAGAAATGCGGTCTCAGGTAGTTGATGTACGCGACGATCGGCAGAAGGGATGGGTCGTCTCGCTCCTCGTGAATCGACTCGTCGTAGTCCAGGATGAAGTAGACGCCTGTGTCCTGGTTCTGGTAGATCGCCTGGAAGTCGGTCACCTCGTAGTGCGGTCGCTGCGTGAAGTATTCCAGAACCAACGACTTCTGAGGTGGTTGGCCGCCCGGCAACGACTTGAAGTACAGGTCGTAGCTCATAGGCCAGTGCCTCCTCACTCACTCCCCGCGCCGAAGCCGATGCGGCGGCGTTTGGGCGGCTTGGCGGGGGAGGTGAGCTCGCGGATGATGCTGATGATGGCGAGGATGTCCTCGTCGTGGGCCGCGAGTCTCTTCTCGATCTGCGCGAGCTTGCGGGCCAGCTCTTCGTGCGAGGCGAGCATCCGGCGCAGGCGGACGAACGCGCGGACGACGTAGACGCTCGCCTCGACCGCGCGCGGCGAATTCAGGACGCTGGCCGCCATGATCGCCCCGTGCTCGGTGAAGGCGTAAGGCGCTCGGCGTCGCCCGCCCCGACCGTTTGACATCACAGATTGTGATGTCAAAGAGCTGAACTCCTCCGGTGTCAGCTGAAACATGAAGTCCGCGGGGAACCGCTCAGCATTGCGCTTCACCGCCTGGTTCAACGCGCTCGTCGTGACCTCGTACAGCTCGGCCAGGTCGCTGTCGAGGATCACCCTCTGGCCGCGAACCAGGATGATGCGGGTTTCGACTCGCTCCAGCGGGACAAGCGCCTTCTCGTCAACCATGCGTCTCTCCCCTCGACGAGCTTGAGGTGCCAGGTCACCACCTCAAGACCTTCAGACTCCACGGAGTTCCTAGCAAGGGCAACGCTTGGAGTCAAGCCATTATTTGCCGCAGTTTCGCCACGCCCGCCCGTAGGTTGCATGTGTTTGACATCACAGACTGCGACGTCAAAACACGGAACGGCGTGGGAGTAGGGACGTGGCAGGCGGCGGTATGATGAGCTGTCTTTGGCGAGAGTGTGCGCCTACGGCGACTCGGTGTGTGGCGGCTCGTCGGTGCGTGCGTTGTCGACGGCCTCCATCATGCGGGCGACGCGGTCCTTTCGCTTGGTGGCGAACGCGGTCTGGATCTGGTCGGGCGAGTAGTGGGTCTTGAGGAACTCGACGAGCGGCAGCCGCTGGAGCCAGCACTCGAGAAGCTTCGCGCACGGCAGCCCGTCGTTTACCTTGCGGCAATAGCCGAAGTTCACAGGCCCGCCGAGCATGGGGCACCGCCACAGTTCCTCGTCGTCGTGCTGCTCGATACCGCTGGTGCGTTCGTCAGACATGGGAACACCTCGCTCGCTCCTCCCCCGGTCGCACGCGACAGGTTTGCATGCTCGCGCCGCGGAGTCAAGCGCCGAGTCACCAAGAAAGCAGGAAAAAGTCACCTCGCCCGGCGCGACAGGATGGCGCGGAGGCGGTCGGCCGGGAACGGCTTGCCGTGGGCGGGGTAGATGGTGGTGGCCCCGGCGGCGAGCACCTTCTCCCAGCTCTCGTAGACGTCGGCGACGCTCTCGGCAAAGACGGGGATGCCGGGCCTGGCCCGCAGCGGGAAGCCGCTCATCGCCAGATCGCCCACGAGCGCTTCGCCTCCGGCGAGGACGACCGAGACCGACCCGCGCGTGTGGCCGGGAGTGTGCAGGACGCGGGCCGGGATGCCGAACGGCTCGAGACTCAACTCCGCGTCCATCGTCACGTCCGGCCTGACCGGCGCGAAGCTCTCGGGGAGCCGGACCGCGCGCATCAGGAAGCCGAGCACCTTGCCCCAGTTGGTGGTGCCGGGCGGCGTCCGGCTTCTGCCCGCGATGACGGGCCCGGCGTCATGCTTGTGCATCACGACGGCGGCGCCCGTCAGCTCCTTGACCGCCCGGAGCGAGCCGACGTGGTCGTAGTGCGAATGCGTCGCCACGATGCAGCGCACGTCGGACAGCGCGATACCGAGCCGCTCGATCGCGGCCGCCAGCTTCCGTTCGGTTCCCGGCGTGCTCGTATCGACCAGCACGGCCGACTCGTCACCGGGCACGATGTAGCACGTTGTGCGGCCCAGGCGGACCGGATAGACGGCGCTCACGTCGGGTGCTTTCCCCCTCCAATACAGCTCATCCTCCTATACCGCACTCGACCGCCTGCCTGCAATACTGCGCGCAGGGGCAAAAGATCGCTTGCAAACGAGGGCTGGGGCGGCTATAAAACATGCCTTGCGCCTTGGCGCCCTCTGGGCACAGGCGGGGAATGACGCGAGACGATTGCGAGGAAGACAATGGGACGATACACGGGACCCAAGTACAAGATCCAGCGGCGGTTGGGCGTCGAGCTACCGGGCCTCGGTAAGCCGGGCGCGATCGCCAAGCGACCCAACCCGCCCGGCATGGTCACCAGGCGGCGCCGCAAGCTTTCGGACTACGCCGTCCGGCTGCACGAGAAGCAGAAGCTGCGCCGCTACTACGGGCTCGGCGAGCGGCAGCTCCGCCGCTTCATCCGGATGAGCAAGAAGGGCATCGCCGCCCGCAAACACCCCCAGGGCTGGCCGGGCCGGCTCGTCGGCATCCTCGAATCGCGCGTCGACAATATCGTCTTCCGTGCCGGGTACGCCCGCTCGATCCCGGCCGCGCGGCAGCTCGTCTCGCACGGCCACGTGCTCGTCAACGGCAAGCGGCTCGACATCCCATCGGCCGTCCTCCGGGTCGGCGACACCCTCGTGCTTGCGGACAAGACGTTCAACAGCATCCCGGTCAAGGACGCGCTCGGGAGCCCGCGCCTGGAGATGCCCGACTACCTCCAGTTCACGAGCAAGGACAGGAAGGGCGTCGAGCTCGTGTCCGAGCCACAGCCGGGCCACATCCCGTTCGAGTTCGAGATCTCGGCCATTGCCGAGATCTACTCGGGTATCTAGTATCGCGTCCCGCAGGTACATGGCGCGAGTACACGCTGCGTGGCGGCGGTTCGGGACGCGCTGGCCCGCCTAATACAGGCTGACGGGTGCGCACGCGCAGTCCGGGCGTTTCAACGCCCAGCTCCTCATAGGCCAGTCCTTCAGGGCTGGTGCACGGACGCGACGCACAATCTCAAAGGGCGTTTCAACGTCCTTATCTCCTTGGCTTAAGCCCTCGGCGAGAAGCCCGTTGAAACGGGCTCGTGCCTGGGAGGCGCACGGAGTGAACCAGCCCTCAAGGGCTGGCCTGCCAGGAGAATCGGAAGCCCGTTAAAACGGGCTCCGAACGCCGGCGGCGAATCCTGTCGTGCGAGGAATCCGACAACCATGCGAAGGCAGTTCCGGGACGCGCTACTAGCCCGCGGACGGCCGCGGCTGTTTTTTCTGCCGGGGATGTTGACCTGCTCACGCGCGGCGTGCATACTCTGTGCCCGGCCTTGACCTGAAACCCGGATCGATGCGACCCGGGACATCTGTGTGAGGAGGAGATACCGATGCCAGCCCTGAATCCGCTCGCGCAAGAACTCAACGGCATGATCGAGGCAGCGAATCCGCACGTTCTCGAGATGCTCTCGGACCTGGGCAAGCGGATGTACTTCCCCAAGGGCATCCTGAGCCAGAGCGCCGAGGCGAAGAAGAAGGGGCACAAGTTCAACGCCTCGATCGGCATCGCGCTCGAGAACGGCGCGCCCATGTACCTGCCGTGCGTGCACAAGTACTTCAACGGGCTCGACCCGAAGGACCTCTACCCCTACGCGACGCACGGCAAGCCCGAGCTGCGCAAGCGGTGGCGCGAGAAGATCCTCGTCGAGAACCCGAAACTCAACGGCAAGACGCTCGGCCTGCCGATCGTCACCTCGGGCGTCACGAGCGGCCTGAGCCTGGTCGCCGACCTGTTCGTCGATCCCGGCGACGTGGTGATCTTGCCCGACCTGTTTTGGGGCAACTACCGGCTCACGTTCGTGGTGCGCGCGCAGGGCGAGATCAAGACGTTCGCGACCTACGACGAGCGCGGCACGTTCAACGTGGCGGCGTTCAAAGAGACGCTGCTCGCCGAGGGGAAGAAAAAGGGCAAGCTCATCGTCCTGATGAACTTCCCGAACAACCCGGCCGGCTACATGATCAACCTCAAGGAGGCGAACGGCATCCACGACGCCATCCTCGAGGCGGCCAAGGCGGGCATCAACATCGTCGCCGTGACCGACGACGCCTACTTCGGCCTCGTCTACGACGAGCATTGTCTGGGGGAGTCGATCTTCGGTTGGGTCGCCAACCTGCATCCGCGCGTGCTCGCGATCAAGCTCGACGGCGCCACCAAGGAGGAGTTCGTCTGGGGCTTCCGGACCGGGTTCATGACGTACGCGCCCGGCGGCACGGCGAACGACGAGCTCCTGACCGCGCTCGAGAAGAAGACGATGGGCGACATCCGCGCCTCGATCTCGAATTGCCCGCACCCGTCGCAGACGATCGTGCTCAAGGCGCTCGACGATCCGAACTTCGCCGCCGAGAAGAAGCAGAAATTCGAGCTGATGAAGGCGCGCGCCGACGCGATCCACGAGGTCTTGCGCGATCCGAAGTTCGGCGAGGTGATGACGGCCTATCCGTTCAACGCCGGCTACTTCATGTGCCTCAAGCTCAAGACGGTCGAGGCCGAGCCGCTGCGCGTCCACCTGCTCGACAAGTACGGCGTCGGCCTGATCAGCATGGGCAAGGTCGATCTGCGGATCGCGTTCTCGTGCCTCGAGGTCGACCAGCTCCCCGAGCTGTTCGAGATCATCTACCAGGGCATCAAGGACCTGGAGGGGAGTTAACCACCGATTTTCACAGATCGGCACAGATAAACGCCCGAGGCGACGGGTCGCCTCGGGCGTTCTTTTTCTCAGCGCGCTCAGCGGGCTCTGCGGTTAGTTTTCCGACTCTTCGGCTGCTTCGTCGTTGCCCATGCCTTCGCCGTACCACGGCGGGTCGGACCACCACTTCGAGTAGTCGTCGGCATCGGGTCTACCTACCTCGTTGTTCTCCACGTCGGGATCGAGCGCGGCGCCGCCGGGTTCCCACTGCGCGTGGCCGTCCTGATAGAGCACGTTGCGGCCTTCATCCTTGTGGGCGGCGAGCTCGACGAAGCTGCCCTTGATCTCAATGCCCGCTTTTTTGTCGGCGAGCAGTCGGAGTGTTGCCGAGGCGCTCTCACTCCAGGACAGGGCCGTGTCGAGCGAAGCATCGACGCCGTACGCGTAGCTGATCGCCTCCTTGCTGTTGGCCGGCTTGAGCGTGTCGAACGCCTCCTTCTCATCGGGGAATGCCGGCGCTTTGAGCCCGCGCTCTTGCGAGCTTGGACATAGGAAAGCCTCGAACCCGGTGAGGTAGCACGGATAGAGGAGCCCCAGGTCGAGCCACGCGTTCTCCGGTTCCGATGCGCCGGCGTGCCATGGGTAGATCTGCTCGAAGTCCTGCGCGTACTGCTTCAGGGCCAAGCCGAGCTCCCTGCAATTGTGGAGGCATTGAGCGCGGCGCTCTTCCTTCATCTTCCACGGGAGGACTGCCCAGTTGACGCAGCCGAACAGGATCGCGAGTGCCAGGAAGAGCATCATGCCGGCTGCGAAGGCCTTCAACGCGAGCCGCGTGCCGAGAGATTCCTCCTCACGCATGGCAGGCTCCTTGGTCTTCGTCTACTCGTCGTGGTAGGGCGGGTCGGACCACCAGTCGGTGTAGTCGGGCGCGTTGGGTCTGCCGATCCGGTTGCTTTCGGCGTCAGGGTCGAGCGGCTCGGGGCCGTGCTTCCATTCAACGTGGCCGTCGTTATAGAGCACATTGCGGCCGTCGCGCTTGTGGTTCGACTCGTCGGTCAGATCGACGCCGGCCTTCTTGTCGGCGAGGATGCGCACGGTCTTGGGGTCCTTCGTGCTCCACGGCCGCAGCGGCCTGCGCGCCGGCCGGGCGTAGCCGTAGCTGTAGCTGATGCGTGTTTCCGCGTCGAACGGGTCACCCGGCTTTTTCTCGTCCGGCGCCTTGATGGCGCGATCCTTCGAGCTCGGGCAGATAAACGCGTTGAACCCTGTGACGTAGTCCGGATACAGCATTCCCAGGTCGCGCCACGCCTCCCTCGGGTCGGATCCGCCGAGGTGCCACGGGTAGTGGCCTTCGTGATCTTCTCCATGCTGCATCATCGCCAGGCCGGCCTGCTTCATGTTGCTGAGGCATGCCACACGGTGCGCTGACTCACGCGCCCGCGCGAGCGCGGGCACCAGCATGCCGGCGAGAATGACCAGGACTAGGACGCCTACGGCAGCGACGACGATCAACGCGACGTTGACGCCCTTCTTCTCGACCTGCAGCGGGGCCCCGGGAAACGGCGCCGGCGCTGCTGCGCCCAACGGGAATAAGCCCGCGAGCTGCGGCACGCTCGCCGCCGGCGTCCACGTCTTCGTCTCCGGGCTGTAGACGAAGTCGTTCGGCGTGATCCGACGCTGCTGCACCCATGTGCGGAGCGTTTCAAGGTCGAGCGGCCCAAACTGCCCCGCCGGAACCTTGACCCACCATTGACCTTCTTGCGGCACTTGCTGACCGTTCACGTTCCCACCCTCTGCGGTTCGACACTGGCCCCCCGCCGATGATCATCTCACCTTGTTGTGAGCCCGTCAACAGGGGCGCTCTCTTTGCATGGGGCTCAATCGAAAGGGGCCGGGCACGGGGCGTCGTCTACGAGGCGCGGCGGCCGAAACGGAGCTTGACGGGGCCGTCGACGGCGGCGATAAAGGACGGTGACCCTTCCGATGACCCTTGGTGTCTGATCGCATTCGGGCCGAAACCGTAGCGGCGTGAGGCGATGAAGCTGAAGGCTATTGGCTGTCTCGTCGTTCTGCTTGCCGTGCCGGCTGCGCTGTTCGTCCTCATGTATTTCTTCCAGCCGGGCGCATGCCACGACTACATCATCTGCGACGCCCACATGGGCGGGATCCTGTCGGCGCTCCAGGACTACGCGGCCGACAACGACGACGCCTACCCCGACCGGCTCGAGCTGCTGCACCCGCACTACGTCGACCTGCGTGAGGTGCGCTGCCCGACGTATCGCGGGCCGCGCGATTCGTATGAGACGGGGTATCAGCTCGTGCCCGAGGTCGCTCCCGGCGACGGCCCGCGCAAGCCGCTGCTGTTCTGCAAGCGCTACCACCTCAACGGCGAGGGGCCGCGCACGTACACGGTCCAGTTCGGCGTCCTGCTCAACGGCGGCGCCATCATCCACGTG
>CAYUZG010000075.1:0-9367 GCA_964449605.1 uncultured Verrucomicrobiota bacterium | reverse complement strand
CGGAACGCTTCCTCGCCGCTCATCTCGGGCATCGTCATGTCGAGCAGCACGGCGGTGATCTCGTCGGCGAGTTGGCGGAACAGCTCGACGCCTTGCTGCGCCTCAGCGGCCGTGATCACGTCGAAGCCCGAGTACTCGAGGATGCGCGCGGCGACGTCTCGCACGAGCTGTTCGTCGTCGACGACCAGCACCGTTCCCGTGCCGCGCCACTCGCCGGCCGGTCTCTCGGCCTCCGGAACGGCCTGGACGGCACGCTCCGAACGGGGGAACAGGACCGTGAACGTCGTGCCGCGGCCGCGTTCGCTCTCGACAGTGATCGCGCCGCTGTGGCCGCGCACGATGCCCAGCACGGCGGCGAGCCCAAGGCCGCGACCGGCAAACTTGGTCGTGAAGAACGGATCGAACACGCGCGCGCACGTGGTGTTATCCATGCCGCAGCCCGTGTCGGCCACCCGCAGACAGACATAGCGCCCCTCGGGCAGGTCGTCACTGGAATACGCCCCCGAGAGCAGGGCGCGGTCGGCCTCGACCGTGTCGGTCCGGATCGTGATGACGCCGACGGCGTCTCCGATCGCGTCCGAGGCGTTCGTGATCAGGTTCATGACGATCTGCTGGACTTGCGCGGCGTCGGCCTCGATCAACGGCAGCTCGTCGGCGAGGTCGAAGGCGATCGTCGCCTTCTTCGAGATTGACGCATGCAGCAGGTGGCCCATCTCCTCGACGAGCTCGTTGAGGTTGACCGGCCCGACCACGAACTGGCCCTTGCCGGAGTAGGCGAGCATCTGGCGGGTCAAGTCGGCGGCGCGCACACTGGCCTTCCTGATTTCTTCGATGCTGTCTCGCGCCGGTGTGGTCGCCGGCAAGGTGTTCAGGACGAGGTCCGCGTTGCCCAGGATGCCCGCCAGCAGGTTGTTGAAGTCGTGCGCGATGCCGCCGGCAAGCACGCCGAGGCTCTCGAGCTTCTGCGCGTGCTGCACCTCGGCTTCGAGCTCGCGGCGCTCGTCCTCGTCCCGCTTGCGGGCGGTGATGTCAACGGCGACCCCAAGCACGCACTCGGTGTCGCCGCCGAGCGTAAGCGGCACCTTGGTTGTCTGAAACCACCGGGTCGTGCCGTCCGAGCGCGTGAACGACTCCTCGGGGATGAACTTCGCTCGTTTGCTTTCGATTACGTCCAGGTCGTCAGTAACGAAGTCGTCGGCCTCTTGGGCCTGCGGCGAGCCCTTCTGCGCGAAGTCCGCATCCGTCCTGCCGATCATCTCGGCCGGCGTTGTCGCATACAGCTTGGCGTGCGCCTCGTTGGTCAGCAGGTAGCGCCCGCTCCTGTCCTTGACGAAGATGAGGTTGGGGTCGGCATCCATGACGCGACGCAGCAGCTCTTCGCTCTGGCGCAGCTCCTCCTGGGCCCGCTTGCGGCGGGTGATGTCTGTGTCGGTGCCGATCATCCTGAGCGGCTCGCCATTCGGGCCGCGCTCGACGATTCTGCCCCGGCCAAGCATCCAGCGCCACTCGCCCGAGCCGTGACGGATCCGGAACTCGCAGCGGTAGGAGGCGGTCTCGCCGCGCGCGTGCCGTTGGGTGGCTGCGCCCAGTTCGGCTCGATCGTCCGGGTGGACGACGGAGCCATGTGCCGCTTCCCAGTTCGCGAGCTCCTCCGGGCTGTAGCCGATCAGCTCGTACCACTTGTCACTTCGGTGGAACGTCCGAGTAGGCCAGTCGAGGTCCCACACGCCGTCGCTGACGGCGTCCAGGGCGAGCGTGAGCTGCTCGCGGCTCTGGTGGACCGCTTCCTCGGCGTTCTTGCGTGCGGTGATGTCCTGTACCACCTCGACGATGGCCTCGACACGCCCATGCGCGTCTTTTAGCGGATAGCCTCGGACAAACCAGATCCGGCCGTCCGGCGTCTTGGTTTCCGCGTCCTGGGGCTGACCCGTCTGGCGTGCTTTCACGACGGGGCAGTCGACGCACGGCTCCCGGCGCCCGTGCCAGATCTCGTAGCAGTGGCGCCCAATCAACTGCTCAGGGGAAGCACCGACCGACTCGCACGCGGCCCGGTTCGCCCACCGCACCGTCATGTCCGGATCATGGTACACGACGAGCTCGGACATGCCATCGAGCACGGCCGCCTTGTCCTGCTCCGATCTCCTGAGCGCTTCCTCGGCCCGCTTGCGCTGGGTGACGTCGCGAAACAGGCCGAGCACGAGCGGCTGCCCGCCGAGGGTGAATGGCGTGGCGGTGATGGAGACGGGGACGACCGTGCCGTCCTTGCGGATGATCTCGCCGTCGTAGTCGGCCAGGCGGCCTTTGGTTGCGTGGTTGGCGAAGTGGTGGCGGTAGTCGTCGGCCTTGGCCGGGGGGTGCAACTCGGTCTGATGGATACCGACGATCTCGTCGCGCGGCCGGCCGAACAGCCGTTCGGCCTCCTTGTTGGCATCGATGACGATCCCGGTATCGGCCTCGCCGATGACGACCGCCTCGTTCATCTCGTCGAACAGGGTCCGGTACTTGTCTCTGTCCGGCTCCCGTGGCGGTCCGTCAGGTCCGTCTGCAGCCTCATCTTGCTTGTGGCCGTGTGACATCGTGTGCCTCCTCGCCGAAGAGGACTTGCGTTCGTCTCAGGATGAGAAAACGCGTGAGCCTCTCCAGCGAATGCCAACGTCACGTGGGTGTCGGCAACAGCGGTGTCAGTCAGAGGGCGTTGGCGGCAGTTTGCCTTTCGGCGTGTCGCTCTGGTCTTGTTCGGCCCGCGAGCGCGCGGGGCGTTCCCCCTCGAGTGAGGTTGGCTCTGTTGCGGCTTCGAGCTCGCGTGGCCCGACTCCCTCCTCAGGCTCTTCCGGCGTAACCTCCTCGGGCGGCTCTACGGGCTCTGGCGGGGTCGGAACTCGCGCCTCAGGTTCCGGCATGGCCTGCGCCTCGGCCCGCTTCGCGACGCCCACGGCCGGCACGACCTTGGCCCGACGCCGCCGGCGCCCTGCGTCGACGATTGTCCCGGCCCAGGCCACCAGGAACGTGATCGCGAACAGCGCGCTGATCCCGGCCGGCAGCAGGTAGACGAGATGCATGAGGTCCGGTTGGTTGTACCAATACCAGAGGGCCAGAGCGGTGATCCCGGCGTTCTGGAGCACGCCGACGAACAGCAGCGCCCGGTTGCGCACCAGGTCGCGCGAGGCCAACAGGTAGCCGATCCCGAACACGACAAGGAACAAGCACGGGATCTGGATGGCCGGGGCATGGGCGGGCGTGTACGCCTCGATGCCGAAGAGCTTGAATATCTGCCCGTACAGGAAGAAGAAGACGACACCGGCGACGACGTTGTAGAAACCCATCACAAACACGGCGTCAGACCGCTTGAACATAGTCGCCTCCTCTCCTGATGCACTTCAGCTCACGACTCGGAGCCGCCCCTGCGTGCTGATAAGTCTACTGCTTTTGACCTGGGAATGCAACGGCCCATTTCATGGGGGGGCACTCCGGCGGGCCCTGCGCGAGCGCCTCAGCTCCCGACGACGCTGTCGCTTCGGTGCCCGGCGATTTCCTCGGCGATCAGCTCGTAGGCGCGCAGCGCCTCGGGCGGGTCCTGCTCGAGCAGCGGGTTGGTGTCGTGCGCGAACAGGTTCTGGAACAGGTCGGACGCCGGGATCGTGGACCGGAACACGAGCCGCTCAGGGAAGTGGGCCCACACCTGCGAGGCGATCCGCTCGCTTGTGTCATCCCACAGGTCGAACATCGTCAGCAGCAGGCCCCGGATGCGCAGCTTCGGGTTGATCGTGCGTTTGATCGACCGGATCGTCCGCAGCAAGCCCGGCAGGATGCGCAGCGCGAGCGGCTGGCACTGCAGGGGCAGCAGGACGCTGTCGGCGCGGAACAGGGCGAACTTGAGGCTCGTGGCGCTGCCCGAGGGGGTGTCGGCCAGGATGTAGTCGTAGCGCTCGCGCAGCGACTCGAGCGCCTCGGCGAACGTGCGCTTCGTGCTGCCCAGGCCGAGCGTGGCCTCGATCAGCGTCGGGCTCGCCGCGCTTTGGCCGAACGGCATCACGTCGAGCCTCTCGAACTGCGTCGGTCTCACCGCTTCGTCGAGCCGTATGCGGTGCGTGAGCATCTCGTAGCTGCCCGAGGCGCGTTCGGCCTTGGCCAGCCCGAGGCCGATGGCGAGCCCGTTCTGCGCGTCGAGGTCGAGCAGGAGCACGCGGTGGCCGGCGCGCGCCAGGAACCAGCCGAGACAAAGGGCCGTGGTGGTCTTGCCGACGCCGCCCTTCTGGCTGACGATGCTGATCATCTCGCTCGCAGCAGCCATCGGCCGGCTATCCCTGCTCGATGAACCGATGGAAGAGCGCGCCGATCGAGTCGGATTCAATGCGTATCTTCGAGGGCGGGGAGTGCTTGACCACGGGTTTGAAGAGCTGGCCGATCGACGGCCCTCGGGCCGCGAACTCAGCCGCCGCGGGTGCGAGCGCTGCAGCCTCGTCGGCCGCTCCGGCGTCCGGCTCGGCCGAAGGCGCCGCCTCGATCTCGACCGCCACGGCGGCCGGTTGAGGCGCAGGCAGCTCGAACTCGTCGGCGAACGCCTCGGAATCCTGGGCTTCGACGGCCTCGTCATCGAGCGCGTCGTCGTCGAGACCCTTGCCGACGCCGAGCGCGACGTCCTCGTTCGCCAGGTCGTTGAAGACCTCGGCGGCGTCGAGCGCTTCCTCAAACGCCTCGTCGGTGGGCGACGGGCTCTCGTTGTGTTTCGGCTCGTCGGTCATCGGGGGGCTCCGCTAGCTCTTGCGCTTCGGCGGTTGGTTCGTGTAGTCGCCGGCCTGGACCAGGTTGAGCACCTCGTCGTAGCTCTTGCCGCTGTCGACCCAGAGCCGCACGGGCGAGATGATCGACTCGTCGGCGAGCAGGAACGTGCACGGCTCCTGCGCATCGCCGAAGCCGCCGACCTGCACGGCGTCGAGCTTGACGCCGATCAGCTGGGTGAAGAACCCGGCGACGAACCCGGCGAAGAAGCCCGTGTAGCGGCGGTCATGGCTCGAGACCATCTCGTGGAACGCCGAGTTGTTCACGTGCACGAGCACGACCTCGAACCGCTCCTCGATGTTGAAGGTGCCCCACCCGCCGCACACGAGCACGTCGTTGAAGCGGTCCTTGAACTGATCGAGGCCCATATTGCGCATGTGGTAGAGCACCTCGCCCGAGGTCTCGGCGTCGGCGACGAACTCGGCGAACCGGTGGCGGCCCCACGCGTAGCCCGCGCGGTAGAGCACGTCGGTCACCTCGTCGCCCAGGCGGTCGCGCACGGCGTCGGCCAGCGCCAGGAAACTCTCGGCCGTCAGGACCACGACGCGCGCATCATGCTTGGTGCGGATCTCACCGGTGGCGGCGTTTGTCGTAAGGAACGAGCCGAAGTCGATCGCTCCGGCACTGGTGGCTCGCAGGGACCTGGGCATCGGCGTGACTCCCGGCTGGATGTTCGTGCTGCACGCGGACGCTAGAGCGTCCATAGGGGGTAAGCTAGGCAGCGGCGCTTCCGGCTGTCAAGCTACTTTTTGCCGGCCCGCACGGAGTCGTTCCCCACAGGGGTCTCGCTCATGCGGGCGCCGCGCATCGGACTGTGAGGTCTCGGCCCACTGCGCTTGAGCGCGCACAGCACGCTCTCCTTGAGCCGGTCGAGCGCCTCGGCCAGCCAGCTCAGCTCGCCGCGACCGCGCGGGTTGAACGTGACGCGCATGTCGCCGAGGCTCAGCCGCGAGGCGTTGGTCGCGAGCGTCTGGAGCGGGCTGGTGACCAGGACGATGAGGCCGAACGCGACGGCCAGACCGCCGCCGGCGATCACGGCCGCGATCAGCGTCATCTTGGTGAACAGGCTGCGGATCCGCCCATCGATGGCGGCCGTGCGAAGCCCCAAGTGCAGTGTGTAAGCGGGCTTGGTGGCCGTCGTGGCGGTCACGTCGACGACCCGCTCGCCGCCGACGCGCCGCGTCCGCCCCTCGTCCGGCACCGCCGCCGCGTCCTGGGCCAGGGCCAGCAGCTCGCCCGGCGGCGCCGCCGTGCTGGAGAGCAGCCCGGCCCCCTCGGGGTCGACAAGGTCGGGGTCGGCAAGGTCGGGGTCGACGAAGCAGATGTAGGCGAGCTGATCGTGCTTGGCCACCAGCGACGCCATGAGCTTCTCGACGCTGTGGCGGTCGCGGTCGGTCAGGTAGTCGAGGCAACGTTGCTTGAGCTCGACGACGGGGCCTTCGCGCAGCCGCTCGATCTCGTCGAGCCGCACGAAACGCCGCACGGCGTCGCGCGCGAGCAGCAGCGAGAGGGCGGCCACCCCGACGACGACGGCGGCGACGGCGCCGAACAGCTTCCAGCGCAGCGTCGCGGGCGCTTCATGATGTTGGGGGCGTGTGGCGCTCATTGCTTCTATCGGATGCTCTGCAGGTGTTCGAGTGTTGCTTTCTGGAACGCGACGCGGCGGCGCTCGCTGTGCACCTCCCAGCCGAGCTTCTCGATGAGCTCGGGCAGCTTCTCGGTCGGGATCTGCTCGCTGCTCAGGCCCAGGTCGGCAAGCACCTCGTCGATGAGCACGTGGCCCATCGGCCCCACGGCGCGCACGTACTCGGCGCGGATCACGTCGATGACTCGCCCCTCATCCATCGCGGCCCCCTCCGGCGATCGTGTCGATCCAGCATCGTTCCTCATCGGACTGCGCGGTTGCGCGGGCCCAGTCGAGTCCGCTGTCGGGGCCGCTCGCCAGGAAGCGCCTGAGCCGCCGGCTCTCGGCCAGTTCGCGGTGCACGATGCTCACGCGCATCCGGATCGTGGGCAGATCGAGCCCTTCCCGGCCGAACACGACGAGCGTGGCGCCTCCGAGCCACCACGCCAGCAGCCAGCCGTTGCTGAATCGCAGCGCGAGCGGCTCGCTCTCGGGCGCGTCGGCCCCGAGGTAGGCGCGCAGCACGAGGCCGCTGCGCCGGAGCGCCTCGGTGGCCAGAGCCAGGCGCTCGTCGTCGTATCCGTAGTGCGACGTGCGCGCCACCGGCACGCCCCGCGCGTCGACCAACAGGTAGTCGGTCACCCCGGGCATGGCGCCGATGGGGTCGAGGGCCTCGGCGAGCGCCTTGGCCGACGGCGTGAACAGCTTCGCAAGCGGCGCACTCATCGTCGCGCCTCCTCCTCGGCCTCCTGGCGCGGCACGAGCTCGTTCTCGCTCGCCTTGAGCTTGGCCCGAATCGTCTCGATCAGCGCGCTCGTGGGTCGGATGTCGGCCGACCGCGGCACGGCGAGCATCACGAAAAACTGGTCGCAGTTGAACACGAACTCCTTCTCGCGCCCCCGCAGGTAGGCCGCGTAGTTGAGCGGGCCGAAGTGGAGCGCGTCACTGAGCGCCGAGCCCTGGGCCGTCAGGAACGCGCTGAGCGCGTAGGCGCGCTCGTACGGGGTGCCGCCCTGGTTGTGCACGACGGTCCCGTCCTTGGAGACCACGAGCAGGCGCGAGACGCCCGGCAGGCTCTTGAGCTCGTCGGCCAGGCTCTGGGCGATGTCGTCCTGGAGGCGGCGCGTCTCGTCGAAGGCGCGCATGCCGTCGAGCACGAGCCCCTTCCACGACTCGAAGATCGTCCGCTCGGGCGCCGTCGTGCCCGTGACGTGGAACTCGCCGTCGCTCAGGCGCAGGATGTGGTAGAGGGCCTCGGTGCCTTTCAAGTCGCCCCAGCGCGCGTGGACGATCTCGCCGTTGTCGAAAAACACCATGGCGTCGCCCGAGCGCGTCTTGACCGTGAGCTGGGCCGAGTGCCGCTCGACGCAGTTGAGCTCGATGATGTTGGCGACGTTCAGGTCGCTCAGATTGCCGACAAGGCCCATCGGTGTGGCCGCGCGCTGCGCTCAGGCCGGCCGGAACGGCGCGTCGACCCGGGCGCCGCCCAGCTCCTCGAGCACCGTGGCGCCTCGCTGGCGCTGGCGCTTGACCTCGGCGAACAGGCGCGCGATCTCCTCTTCGGTGTCCTTGGCGTACAGGCGGATGATGCCGATTGTGGTCCGGTCGTCGAAGATCGCCATGAGCAGCGTGTCGCCGTCGATGAGCGAGACGTGGATATGCTCGCGGCGGCCCTGGTGGAACAGGACGCTGAACTCCGGCTCGCCGATGAGGCGGGCGATCTCGCGCGTCGAGGCGAACGCGCCGGCCGCGAGCGCCGAGAGCGAGGCGGTGTCCATCGAGTCGGTCAGCCCGCGCACGGCGATCAGATGGCCGCCCTTGTCGATGACGAGCACGCACTGGGCGTCGGTCTCGCTGAGGAATACGTCGAGCGACGTGTTCAGTCGCTCGATGTCTTCTTCAAACAGGACCCAATTGCAGCCGGCCACCTGTCAGTCTCCCTGCCGTTGTGCCCGTGTCGGCCCGCGCCGGGCGCCGTCAGGCACGCGGCCGCGCCTCCATTTCCTGGTTGAGCTTGTGCAACACCAGCTTCGAGATCCGGTTGAGCGTGTCGAACACGCCGCTGCCCTCGATGGCGATCGACTCGAACGACGAGACCCGCGTCGGGCGCCGGTTGAGCAGAAACTCCATGTACTCGACGGGCGCGATCGCCTCCAGGTCGCGCTTGTTGTACTGGAGCACGTGGGGGATCTCATCGAGCGAGTAGTCGTACTCGGCCAGGTTCTCCTCGAGGTTGCGGAAGCTCTCGATATTCTCTTTCATCTTGTCCCACTGCGAGTCGGCCACGAAGACGATCCCGTCGACGCCGCGCAGCACGAGCTTGCGCGTGGCGTTGTAGTGCACCTGCCCGGGCACGGTGTAGAGCTGGAACTTCGTGGTGAAGCCGTGGATCTGGATCGCCTCGACCGGCAGGAAGTCGAAGAACAGCGTGCGGTCCTGGTCGGTGGCGAGGCTGACCAGGTTGCCCTTGTTGTCCTGCGGGATCGACTGGTGCACGTACTGCAGGTTGGTCGTCTTGCCCCCCATGCCGGGGCCGTAGTAGACGATCTTGAAGTAGATCTCCTTGGAGGCGTAGTTGATTGCCGACATGACTGCCCCTTCACCCGGCGCCCGGGCGACGCATCCGCGTCGCCGAAGTTGTTCCTCTGTAACGACCGTGCGACGCATCGGCGTCGCCGAAGCCGTTCCTCTGGACCAGCCGCCCGCCGGACCCCTGGCCACGGCGGGCTAGAGCGCGTCTGTTATTTTGCCCTGATGCTTGCGGATCGCGTGGCGGACCCAGCCGAGGTTCGCCTCGTTGTTGACGGCGGTCACCAACAGGCATTCCTCGCTGAGCCTGGTGACCAGCAACCACCCGTTCGCGTACTGGATCATCAGCTGGGCCGGCTCGCCGAACTCGAGCGCCTCGCCGGCGGCCTGCACCGCGTGCAGGATCGAGGTGATCGTGGCGCTCGCCAGCTCGTC
>CAYUZG010000074.1:0-9505 GCA_964449605.1 uncultured Verrucomicrobiota bacterium | reverse complement strand
CGGCCGAATGCAACGGCCGGCTCCACATGTCGCGCGACGCCGGCGAGACGTGGCGAACGGTGCAACTCCCGGAAGATCCCTTGCACGAGCACTGGTGGAGCGGCTGCATCGGTATGGACCAGACGGACCTGGACGTCTTCTACGTTGGTGGATACGACAATCGCGAAGGCGTCCTGCGCACGCGCGACGGCGGCAAGACATTCGAGGAACTCAACAACGCCCTCCCACACGCAGACATCTACCAGATCGTCGTCTCGCCCGCCGACGGCGCCGTCTACGCCGTCATAAGCGGCGCCGGCGTCTACCACCTCGAGATCGACGCGCGCACCGCAGGGGAAGGGAATCAAGACTAGAAACGGACAACGCCATCGAGGACGACACCCATCCAGGAGCCCGCACGGAAAACAGGAGGCAAACCGATGCAGCTACTCAGAGGCTGTCTTGGTGCTATCGTCGTGTGGTGCGCTGTCTCGGCTGGACACGTTGCCGCGCAATCCGATCAGAACACGTGCGTGCTCGCCGGCCGCGTCATCGACGGCGACGGCAGACCGATCGCCGGAGCCGTCATCTCCGTCGTGAATCACGCCTGCCTCAGATTCCCGACACTCGTTCCCATGCGCCGATCGGGCCCGACGGGGAGGGACGGCTCGTTCGAGGTCACCGGCCTCGGCGTCGGGCGCAACGTGTTCGCGTGCATCAAGCCGGGCTTCCACATCGACCCGGCGCAGATGCGTTCCTACGACACGACCATGGTCATGTTCTTCGACCAGGGCGAGCGCCGCGACGACGTTGTCATACACATGCTGCCAGTCACGCCGGGCGAACGCGTCGACGTGCTCGTCACCGACGAGGCCGGCGAGCCGATCGCCGGCGCCGACGTAGAGTATGCGGACTACCTCCTCGGCATATCCGACGAGCAAGGACGCATCATCTCGCGTCACGAAGCGGGCTTGGCCGACGTGACCTTGTTCCGGATCGCCGTGCGCGGCACCGCGGCCGCCATCTCGCGCGACCTGCGGCCGAAGGGCGATGGCGTGCACATCACTGCAGCCGCCGGGCGCACGTTGCACGGCCGCGTCGTCGATGCCGAAACGGGCGAGGCGATCGAGGGCGCCCTGGTCTGGTCCCTGCTCATCGACGACCAGAACTGGTCGACGACCGACGCGCAGGGCCGCTTCACGATCGAGCATTGCCAGCCGGCGGACATGACGCTTGTCGCCTCGGCGGCCGCATGCGCCGGCACCGCCGGGATCGACGCGCGCGACAACGCAGACCGGGAGATCGTCATACGCGCGCAACCGACCGGCACTGTCCAAGGGACCGTCGCCGACGCAGACACGGGCAAGCCTGTGGCTGGCGTCTGGGTCTCCGCCCGGATGGGCGTAATCTATGCGGCACGCGTCCTGGCCAACGCTGACGGTCGGTACTGCTTCACCGGCGTCCCGACGGGTGATCTGACGGTCACCCCCGGCTGCGCGTGGGCGAACGTGACAAGCTGGCAAGGCAATCGCACGGCGCACGTCGACCCCGGCCAGAACCTGACGGCCTTCGATCTCAAGCTCGACGAGCCGCTCCTCGCCTTCGGTACAACGCAGCCGCGCATCAGCGGCATCGTCGTCGACGAGGACGGAGCGCCCGTTGCCCGCGCCATGGTCGTCGTCGACGAAGCCGAGCCGGCCGACCCGTCGCCTACGACGCGTAGGCCGCAGCAGATCGAGACCGACATCGGCGGCCGGTTCTCGACCCGCGCCTATGTCTACAACTCCAGGGGGCAGCAGCTCGCGATCGGCGTTCCGTATACGGTCACCGTCGAGCATTGCAGCTACGTCGCCGCCTTCGTCGACGGCGTCGTCATCCCGGACGATTCGAAGAGCAAGGAGCTGCGCATCGTCCTGCGTCGCGGGGCAGCCTTGACCGGCACCGTCCTCGACGAGAAGAAGCAACCCGTTCCCAACGCCTGGGTCTGGATGTGGCCCAAGGACGAGCACGATGGCTCCCGTTGGTACGAGATCAGGTCGGGCCGCACGACCCGCAGGGCTCTCACGGATGCGGCGGGACGCTATACGGCCCACGGCCTCAGTCCCGGTGAATGGCTCGTTCTTGCGGACCATGCCGACTACACGCCGTTCGCCAAACCGAGCGAGGTGCGCATCGGCGATGACGGCAGCGCCGCGCCTCTCGGCTTCACACTTTCGGCCTCGGGCAAGGGCACGATCGAGGGGACCGTCGTTGATTCGGACGGCCGCCCCGTGCCGTACGTGTGCATCATGGCCTACGGGCCCGGTGGCCGCGACCTGCGCTCGAGCACGTGCACCGACGCCGACGGCCACTTCCTCCTGGGCTACCTCAATGACGGCGCCTGGAACATCATGCCCAATCCGTCCCGGGGCGTACGCCTGCTCGGCGTCCCCACAGGCACGACGGACGCGCGCATCACGTACCCGCCCGATCCAGCGCAGGGGGCGCTCAGACTCACCGGCGTGCTCGTCGACGAGGCCGGCTCGCCGGTCACGCACTTCACCGTCGGCGACCTGCTCCACGAGCCGTCGCCCAATCGCAAGGTCGTTGAGTACCGCACCGACACGGGCCGCTTCACGACAGCAACGACGGCCCGCACGCTGATCATCTGCCCCGACGGCTACAAGGCCAAGCGCCTCATCATCGACGATGCCGTCGAGGGCCCGCTCGATCTGCGCATCACGATGGTCAAGGGCAGCGGCCTGCTCGATGAGCGAATCGGCGCCGACGGCACGCGCACCGTCACGGCCGGCACGTCGACCAGCGTCCGACAGCGGTCCCGTCTGGTAGGCAGTGTCCCTAGGGCCGAGGAACCGTGCCGATGGGTCAACGACGGTGGCCCATACGGCGGTCGCGCCTATTCGGTGGCGCTGTACGGCGCCGATCCCAACCTGGTCTACGCTGCAACGGAAGGCGGTATCTACATGTCAACAGACGCCGCCGAGACATGGGCGTATCTCGGGCAACCAACGAATGCGGACGGGTTCCCAATGCAGGTGCGCAAGCTTCTCGTCGATCCGGCCGACAGCAACATGCTCTACGCGTCTTCCATCAGGATGTTCAAGAGCACCGACGCCGGCCTCACGTGGAAGAGCATACCCGGTACAGAATGGCGAAGCCTCCGCGCGTTCACCTTCGGCACCGGTGAGGCCAACGCCCTCTACGCCTTGCCGTGGGACGGGCCACTTATGCGCACGACCGACGGCGGCGAAACATGGACCAGCTGTCTCAGCGACCCGGCCGTCTCCCAGGTCCGCCATGTGCTTGCCGACCCTCGCGCCCCCGGCACCGTGTACGCCCTCACGGAGGGCAAGCGAGCCGTTTTCTCGTCGGACGACGGCGCAACCTGGCGCCAGTCCGGCGGACGCCTCGAGGGCGTCTCGATCGAGGCCAGTGAGCAATCGCCCGACGACCCGAAGCGCTTCAAGCTCACGATACTCTTCAACGACCAATCGTACACGCTCGAAGCCACAAGCCGCGCCCAGGAGTGGACCGGTTCGGACAAGCCGCCCTGGATCGAGCCCGTCGCCATGCACATCAACCCCAGCGACCCCCGCAAGCTCCAGCTCACCTTCGAGTCGCAGCAGAACGGGGAGGTGCTTGCGTCGCCCGACGAGGGCAAGACATGGCGCGCGCTCAATGTGCCTTGCCGGCCGTGGAGGCTTGAGGCCATCGGCGTCAGCGCGACGCGAGACGACCTCCTCTACGCCGGGTCGAAGGACGGCGAGTACTTCTTCTCCGCCGACGGCGGCGAAACCTGGGAGTTCCTGTACTCGAGAAAGGACGATCCCGACGGCACGGACACCGCCACGATCGAGGAGCTGAACGCGACGTTCCCGTGTTTGTTCGGGTCGGGCCGGACGCTCAACGAGGCGCCCGTGGTGGATCCGTCCAATCCGCAGATCGCCTACGCGACCGACCGCGCGGCCGGCATCACCAAGACGGTCGACGGCGGCCTCACCTGGCGCGCAATGAACCACGGCATCATCGCGGTCGCGGTGTACGATATCGCCGCCGACCCGAAGACACGCGGCGTCGTCTACGCCGCAGGCACCGGCGGCCTCTACAAGAGCGCCGACAGCGCCAAGACGTGGCAGCGTGTCCGCCGGGGGCCCACAACATGCGTCGTAGCCGTCCATCCGCTTACGCCTCGTCTCGTCCTCGCGGCCGGCTTTAGTAGCGGCGCCTCCATGAGCAGCGACGCGGGCGAGACGTGGCGCACGATCTCCGGCATCCCCGGCGATCGAACCGTCCTCGCGTTCTTCTTCGACCCGAGAGACGCCAAGCGATTCTGCGCCGTGGGCTACGCGACGATGTGGGCAACCGCCGACGCCGGCCGCACGTGGCAGGTCCACGCTGAGTGGGACGCCGAGGACACCGGGCGCCTCTACACCGTCTGGGGCGCCATCGCCAAGAGCGGCGCGTCGCTCATCTACCGCATCGAAGATGAGACGAAGCTCATGCGCACCACGGACCTCGGCAAGACATGGAGGACGCTCGATCTCCCGTCGGCGCAAGCCGCGATCAGCGACGGAATGACCGACCCGGGCGACCCGAAAACCGTTGTCGTGTGCACCGGCCACGGCGGCGTCTTCCTCTCCACGGATGCCGGCGAGACCTGGCGCAGCATCACGACCCCGTGCCACCCCACCTTCATCGAGCTGCAGCCGGGGGACCCGAACACGTTCCACCTCGGCAGCTACGACGGCGACGTGCTCCGCACCCACGACGGCGGCAAGACATTCGAACGGCTCGGCGATCCGATCCCCTTGAGCGCCACCAGTTGCCTCGCTATCTCGCCCGCCGACGGCGCTGTCTACGTCGGCACCCACGCCTTCGGCGTCTACCGGCTCGAGTCAGAGCAGCCCCCATCTACGCCAGAGGGCGACAGGTAACCGGCCCTTCGGCGCGGGACACACTGTATCCCCTTGATAACGAGTTGAATACGTGGAAACGCAGCTTTTTTGAGAAAAACACTTGACGAGGTATTAGTCTGCTAGTATTATAGTGCCCGTATTAAGCGGGCAGACCCGTGAGCCGCCCGTGCCGGACAGTCGAACCGAGGATGCTGGCAGGAGACGAGCAACATGGCTGGGAAGCCGTTCAAGCTGGGTGATGTGCAACTCGAGCTCATGAAAATCGTCTGGGCAAGAGGCAAGGCCACCGTCCGCGAGGTGACCGAGGTGATCTCGACCACGCGGGAGATGGCTTACACGACCGTGCTCACCATGCTGCGCGACCTGGAAGGCAAAGGCCTGCTGACGCACGAGGTGGACGGCCGGACGTACGTCTACAAGCCCGTCGTGCAGCGCGAACGCATCGTCAGCGGCATCGTTGGCGACATCACGCGGCGGCTCTTCGACGGCTCGGCCGCGGCGTTTCTCGCGCACGTGCTTGACGAAGAGACGATCCAGCCGGGCGAGCTCGAGCGCATGAAGCAGATGATTGCCGAGAAGGAACGGGAACGTCCGGAGGAACCAGACACACCCGGACCGGAGAGTGGGAGTGAGAGCAATGCATAGTCTGGCCAATATGATGCAGGGGCTCGATAGCAGCGTCCTCCTCGTTCTCCTCAACACCATTTGGCAATGCGGCGTCGTGTTCCTGATTGCGTACGCAGCCGTCAAGCTGTTCCGTCCGCGCAGTCCGTTGACGCGCCATCTCGTGTGGCTCCTGGCGTTGGCCGGCATGGCCGTGTGCCCGCTCGTCGCGGTGACCGGTCTGCTGGGCAACGTGCAGCTTGTGCGGGTGCCGCTGGCAGTCGAGCTGACTCCCGATCCGGTGCAGGTCGCCCACGACGCAACGACCGAACCAGCGGCCCTCGTGCAAGACGAAGCACCACAGACCCTCGCGAGCCAAGATAGGTACACACCGACCGCCGAAGCGCCCGAGACGTTCCGGCGCACGGCAATGGCCGAGGTCGACGAGCCGGGCATCGATGATCGGCTTGCCTCGCCGACGACCGTTGTCTCGGTGGACCGTCGCCCCGCGGCAGCTTCCTCCGTTGTTGCTGGGGAGACTCCGCCGGGTCGTTCGCTTCGTCGAGACTGGGCACTTTGGGCCGCGGTACTTTGGTTCGGTGGCGTTCTCGTGCTGATGGCGCGCTTGCTCATCGCCCAGTTCGCCGTGTGGCGGTTGGTGAGGCGCGCGGTTCCCGCCCGCAGCACAGCGTTGCTTCGGGCGTTCGCCTCGGCCAAGGCGATGGTCGACGTCCGGCGGAACGTCGCGCTCCGGCTTTCGCGTGAGTTGACCGTCCCGGTCGCTGCGGGTCTGTTCCGGCCCTGCGTGCTGTTCCCGCAACGGCTCGTCGAGCAGTTGTCCGGACGCGATCTGCAGGCGATCGCCGTGCACGAGCTCACGCACGTCAAGCGGATGGATCCGCTGGTCATGGTCATTGAGCGTCTCGTCCAGGCCGTGTTGTTTTTCCATCCGGCCGTGTGGCTCGCGAGCCGTGCGCTCGACGCCGCCCGCGAGGAATCGTGCGACGAAGCCGTTGTTCGCGCCACCGGCCGGCCCGTCTCGTACGCCAAGTGCCTCACGTCGCTGTTCGAGCAGGTCCGCGTGCTCTCGCACTGCCGGCTCGCGACCGTCGGCGTCGCCCATTACCGCTCGAAGCTCTTCCAGCGTGTCGAGACGCTCCTGAGCGGCCGCATGCTGCTGTTGCGCCGCCTGCCGCGCACGCTCAAAGCCACCGTCATCGGCGTCGCCTGCGGCGCGCTCATTCTTATCGGTGGGACAACCTTCGTGCAAGGACAGGCAACCGAGGAGACAAAGACCGCCGAGTCTGAGCCTGAAACCCAGGTTGCTGCACCTGAGACGGAGGATGATGAGGGTGTTGACGACAATGTCATCGTCGCCGAAGTCTGGGGCAACGCGGACCAGTACCGGTGGATCAACGAGGGCGGTCCACATAGTGCGCAAGTCAACGCCATTGACTTGTGCGAGGGCAGTCCTGACGTGCTTTACGCGGGAACGTCGAACGGCGTTTTCAGATCCACCGACGGCGCGGCGACGTGGACGGCTACGGCACCCCTCAACATGGCCGTGCCGCGATTCTACATTCAAAAACTCGCCGTTGACCCCACAGACGCTGATACTGTCTACGCCGCATGCGGTTCGACCATGTACAAGAGCACGGACGGCGGCGATTCGTGGACGCCGCTCAGCCTTGATGGTGGGAACTGGGGCGAGGGAGGCGGGATTGCGGTCGATTCCAAGAACCCGAGCACCATCTACGTTGTGCAGCAATTCAGCCGCGTGCTCAGGAGCACCGACGGCGGCGAGACATGGGAGCTCAAGAACGATGGCCTTCATTACCGGAGTCTTGAGCACTCCGGGCTCGATCCCCGTTGCCCCAACATCCTTTACATCGCATCCTCCGCGAAGTCTTTCTATGAGTCCAAGGACGGCGGCGTGACGTGGAGTAGGCTGCGTTCCGACAACGAGGGAGAGGATGACGCGGCCTACCCATCGCTTGGCAGCTTTGCGACAGACCCCGACGATCCGATGATCGTTTCCATCACGCTTGACCACTCCGGCAAGCAAACTCGCTATGTGAGCAGGGACGGCGGCTATGACTGGAAGACAGGCGATCCGGCGATGGCAGGATGGCAACTGAGGAGACATCGTTCGGACGAAACCGAACAGGGGAGGATAGAGCTCGCAATCGAGACGAACGTGCTGTATCTCACGTCGGATGGTGCCGACACCTGGCGCGCCATGGACGTGCCATTCGATCCTCGCCGACTCAAAGCCTTGCGTGTCGGAGATGAGGAAGGCGAGCTTCTCTACGCCGACGTCGATGACGGGGACGATACATTCTACTTCTCCGATGATGGCGGTGAGTCGTGGGAGTTTCTCTATTCCGCTGAGTCCGATCCGGGTATGCAGCAAACGGCCACCATCGAGACGCTGCGCAAGCTCTTTCTCTACCGCATCGGGAATGTCAATGCCGGATCGACGTGGACGTTCCGGCGTCTCGTCGCCCACCCGACCAACCCGAATACCGTCTACCGCCCGTCTCGTCTCGGTGTGGAGAAGACGGACGACTACGGCAGGACCTGGACCGCCGTGAATCATGGGCTCAGCGGGTTCGTGGCCAGCAGTGTCGTCTGCAACCCGGAAGAAGACGGGGTTGTGTACACCAGCGGCCAGGCCGGCATCTTCAGGAGCACAGACGGCGCAGGATCATGGGAGCAGGTTAGCTCGATGGTGGCGGACTCAGGCCTCGCCGTCCATCCGCTGGACCCTCAGGTTATGCTGTTCTGGGCCTCGGAAGAGGGCCGAATCGGAATCAGTGTAGACGGCGGAGACACCTGGCGCCTCATTCCCGAGGTTTCCAGCCGTTGGCTCGAAGGCTTCGTCTTCGACCCGGAGAACGCGGACATCTTCTGCGCGCTCTGCGGCGACAAGGTTTTCCAGACAACCGATCGGGGGAAGACGTGGCACCCGACGGGCGGGACCGTACCCAGGAGCTACACACGTCGCTTCCCGACCGTGCAGCAGACAAGTGCTGAGATCATCTACCAAGTATCCGATGACAGACAGCTTGTGCGGAGCACCGATCTCGGCAAGACATGGGAGCCGATCATGTCTCTTGAGGGGGAGGCGTCCCGCATCCCCGTTTACGTCCATCCAGCCGATCCGAGGATGATCGTTGTGGGACATAATCGACGGCTGCATCTGTCGCGCGATGCCGGAGAAACATGGCAGGCCATCGAGGTCGCCGGGCATTGGTTGTTCCACTCCGTTGGCATGGACCCGACGGACCCGGACATCTTCTACGTCGCCGCACAGGGCATCCTGCTCACCCTCGACGGCGGCAAGACGTTCGAAACGATTCATGACGACGATGACTTCGCCGGAGACGTTGTGGCGATCGCCGTCTCACCGGCCGACAGCGCCGTCTACGCTGCCACAGACGGCGCCGGCGTCTACAGGCTGGAGACCAAACGTGCTCAGTCCAAGGAGGACGCCGAGGAGTAACCGCGTGCTCAACCGCTTCGAGCCGAGGCGGTCTCCTCGCCGAGGAAGCGCAGCAGGTTGCGGCTGAAATACGCTTCCCTGGTCGTTTCGTCGAGATCGATCTCGTCGAGGATCTCCCGGTCGAGCGCGATCAGGTCGCGCACGCCCTCCACGTCGAAACGGTTCACGCTGCGGTCGCTCCCGAAGAAGACGTTGTCCTCGACGCGGAACAGGACCTCGCCGCCGGGCGCGATGCCGGACTTGAACAGCTTCCTGAGCGCGTCGTGCCGGTAGATGGGCGGCGTGCCGGGCGTCGTATCGACGAACATCACGGCCGTACTGTGCCGAGCCCGCAGGTTCGTGGCGAACTTGCCGTACACGGCGATCAGCTCGTCGCACCACGGCCACGAGATGTGCGCCAGCGCGAACCGCAGCCCCTCGATCCCGAGCAGGCACTCGAATAGCACCGGCCGGTTGTACTGCGAGCTCGCCGTGTTGTCCCACAGGATGCCCGAGTGGAACA
>CAYUZG010000073.1:0-9610 GCA_964449605.1 uncultured Verrucomicrobiota bacterium | reverse complement strand
CGACGGTGGTGCGGCGCGCCATCGACTCGTACGTGATGCACATGGACGTCGGCACGGTCCGGTTCGACACCCCGCTCCAGGAGATGCGGATCGCGGCCGCGCACCGGGGCGCCGGACCGCGCGGCAGCCAGGGCTCGGAGTGGGAGAGCTTCGACGACTTCCTGCTCACGTTGGCCAAACAGAAGGGCGCGCACGTGGTCCGGGGCCGCGTGGACCGGGTATCCTGGGAGAACGGACGGCCGGCAGTGAGAACGCGGGACAACGGGCCGCGCCCGTACGACTTGCTCGTCGCGGCGGTGGGCGTGAACTCGCACGCGCTGGAGCTTTTTCGGGAGGTGGCTCCAGCGTACAGGCCGCCGCTGACGCGCAAGACGTGCATCTGCGAGTTCCACTGGGGCCGCGACGCGGTCGAGGAGTACCTCGGCAGCTCGATGCACGTGTTCCTGCTCAACATCCCGCGGCTCGAGTTCGCAGCCATCATCCCGAAGGGCGATTACGCCACGCTCTGCATGCTGGGGCGCGACATCGACACGTCGCTGGCCGAGGCGTTTCTTGACGCGCCCGAGGTGCGCGCCTGCCTGCCGCCGAACCCGGGCGCAGCCAAGAGCGTGTGCCGGTGTTTGCCCCGGATCAACGTGCGCGGCGCGACGCGGCCGTTCGCCAACCGCGTCGTGTTTGTCGGCGATTGCGGCGCGACTCGCCTGTACAAGGACGGCATCGGCGCGGCGTATCGCACGGCAAAGGCGGCGGCTATCACAGCCGTGTTCGAGGGCGTCTCGGAGACGGCGTTCCGCGAGCATTACTGGCCCGTGTGCAAGGCGATCGAGGCCGACAACCGGATCGGCGAGCTCGTCTTCGCGATCACGCGCCAGATCCAGAAGGTGCGCATGGCGCGCCGCGGCCTCTTGCACATGGTGGGCAATGAGCAGGACAAGGACGGGCCTCGACGCCGCATGAGCCGAATCCTCTGGGACACGTTCACGGGAAGCGCGTCGTATCGGGACGTCTTTCTGCGGGGATTCCATCCGGGGTTCCTGACGCGCCTGGTGCGCGACGTGGCGGTCGGCAACTGGCCTTGGAGCGCAAACAAGCAGTAACAGGGAGAACAGCATGGGCAGCGGCGACCTCGGCAAGATGTACGGCGACGGCGAGATCATCATCCGCCGGGGAGACGTCGGCGACTGCATGTACGTGATTCAGGCGGGCGAGGTCGAGGTGGTCCGCGAGGACGGCGACAGGGCCGTCCGCCTGGCCGTGCTCGGCGAGGGCGACGTGTTCGGGGAGATGGCGTTGTTCGACCGCGAGACGCGCTCGGCCACGGTCCGCGCGCTGGGCGAGGCGCGCGTCCTGACGCTCGACAAGCGGACGTTTCTCCGCCGCGTGCACGAGGACCCGTCGGTCGCGTTCCGGATCGTCCAACGGATGTCGTACCGCATCCGCCAGCTCAACGACGAGCTGGTCCGGCTCAAAGGCGAGGGGGAACAGGGACCGTTCCCTGGCGTCATGGGTCAGCGGTGACGAGCACAATGGCAAAGCCGTCATACCCTTTGCGGCCAACGGTCTGAAGCGCCGTGGCGCTCACGCGCGGCTCAGCGGCAACGAGCTCAAGAAAACGGCGCACGCCTTGAACAGCCGGATGATCGCTCGTGGCGTCGAGAATCGCGCCGCCGCGCACAACGTTATCAACCACGATCAGACTGCCGCACCGGGACAGCTTGAGCGCCCACTGGAAGTACTCCGGGATGCTCGCCTTATCGGCATCAATGAAGATCAAGTCGAATGGACCCTCCCCCTCGGCGGCCAGTTGCGGCAGCGTGTCCAACGCTCGACCAACGCGCACCTCAACGGCATCGGCGAAACCGGCGCGCGCGATATTGGCGCGTGCCACATCGGCGTGCTTCGGGTCGGACTCGAGCGTCACCAGGCGCCCGTCGGCCGGCAAGGCGCGCGCGAGCCAGATGGCGCTGTAACCGCCCAACGTGCCGACCTCCAGAATGGAGCGTGCCCCCTGGATCCGGGCCAGCATGAACAGCAGCTTGCCTTGACTCGGCGAGACGTTGATCGACGGCAGGCCCGCTGCGGCACTCCCCTCAAGTGCGGCCTCCAACGCGGGGTCCGACGGCAGAAGCAACTCATCGAAGTAACCGTCAACGGCCGTCCATTGATCCTGCGTCATACATCCTCCATTCGCACGGCCGTCACGCGTCGCACAAGCGTCGCAACGGGACGGTGTCGCGGTGTCCCCGGATCGAAAGCACGGCCGAGGCGGCCGCTGCCCGAGACGCGGCCCATCGGTTCATGGCGGTTCAACACCTCGCCCGTCGCCCCGCAGCAAGCAGGTATGGCATAACCAGATCTGGTGTTAGAACTTGGTCAATCGGACGTATCCGTTGATGTGCTCTGCCAATGACCTCTCGAAAACGCCTGACCTGTTGTGGAAGTTTCCTTCCGCGGTCGTGACCTTGTTCGAAGCGACAGCGATGACGACTCCCATGTGGTCCAGGTCCTTGTCCTCGATCAGACGGTCGAAAAGAATGATGTCCCCAGGTTCTGGTGCTCTGCTCGGATCACCGGCCGCGAAGTAGAAGTCATTCTGCGGCAGAACGGCCCAATCGTACCACGCCGGGACTGCGCCGAGAGTCCACCGATGCTCCGGGACGGGTTTCGGCGGGAACGTGAAGCCTGCCTGGAGACAGCAGTAGTAAACGAACGCACAGCACCAAGGGTATCCTACGCGATGGTCGGAGTACTTGGTGTAGCCACCGTTGCTGTTGAATGCTTCCCGGAAGACCGCAAGGTACTTCTCAATTGCCGCACCTGCCAGATTCCGATCACCCGCGAGAGCCAGACGGCCTTCGTCCCTTGCGATACGAGCCAGCGCGAGCCGTTTTCTCTTGTAGTCGTTGTCGAGAGTCATCGCGTCGTTGGCCATGGGTTCTCGTCGTCTCGCGACGCCCGCGCCGCCAAGTTCTCCTCGTGGGTGAAACGGCCCGTGCGCTTACGGCGTACGAGGCTCCCCCTCCGCCGGGGCCATCGCGCCAAGAAACTCGTCGGCCTCGGCAGGCGGGCGCGTCAGAAGACTAACGACAACGAGGAGCAGCGTCGACAGCGCGAACGCCAGCAGGGTCTCGTTGATCTTGGTGCGGCTGCGAGGGGGCGCTCCTGCCCGACGCTCAGAAGGAGCCGGCGGGCGCCTCGGCGGCCGGGGCGATCAGACCTCCATGATCTCTTTTTCTTTGTGCGCGAGGAGTTCGTCGATGTTCCTGATGTGTCCGTTCGTGGCGTCCTGAACGCTTTTCTCCTCGCGGTGGAGGTCGTCCTCGGTGATTGCGCCGTCTTTCTGGAGCTTCTTGAGCTCTTCGTTTTGCTCGCGCCGGATGTTGCGGACGGCGACGCGCGCGTCCTCGGCCATCTTGCGGACGCTCTTGACGAGGTCTTGGCGCCGTTCCTCGTCGAGTTCAGGGATCGGCAAGCGGACGAGCTTGCCGTCGTTCACGGGCGTGATGCCGAGCGAGGACTGGTTGATCGCCTTGACGATGCTCGGCACGACGCTGGGGTCCCACGGCTGGATGACGATGAGGCGCGGCTCGGGTGTGGCGATCTTGGCCGTCTCGCGCAGGCGTGTGGGCGTGCCGTAATAGTCGACCATGATGTTCTCGACGAGCGCGGCCGAGGCTTTGCCGGTGCGGATCCCCGCGAGCTCGTCTCGAAACACGTGGCCCGTCTTGTCCATACGCGCGTTCATCTCTCTGAGCAGCTTGTCAACCGGCATGCGTGACCTCCCGAATAATCGTCCCGATTCGCTCCCCTGCCACCACGCGCTTGAGGTTGCCCTCGACGGTGAGGTTGAACACGACGATCGGGATCGCGTTGTCCATGCACAGCGTGATGGCCGTGCTGTCCATGACCTTGAGGCGGTCGCGAATCACGTCGACGTACGTCAACTCCGGGTAAAACGTCGCGCCCGGGTCCTGCTCGGGATCCGACGAGTAGACGCCGTCGACCCGTGTGGCCTTGATCACAACGTCGGCACCGATCTCGCTCGCGCGCAGGGCGGCGGTCGTGTCGGTTGTGAAAAACGGATTGCCGGTGCCGCCGACGAAGATGACGACCCGGTCCTGTTCGAGGTGGCGCATCGCGCGCCGCCGGATGAACGGCTCGGCGAGCTCCTTGATCTCGATCGCCGTGAGCACGCGCGTCGACAAGCCCTGGCGCTCGAGCGCGTCCTGGAGCGCCATGCCGTTCATGATCGTGGCGAGCATGCCCATGTAGTCGGCCGTCGTGCGATCGAACCCGGCCTGGCTCGCGGCGAGGCCGCGGAAGATGTTGCCGCCGCCGACGACGATGGCGACCCGGACGCCGAGCGCGTGCACCTCGGCCACCTGGGTGGCGATGTGACGGCACGTGGACGGGTCGATCCCGTATCCGAGCTCGCCCTGGAGCGCCTCGCCGCTCAGTTTGAGCAGGACGCGCTTGAAGGCCGGGGCATTCGCCATCGAGCGTCCCCCTACTCGGCTGTCTCGCCGACTGCGAAACGGGTGAACCGCTTGATCTCGATCGTGTCGCCGAGCTCCTTGGCCCGTTGGTCGAGATACTTGGCGACGCTCAGCTCGCGGTCCTTGACGAACTCCTGCTGCAGTAAGCACACCTCGGTGTAGTACTTGTGCACTTTGCCCTCGACGATCTTGTCGATGACGTGCTCGGGCTTGCCCTGGAACTGCTCGCGGTAGATAGACCGCTCGTGATCGAGCACGTCGGCCGGGATCTCCTCGGGGCGGATGTAGCTCGGGTTGTGTGCGGCGATCTGGAGCGCGACGTCGCGCACCGCCTCGCGGAAGCCGTCGCTCGCGACGGTCTCGGCGTTGCCGCAGCCGACCTGGACGAGCACGCCGACCTTGTCGCCGTGGTGCACGTAGGCGGCCACAACGCCACTGCCGTCGACGCTGTAGCAGGCGCAGCGCCGCACGACCATGTTCTCGCCGATCTTGGCGATCAGGGCCACAAGCGCGTCGGCCACCGAGGCGTGATCGCCGAACGGCATCGCCGTGAGCGCTTCGACCTCACCGGCGTTCTCAGCGACGGCGTGAGCCGCCAGGTCCTTGACGAAGGCGCGGAACTCCTCGTTGCGAGCGACGAAGTCGGTCTCGCAGTTGACCTCGACGAGCGAGCCGCTCTCGCCGCCGGGCGTGATCGCCGCTGCGACCAAGCCGTCGGCCGCAGCGCGGTCGGCGCGCTTCTCGGCCTTGGCGATGCCGCTCTTGCGCAGCACGTCGACGGCCGCGTCGATGTCGCCGTCGGCCTGCTCGAGCGCTCGTTTGCAGTCCATCATCCCCACGCCGGTTTTGTCGCGGAGCTGTTTGACCAGTGATGCGCTAATCGCCATCCGTCTGCTGTCCCTCACCGCTGGTGATCTAATCCTGTTCGTCGCCGGCATTCGCCGCCGGCGTAGGCTGGCTCGAGTCGGCCGGCCGAGCCGGCGCGGCGTCCGCCTGCGCCTGCTTGGGCTTGTCGGCTGCCTTCTTTCTGACAACCTTTTTGACGACGCGTCTCTTGACGCGGGCCTTGGCCGGCGGCTTGCGTTGCTCTTCACTCGGCTTCGCATCGGCCTTCCTGGGCACGATGCCGAGCTTCTCCATCTCCGCCTGGGTCTCGGCGATCACCGAGGCCATAACGAACGCGATGAGCGAGATCGACTTGACCGCGTCGTCATTGCCGGGGATCGGGTAGTCGATCTCGTCCGGATCGGCGTTCGTGTCGACGATGGCGATGGTGGGGATAGCGAGCTTGCCCGCCTCGTGGGTGGCGATACGCTCGCGTTTCGTGTCGACGATGAAGACGGCGCCCGGCAGGTTGTTCATATCCTGGATGCCGTCGAGGTTGCGATGCAGGCGCTGGCGCTCTCGGGTGAGCGACGACAGCTCCTTTTTCGAAAGCACGGCGGCACGGCCGTCCTCGAACATCGCATCGAGCTCCTTGAGCCGGCCGACGCTGCGACGGATGGTCTGGTTATTCGTGAGCGTGCCGCCGAGCCAGCGCTGCGTGACATGGTGCATGCTGCAGCGCTCGGCCGCCTCCTCGATCGCGTCGCGCGCCTGCCGCTTCGTGCCGACGAAGAGCACCGGTTTGCCGAGCCGCACGACGTTGCGCACGAACTCGCACGCCTCGTTGAGCTGGACGAGCGTCTTCTGCAAGTCGATGATGTAGATGCCGTTGCGCTCCTCGAAGATGTAGCGCTTCATCTTCGGGTTCCACCGGCGCGTCTGGTGGCCGAAGTGAACGCCGGCTTCGAGCAAGCTCTTGATCGTGACTACCGCCAAGCCAATCCTCCTTTGTGTCCGGTTCAGGCCCTCTCGCCAGGGCACAGTACAACTCACCCTGGTGGACCAGAACGCCAATTATAGCAGAGGACGTGAACGAAGCAACCCCATTTTGCCCCGACCCCCTAGCGCCGGCCGAGGCGCCGGCCCAGGTAGATGAACGGGGTGTCGAGCGCCGCGACGACAAGCTTGATGAAGTAGGTCGTCACCAGGATTTCGAAGAAGATGCCCGTCGGCTTGGCGCCGACGAACGCCAGGGTGCAGAACACGCTGGTGTCGAGGAGCTGGCTGACCCACGTGCTCGCGTTATTGCGCAGCCACAGGTGCCGGCCTTCGGTCTTCCGCTTCCAGAAGTGGAAGGCCCAGACGTCATGGAGCTGGCTGATCAGGTACGCGATGAGGCTCGCGATGGTGATCCGCGCGAAGTTCGTCTCGCTCAGGTCCCACACGAGCAGCGCCTTGAATGTGCCGAACAGCCTCTCGATCGCGTCCGAGGCCCCGGCCGCTTCGGGCGAGCCCTTCTCGCCGGCGGCCACGAACGCGTTGGCGAACATCATCGCCATGAGCGCGGCCACCATCACGGCGAAGCCGATCCACACGGCCCGGCGCGCCTCGCGTTTGCCGTAGAGCTCGCTGAGCATGTCGGTGGCGAAGAAGATCACGCCGTAGAGCACGTTGCCGAGCGTGAAGGTCAGGCCGATCATCCTGACCTCCTTCTGCACCTGGATGTTGCACAAGATCACGTTGGCGACCACGAGCGCGTACAGCCCCGTGCGGCCGAACGCCTTGAACAGCACGAGCGCGGCGCTCAGCTCAAACAGCAGGAACACGATCCAGATCAGCTCGTTGCTCATCGCACCGGTGTCCTCAGAGCCTCGTCACTGGGTCAGCACACAGGGAAAGCGGGTGATGGGGATCGAACCCACATGGCCAGCTTGGAAGGCTGGAGCTCTCCCATTGAGCTACACCCGCTATGCACGCCGTTACGTATCACAGCGCATGCCAGGCCGGAAAGGGAAAACGCCGCCTGCGAAACGAGGGGAACTTCGAGTGGTGCAGCGGGATTATAATCATGGTAGGGTATACGAGTAGCGAAAGGATGAGGTTAGGTGATAACTATCTCGGCACGAGTACAATACGCGTGCCTCGCAGCGCTCGAGCTCGCCAGGCGCGCCGGAAACGGCAAGCCGACGCGAATCGACGAGATCGCCAAGGCTCAGAACATCCCGAAGCAGTTCCTGGTCCATATCCTCCTGCAGCTCAAGCAGGACGGCATCCTGCGCAGCATGCGCGGCGTGGGCGGCGGCTATGCGCTCGCCAGAAACGCGTCGACGATTACGGTCGGTGACGTGGTCCGCGCCGTCGAGCCCACGCTCGCACTGCCCGAGCCGAGGACCGGCAGCAGGGATGAGACCGCCGAGGGCGATTCGGTCCTGTTCTCCCTATGGCGGGACGTGGAACGGCAGGCGCTCGGCGTGATCGAGGCGATGACGATCGACGACCTGCTCAAGCGGACGAGCCAGACACCGGAGCAGGCAACCTAATCGGCAGGTGCTGGCGGTTGCCGGGAACGAGGGGCGCAGATGGGCAGGATCTACGGGAGCATCGCCGAAACGGTCGGCAACACCCCGCTGGTCAAGCTCAACCGAATCACGGCCGAGGCCGGATGCGTCGCGACGGTGGTGGCCAAGCTCGAATCGTTCAACCCGGCCAGCAGCGTCAAGGACCGGATCGCGGTCTCGATGATCGACGCGGCCGAGAAGGCCGGCAGTCTCACGCCGGGCATGGAGCTCGTCGAGCCGACGAGCGGGAACACGGGGATCGGGCTTGCGTTCGTCGCCGCGGCCAGGGGCTACAGGTGCCGGATCTACATGCCGGACACGATGAGCGTCGAGCGCCGGGCGCTGCTGAAGATGCTGGGCGCCGAGCTGGTCCTCACTCCTGGCGCCGAGGGTATGTCGGGCGCCGTGCGGCGTGCGCAGGAGTACGTCGACGAGACGCCGAACGCATTCATGCCGCAGCAGTTCGAGAACCCCGCCAACCCGGACGTCCACCGGACTACGACGGCCGAGGAGATCTGGCGCGACACCGACGGCGCGGTGGACATTTTCATCGCCGGCGTCGGGACCGGCGGCACGATCACCGGCGTGGGCGAAGCGCTCAAGAAGCGGAAGCCGGGCGTCAGGGTCATCGCCCTCGAGCCGGCCGGCTCGCCCGTGCTCTCGGGCGGCCAGCCCGGCAAGCACCGGATCCAGGGCATCGGCGCCGGGTTCGTCCCCGAGGTGCTCAACACGAACGTCATCGACGAGATCATCCGCGTCGACGACGACATCGCGTTCGAGACCGCGCTCCGGGTCAGCGCGATGGAGGGCATCCTGTGCGGCATCTCGTCGGGCGCGGCGGCCTGGGCGGCGGTCGAGGTGGCGAAACGCCCCGAGAACGCGGGCAAGCTCATCGTCGTCGTCTTCCCGAGCGCCGGCGAGCGCTACATCAGCGCGTTCGGCATTCCGGTCGACTAGCTTCCGGCGCCCCTGCGCCGATTGGCTTTGACATCCCGCTCCAGGGCAGTAAAATCGAGCTCAATCGTGGGAGTAGTCGCGGCTGGTATTGGACGTTTGCGGAGAGACACAGATGCCTGTCACAGTCAGGATTCCGGAAGCCCTACGCCACCTCACCGGGGGCAAGGGTGAGCTCACCGCCGAAGGCAAGACGGTCAACGAGGTCTTCAACGAGTTGGACGCACGTTTCCCGGGCGTCCGGCAGTGGGCCCTTGACGACGAGGGCGCGCTGCGCTCGTACGTGAACGTGTTCGTCAACCGTCATGCGCTCCAATCGCTCGACGACGAGTCCGCGCGCCTCTCGCCGGGCGACTTCGTCTCGGTCATCCCGGTGATCGAGGGCGCGGCCAAGTCGATGCGCAAGGTGTACCTGACGTTCCCGCAGGAGCTGATCAAGCAACCGCTCATCTTCCAGCTCGGCCACGAGCTCAACGTCGTGACCAACATCCGGGGCGCGAGCGTCTCGGACGAGATCGGCCTCGTCGCCCTCGAGATGGAAGGCGAGAAAGACGAGCTCGACCGCGCAATCGAGTGGCTCAAAAGCAAGGGCGTCAAGGTCGAACCGCTCAACGAGGACTGACGCAGCCGGCATATCAGCGAAGCACACAGCCGGGCCGCGGGCATCACGCCTGCGGCCCGTTTCTTCTTGGCACGACAACGCACGAGCGAGCAACCAACGTTCGAAAGCAGCAGGAGCCCCTGCAGGGGGCGGTCTGTTGTAGCCACGGGCGTCAG
>CAYUZG010000072.1:1772-9736 GCA_964449605.1 uncultured Verrucomicrobiota bacterium | reverse complement strand
CAGCAGATGGCCCAGTTTCTTCTTCTTCGCCTCGAGGTACTTCTCGTTGTGCTCGCTCGCCCCGACCCGCAGCGGGATCCGCTCAACCTCCTCGAGCCCGTAGCCGTGCAGGCCAATGTACTTGCTCGGGTTGTTCGTGAGCAAGCGCACCCTGCGCAGCCCAAGGTCGTAGAGCACCTGCGCGCCGATCCCATAGTCGCGGATGTCCGGCTTGAAGCCGAGCGCCACGTTCGCCTCGACCGTGTCGAGGCCCTCTTCCTGGAGCGCGTAGGCCCGGAGCTTGTTGGCCAGGCCGATGCCGCGGCCCTCCTGGTGGATGTAGAGCAGCACGCCACACCCCTCGACGGCGATCAGCCGCATCGCCTCGTCGAGCTGCGGCCCGCAGTCGCACCGGAGCGAGCCGAACACGTCGCCCGTCAGACACTTCGAGTGGATGCGCACGAGCACGCCTTTGCCCGAGGCGACGGTGCACGAGCTGACGTCGCCCATCACGAGCGCCACGTAGTCCATGTCGTCCAGGAGACTCTCGTACAGGTGCAGGCGGAACTGCCCGTGCTTGGTCGGCAGATCGACTTCCGTGACCTTCTTGATCAGCTTCTCGCGCCGCCGCCGGTACTCGATCAGCGACTCGATCGTCAGGATCTTCAGCCCGAACTTGTCGGCGATCTGCTGGAGCTCGGGCATCCGGGCCATCGAGCCGTCCTCCTGCATGATCTCGCACAGCACGCCGGCCGGAAACAGGCCGCTGAGTCGCGCCAGATCGACCACCGCCTCCGTATGCCCCGCGCGCTTGAGCACGCCGCCGGGCACCGCGCGGATCGGCTGGACGTGGCCGGGCCGTGCGAAATCCTCCGGCTTCGCGTCCGGCTCCGTGAACCGGCGGATTGTGAGCGCCCGATCCTGGGCCGAGATGCCCGTCGTCGCGCCTTCCTTCGCGTCGATCGTCACCGTGAACGCCGTGCCGAGCAGCGCCGTGTTGTTGCCAACCATCACGGGCAGCTCGAGCTCCTCGAGCCGCTCGGCCGTCGCGAGCAGGCACAGCAGCCCGCGTCCGTGGCGCGTCATGAAGTTGACGTCCTCGTGCCGCACTTTCTCGGCGGCCATCACAAGGTCGCCCTCGTTTTCGCGCGCCTCGTCGTCGACGACGATCAGCATCTCGCCGGCCCGAAAACCCGCCAGCGCTTCCTCAACCGTACAAAGGCCCATGTTCGTCCCCACCTGCAGAAGGATTCTATCTCACCACGGAGGGCACGGAGAGCACGGAGCGAAGGAAGCTGTCTGTTTTCTCATGTTCTCCGTGACCTCCGTGGTTCACCAAAGAAAACGCCCCGAGGAAAACCCCGGGGCGTGATAATCGCAACGAGTGGCGTTGCCGTCGGAAACCTTCTCCCGTCCGGACTCTCACCGTCGGCCCCGGAATTGCGCCGGGTCAATCCTTGCGGACTCGCGGGCTTTCACCGCCGGTGGGGACTTTCACCCCGCCCCGAAGATTCCTCTATGTCACCACTACCAGTACCGCAATCGCCCCCCGCTGTCAACACGAAAACGCGGCCCACGAACACAGGCAGCCGACTCAGCACCTCCTCTCCTACGAGAGCTTCTCGAGAGCCGCCTTCAAGTCGGAGTTCAGCGCCAGTCCCGGCCGCTTTTCCCAAAGAAACAGCACGCCGTCTACAGCGCGCAGTTGCGCAATCACGCGGGGCAAGCGCAGCCATGGCAACTCGGCCGCAATCACCTCGTACGGCACCAGGTGCCCGCGGCGGCCAGCAAGCAGGGCGATCACGGACGCGCAGCCGCTCATGTCGAGCGCGAGCAGCCGCCACGCTTTCCCGAAGAGCCTCAGCGCGAATACCACGAGCCGCGGCCCAATGAACAAAACAGCGCTCAGTATCTTCACGATGCTGTGAAACGAGTCCGGCGCGAGCGGGTTCACGTTCGACGTCGTGCCGAAGCCCGGCACACAGATCGTCACGATGTCATCGGTGGCCGTGCCGGTCGTCAATGAATAGTCGGTCAGGTACTCGTCGCTGGTGCGCGCGTTGCCGATGAACAGCAGCACCATCGCGCCGAACGAGATGAGCAGAACCACACCGTCGGGAAGCCGCACCCCCCATTGGGAGGCGGTCGTGGTTGCGACCATACGGATGACAAGAAACGTGATCGCGAGCACCAGGCAGCCGACCAGCAGCCAGAGGGTGCCGAACGCTGCATTGCTCAGCCCCCAGCCTCGCGACCGCATGCGCAGCCACGCCGCAACCTGCTCCGTTGACGCTACGCCCATATCCACCGACGTCTCATTGATTCAAGCACGAGGCGCTGTCCAATCCCCGCCCTGGTCGCAAAAACGAAAGCCGGGTGTGGCCGCTGTCCGCCGGTCTACCCCGGTTTCGTCTCGTCGAGGAGGGCTTTGAACTTGCGGGTGTCGCGGTAGCGGTCCCACTCCATGTCGGCGCGCATCCGTTGGAGGGTCAGGGCGTAGTTGAGCTCGAGGGCGCGGCGCAGCTTCATGAATGCCGGACCGCTCTTGCGGCGGCCGGCGTAGAGGGTGGCGAGCTTGTAGTGCCCCTCGGGGTCGTCGGGCATCTCGGCGACGTACTTCTTGAGGATTCGCTCGGCGTCGCGCGCCTTGCCCGTCTTGTAGTAGAGCCAGCCCTGCACGAGCCAGAGCCGCGCCTCGTCCGGGTGGGCCTCAACGAGCGTGTCGATGATCTCGCGGGCGGCGCCGTACCGCTTGAGCCCCTCGAGCGCGAGCGCCTTGACGTACTTGGCCCGCTCCCGGTCCGGGTAGACCGACAGGACTGCCTCGCAATCCTTGAGTGCCTTGTCGTACTCGCCGCTCTGGTAGTAGGCGTGGCCGCGGTTGACGCGCGCTTCGGGTAGCGCGGGGTTGGCCTCGATCGCCTTGTTGAACGCCTCGATCGCTTCGGCATATCGGCCCTGCTCGTGCCGGATCGTCCCGCGCAGGTTCTGCAGGAAGTAATCGTCCGGGAAGTGCTGTAGGGCGATTGTCACGTCGACGTCGGCCGACGCGATGTCGCCCTCGGCGATCTCGAGCGCGGCGAGCTCGTAGAAGGCGTGCGGGCTCGGCATGTGCAGGAGCGATTCGCGGTAGTTGTAGAGCGCGTCCTCGACGTCGCCCCGCATCTGGGCCCGCTTGCCTTTGTAGAGGTAGAGGAGGTCGTCGTCACGGATCAGCTTCGACACCTCGGCGGCCAGTTCGCCTGCCGCCCTTCGCTCGTCGACTCCGCTTCGGTAGAGGGCGTCCGACAGGTAGATGGCGTACAGCGCGTTGCCCGGTTCGAGCTCAACGGCCTTGGCCAGAATCGCCGCCCCGTCTTCGGCCGAGATCTCGCGATAGACGCCGAGACCCACCCGGAACAGGCGAGCCGCCCCGCCCTGGGCGCCGGGTTCGCCGGCCGTCGCAGCCAGCGCCGTCGGCACAGCGGCACACAACAGACAGCATCCCAGAGCGCGCCGGATGAACGCGCCGAGCAGCCGCCGATGCCGCCGGGTGGTTGTCAGTTCCCTTGTTCCGACCATTCTTCCACCTCGATCTGTGGCACGACGAACTCGCGCAGCTTCGCCTGGACGAAGTCCTTGAGCGTGACGCCGGCGAGCGCGCATTTTCCGCACGAGCCGCGCAACGCGACGTAGACCGTGTTGCCGTCGACGTCGACCAGCTCGATATCGCCCCCGTCCTGGCGGAGCATCGGTCGAATCTCGCGCTCAATCGTCTCTTCGACGAGCTTGATCTTGTCGATATTCGTCAGCCGTTTCGACTTCTCGGCCACCGCGATGCGCCGGATGCCGCCTCCGGTATCGGCGATCACCCGATCGAGGATCGCCTGGAGCTCGGGATGGCATTTCTCGCAGCCGCCACCGGCCTTCGTGTAGTAAGTCACCTGGGCGACGCTCGTCAGGCCGTTCTCCTTGATTGCCCGCTCGATCTGCCGATCCGTCACACCGAAGCAGTGGCACACGATCTCGCCCTCCTCCTCGGGCATGCCCTTCTCACCGCGGTAGTTGGCGATCGCCGCCTCGAGCGCCTCGCGGCCCATCACCGAGCAGTGCATCTTCTGCTCTGGCAGCCCGCCGAGGTACTCGGCGATGTCCCTGTTCGTGATCTTGGCCGCCTCGTCGATCGTCATCCCCTTGACCATCTCGGTCAGCGCCGAGCTCGCGGCGATTGCGCTGCCACAGCCGAACGTCTGGAACTTCACGTCGGCGATCCGGCCATCGTCGCCAAGCTTGAACATCAGCCGCAGCGCGTCGCCGCACGCGAGCGAGCCGACCTCGCCCACCCCGTCCGGGCGGTCGATCGTTCCAACGTTCCGAGGGTGGAAGAAGTGGTCTTTGACCTTGTCCGAGTAGTCCCACATGGCAACCGGTCTCCAGAGCGTCAGCGGGCCGCATGTCTGCCCACTGCCTCTAACACGGATAATCTAGCACGGGTTTCCTTGTCTTGAAAGGGTGATCAGGCCGCCCACGAGCACGAGTCCAGGGTTTTGCGGGCCTGTTGAAAAAGTGCGATGTGGGTTCTTGTCCGCTGCCCCGAAGGGGCTTCATAGCACAGCCCAGGGCAAGCGTTGTTCCGAGCTCGTCGAGGAACAACGCGGCGCCCTGGGTTCCGAGACAACAAATAACCACCGCATAGCCCGAAGGGCTTCCATAGAACGCCTTTTTCAACAAGCCCTTTCGCCGCGGGCGTGGCCGCCGGGCGGCATGGGCATCCTGCCCATGCGTCACAGGCGGGACACCCGTGCCACGACAGCCCCAGGGGAATACAGGCTCACTGACGAGACGTCGTCGCATCTGCGAAGGCGTGTGCTAGTCGAGCTTCTCGACGGCTTCCTGCGCAGCCTTCCGCACGCCGGGGTCGGGATCGCTCGCCGCCAGCTTCTCGAGCGCGTCGAGGGCCTTCTTGCTGTCCAGTTCGGCCAGGGCGGAGGCGGCGCTCTTGCGCACGCCCGCGTCCGGGTCGCCGAGCAGGTCGATGAGCGGTTTGACCGCCTTCTTGCTCCCGATCTTCCCCAAGGCGGTGGCGACGCTGATGCGCACGGGCGGCTTCTGGTCGCCGAGCAGCGCGATGAGCGCGTCGAGCGCACGCTGTTCTTTCATCTCGCCCAGCACCCGCGCGGCCGCCATGCGAACCGGGTCGGCGGGGTCCGACAACGCCTCGACCAGTTGCGGCCACGCACGCTTCTGGTCCATGTCGAGCAGCGCCTGCGCGGCCGCCTCCTGCACGCGCCAGTGCTTGTCCTCGACAAGGGCCTGCGCAATCGCGGTCCCGGCGCGCCCATCGCCGATCGCCACCAGCGCCTGAATGGCGGCAACGCGGTTCTCCCAGCTCGCGTCGTTCGCGAGCATAGTCGAGAGCGGTTCGATCGCCTCCCGCTCGCGCAGCACGCCGAGCGCCGCGGCCGCCTGAGCACGCACCGCAGCTTCCGGGTCGCGCAACGCCTGGATCAGCAACGGTGCCGCCGTCTTGACGTCGAATCGGCCCAGGACCTTGGCGCACGTCGCCCGCACGTTTGGGTCGCCGTGGTGCGTGAGCGCATTCTGTATGGCGGTAACAGCCCTCTGGTGCACCGTCTCTTTTGTGACGCCGATCTTGGCGAGCACCTCCATGTCTTCGTAGTCGAGGAGCTGCCACAAGTCTTCGGCCGCCGTTGCGCTCGACGATACGCCGAGGACACACGCAAGCAGGATGAGTGGAAGCGCGGTCCGCATCGGCAGGATGGCTATCCGCATGTGATGATCTTTACGCCCGCGTTGCGGTTCGGTAATAGGCGACGGACTCGCCTGTGTGCTCGTGTATACTACTGCTGCCGGTGGGCGCCGGCCAACTCTGTTCTTCCGGCTCTGTGTACCTCCCAAATCCGCGGACAATGTCTCGCTCTGCCTCGCCGCAGCCGCAGAGCGGCGATAGGTGGTAGCCTGGGCCGTCAGGCCCAGGGGTCGAATGCGCAACACAGCCTGATGAGCGCTATCGGCGCGCCAGGAGCGGCACGAGCGGTGGCGCCCTTTCCTCGACGAGCGTCTGCCGCCCCTACGGGGCTCTCTACATTGAGGGTCACCTCTTACCTGGGCCTGACGGCCCAGGCTACCGCCTTGCGCGCCGATGGCGCTACCCTCGGTCGGCCAGTTCACTGAGCACGCCTGCCGGTGGGACCTTTCGGGTGAACGGCCGCTTGAGGAGCAGCACCCTTCATTCACCGATTCGGGTGTGCGTTGGTACCCTTGCGCGCGGCGGCGGCGACGAAGTATCCTCCTGGCACCACGCTTGGTCACACACGTGCTTGAATCTGACAGGCAATGACAATCGGACCAGCGCCAGAACGACTCATTGACCACACGCTCCTTCGGCCCGACGCGACGACGGCTGACGTCGAACGCCTCTGCGAGGAAGCGGCCGCGTACGGTTTCTGGGCCGTGTGCGTCCAGCCGGTCCACGTCGAGCACTGCGTGAAGCTGCTCGAAAAGGCCGACGTACGCGTCGCGACCGTTGCAGGCTTTCCTCTCGGCGCCGCGTTGCCCGAGGCGAAGGCGTTCGAGGCGAAGCGCGCCGTGCAGCTCGGCGCGCGCGAGATCGACATGGTCATCAACATCGGCGCGCTGCTCGACGGCGACGACAAGCGTGTTGCCGCTGACATCCGTGCTGTGCGGGACGCGTGCGCGCTCGGCATCGTGCTGAAGACTATCATCGAGACCGGTTACCTCGACGATGCCCGGAAGCGTGCCGCCTGCCGGATCGCGATGGCCGAGGGCGCCGACTTCGTCAAGACGTGCACAGGCTTCGGTCCCGGCAAGGCGACGCCCGAGGATATCCGCCTTATGCGCGAGGTCGTCGGCCCCGAGTTCGGCGTCAAGGCCGCCGGCGGCATCCGCGATGCCGACACCTTTTGGACCATGGTCCGCGCCGGCGCCAACCGCATCGGCACCAGCTCGGCCGTCGCCATCATGCGCGAGATCGAGGAGGAACAGGCCGGATGATAGGAACCGATCCGAAACCCGTCTCCGTGCTCTCCGTGCCCTCCGTGGTTGCCTTCTCCTGTCTTGACCACGGAGGGCACGGAGAGCACGGAGTAATGGAGACGGACTAGGTGGAAGATCCTGTTCGGCAGGGCACCATCGAGCGCGTCGATGCGACGCTGAGCCGCGTGCGGGTGGGCGACGAGCTCGTCGACTGCACGGTCCGGCGCAAGCTCGTCAAGTTCGCCAAGGGGACCAAGACGATCGTCGTCGGCGACCGCGTCGCCATCGAGCAGACCGACCGCGGCGAGTGGGTGATCGCCGAGGTGCTCGAGCGACGCTCGCAGCTCGGGCGGCCGGACTTCCGCGGCCGGATCGAGCGCGTCATCGTCGCCAACGTCGACGAGCTCGTTGTCGTCACCGCCGCCGCCGATCCCGAGTACAAGACCGGCCTGATCGACCGCTACCTGGTCATCGCCGAGCGGTCCGGCTTCCCCGCCGTCGTCTGCGTCAACAAGATCGACCTCGCTGACCGGGCGACGATTGAGGAAGCACTCAGCTTCTATGCCGGCATCGGCTATCCGGTCCTCTACACGAGCGCCGTCGACGGCACGGGCCTCGACGAGCTCCGTGCGCAGCTTAGCGGAAAGGTCTCCGTCCTCTCCGGCCACAGCGGCGTCGGGAAATCGTCGCTCATCAACTGCCTGATCCCTGGCGTCGATCTTGCGACCAAGGAAGTCAGCGACGTCACCGGCAAGGGCCGCCACGTCACCAGCGCCGCCACCATGCTGGCTTTGCCCCGCGCCGCGGGGCAAAGCTTCGACGAAGCCGGAGGCTTCGTCCAAGCGACGCGAAGCGTCGCCGGGTACATCGTTGACACGCCAGGGATCCGCGTGTTCGGTCTGATGGGCTTGATTCGCAGCCAGCTCTGGCACTACTTCCCCGAGTTCGTCCGTCACCAAGGCCAATGCCGGTTCCACAACTGCGTCCAC
>CAYUZG010000072.1:0-1672 GCA_964449605.1 uncultured Verrucomicrobiota bacterium | reverse complement strand
CCGATCCGCCCGCCCCAGCACCACGGGCAGTAGGTCCAGTCGGCCTTCACGCCGCGCTTGCACCGTGGGCATCGGGCCGGGAAGCTTGTCGTGTCGCGGTGCGTCGTGCGCCGCGTGCCGCACCACGGGCAGTGGCCCATCACCTCCGAGACCGGCCCGCCGCATTTCGCGCACTCGAAGCGCGTGCCGAGCACCTTGCCGAACGTGCGCTGGAACTCCTTCGTGCGGACCTCGCGCCAGTCGCGCGTCTTCGGGGGCTGCCTGCGACGCCGCTGCGCGCCGATTGCGCGGAAAACCTTCGGCTTGACCCGGAGGAAGGCGGCCAGCATCTGCTCCGCGTCCCGGAAGCGCTTGCGTGGATCGACCTGGATCGCGCGCCGGAGCAGGGCGATCATGTCCGGGTGCAGGCGGCCGCGCAGCCGCTCGTGCCCCGCCAGCGGCCACTCGAACGGCCACTCCGGCAAGCGTCCGGAAAGCATCCGCCACAGGACGAGCCCTACTGAAAAGACGTCCGAGCGCAGCGACGGCTTCCCCATCGCCTGCTCGGGCGCGATGTAGCCGACCGTCCCCGTGCCGGAGCCTTTCACCGTTCGCTGCGCCACGCGCGCCACGCCGAAGTCGGTGAGCCGCAGCCGGCCGTGACTGTCGACGACGAAGTTGTCCGGCTTGATGTCGCAATGGATGATCCGGTGCCGGTGCGCGTAGGCGACCCCCTCGAGCATCTGTTGGCAGAAATCGAGCGCCACCCGCCGTGACAGCCGCGCGCGGAGTCGGGCCGTCAGCGTCCCCTCGCCGAGCGGAAAGACGATGACGAACCGGCCGTCGATCATGCTCGCGTCCTTGACCGGCAGGATGTTCGGGTGATCGAGCGTCGCCGCCAGCCGCACCTCGCGCCGGAAGTCCTCGAGCAGGTTGGCCGTCACCAGGTGCGCGTGCGGCACCTTGAGCGCCACCCGCCGCCCCTCGACCGTGTCGAGCGCGCGATACACCACGGCGAAACCGCCCTCGTCGAGCCGCCGCTCGATCACGTACTTCCCGACCTTCTGCCTCGGCTTGAACACTGCCGCCATCCTCGCTTCACGTCACGGCCCGCCATTCTCCGCGCCCGCGGATGCCGTGTCAACCAAACCGCAAGCTCAACGCGCCGTCCAGGAGCCCCCTCAGTCGCGCCGGCGTGGTAGGGCGCGGCAGCCAAGACCAGGAGTCGCGCCCCTGCGCACCTGCCGTCGGGGCTATGGGCTTCGTGGTGCAGGGGTTCGGGGAGAGCTCGGTTCTCATCCGCCTGTGAGGCGGGGCGGGTGGACGGGCTCGTCGGGCACGCGCGGCCACGGCGTCATTCGTAGCGGAGTGCCTCGATCGGGTCCATGCGGGCGGCCTTGATGGCGGGGTGCAGGCCGAACAGGATGCCGACGGCGATCGAGATGCCGGCCGAGATGACGATCGCGACCGCGGTGACGATGGTCTTCTGGGCGGCGAACATCTGGACGAGGTGGGCGATGACGACGCCCGTGACGATGCCGGCGAGGCCGCCGATGCCGGCCAGAACGATGGTCTCGAGAAGGAACTGCTGGACGATGTCGCGCCGCCGGGCCCCCATGGCGCGGCGCACGCCGATCTCGCGGGTGCGCTCGGTGACGGTGGCGAGCATGATGTTCATGATGCCGATGCCGCC
>CAYUZG010000071.1:0-9765 GCA_964449605.1 uncultured Verrucomicrobiota bacterium | reverse complement strand
GCGATGCCCGAGCTGCGCAAGGCCGGCGTGTGGGCCTCGCCCCACACGTGGATGTCGACGTTGAAGGCGGTCAGCGCGCTTCACCTCGCGGCCGGCGTCGGCAACGTATGCATCGTCGAGGGCATCCCGGCTCGCGTCATCGGCGCCGACTTCTCGGCGTACCGGATGAGGCACGGGCACGTCGTCATGCCCGACGCGCCGGGCTTCGGGCTCGCGCTCAAGGGATAGGAACGGGATGGCGAACGAAAGGCGGCGGCTCTGGCCAAGGCTCGCGCTTGTTGCCGTGCTCGTCGCCGGCACGGCGCTCCGCCTCGACGTGGCGTGGCGGGCCGTCGTGTTTCGCGGCGATCAGAACGTTGTCCCGCTCATGGCCCTCCACATCGAGCGCGGCGAGGATTTCCCCCTCTATTTCTACGGCCAGCACTACATGGGCGCGTTTGGCGCCTACCTCATGGCCGGCGCATTCAAGCTCACCGGCCCGTCGGACTTCGCGGTCACTTCGACGATGGCGCTCTTTTCCCTGCTCTGGATGGTCGCCCTGTATCTGCTCTTCGGTCGGCTCATCAACCCATGGGCCGGTGTCGTCGCTGCAGCCGTGATCGCGTTCGGCTCGCCGGGGCTCATCTGGCGCTCGGTTGAACCGTGGTTCGGCTATGTCCCCGTGTTCGCGTACGGTACGTTCATCCTGTACTGCGGCGTACGCCTCAATGACCGGGATGGCTCGACGAGGGCGACGTGGGCCTGCGTCCTCGGCATGGCGGCGCTCGCGGGGCTCTCGATCTGGACAAACCCGCTCTGTCTCCCCTACCTCATCGGCGGCTTCGCGCTGCTCGCCGCGTACCTGCTCCGTTCTCGTCTTGGCCGTGCCCAAATCCTTCGGCTCGCGCTCGCCGTGGTTGTGCTGCTCATCGCGCTGAGCCCCGTCATCGTCACCGGCGTCCGGTACGGGCGCGCCGCCCTGTTCGGCTTTCGCCCACTGCGCGTCTCAAATGTGCCGGATGTCATCGACATGACTCTCACGCGCTACATGCCCGAGCTCATGCATGCGAACCCCGACGCGTCCGTCAGCCTTCACGTCATTATCGCCGCCGCGTACGTACTTCCCCTTCTCGCGCTGTGTGCCGGCATCATTGCAGGCCTCATCACACGGGACCGCCGGTTGCTCCGCGCCGCTTTCGTCCCTGTTCTGTTCACCGTCGTGTTCCTGCCTTTCTACCTCACCAACCACCTGGCCGCGAAGTACAACCCGCGATACTTCCTTATGTTTTACTTGCTCATTGCAGGGTCGTTCGCGTTCCTCCTGGCTCTTAGACGTAAATGGATCACCATCGCTACTGCCGGTTTGCTTGCCATTGTCGCATTGAGCAATACAGTCGCCTGTCTCCGCGCGGGTCGCGGCGAGCGCGGCGAACAAGTCAGGCGGGATCGAGAAGCCATCCGCAACCTGGTCGACCGCGCCCGTGTTCTCGGCTTGCGCCACGTCATGTGCGACGCGCCGATCTCATATGCGTTCACCTGGGCCGCGCGGGACCGCGTCGTCTTCACCGATCCGTGGAAAGAGAGATACTACCCTTACGCGGCGAGCGCTGTCGCCGACGACGACATTGGCGTGTGCATGCCGCGTGGCGCAGCGCGCGTCTTCGAGCAGACCCTGACGGCACTCGACGTCACGGCCGCTCGATCCGACGTTGGGCGCCGCGTGCTTTTCCACAATCTCGTCCTCCCTCCGAGGCAACTGCGACTGATTCCGCCCATCGCCGCGTCAGTTGTCCGGCCGCGTGCTGCGCCTGTGGCCGCCGGCGGCTTCATTGACGATGACGAGGAGACGACACCGGGCGAACGCTACGACACGAAGGCAGGCCTTCTCCTTGATCTTGGCGCAGTGATACGTGTGGCCGGCGTCCGATTCGTCGCGCCGTATGAGTGGGATTATCCGGTCGGCTACACGATCTCCGGCTCGGCGGACGGTTCCGCGTGGGTCGAGCTCCAGCACGTGGCACGACGCGGCGCGACGGCCAGCATCCACGGCAATCGGCTGTTTCGCTGCGGCCACTACGTCGCGATGGAATGCCGGTTCTCGCCGCAGCCGATCCGGTATGTGAGCATCCACGGCATGCGCACGCCGGCCGAGAACCGGCCGGTGTGGCGATTCAGTGAAGTCTACGTGTACGCTGACGCAGGCGAAGTGCCTCGGCCCGACGAGCAGGAAGTGCAACACATGGCGCGCGCGCTGCGCGCCGCACGCGTCGAGTTCGCGTTCTGCGACCCGTGGCTCAGCGCGAAGCTGGCGGCACTCGGCGCCGAAGCGCCCGACGTGCTGCCGCCCTACTCAGCGTGCCACGCCGAAACGCACGCCTCGCGCATTGTGCCGGTCCGGCCGGGCGTTGCCGTCGTCGTCGAGAAGGCGCACGCGGCGCAGGCCGAAGGGCTGCTGATGGACGCGGCCCTCGACGAGCTGGGCATCGAGATACACGAGACGGCCAACTACGCCGCGCTCATCATCAACGAAGCCCCCGACGGCTTCGGCTCTTTTCCCGGCCTGAAATGGAACGGCTTCACGCTCGTGCGCGCGGTGCGCGTTTCGAGGGCGGCCTGGTATCACGAGTACGGGATGCGCCTCGAACAAGCCAACCAGCGGGACAAGGCGATTCAGTATTACGCGCGTTCGTTCGAGACGTATCCCGGTCTTCCGGCAAACCTGAGGAAGCTGGCGGCGATCGGTGATGAACAAGCGAGCACGCTGCTCGAGCGGCTCACGCCCGACGTCAGCGCGCCGTGCGATTTCGGGTACGGCATTTCGCTCGTCGGCTACTCGCTGATCCCGTCGCGCCTTGTGCCCGGCGAACGGGCGACGCTCCGGCTCGTCTGGCAGCTCGATGGTGAGATCCCGTACGAGTACCTGCCTATGTTCGTCCACTTCACCGACCCCCAGCTCACGGGCGCAGAGCTAATCCGCTTCCAGGCGGATCACAACGTCGCGTTCCCTATCGCCCCGCACACAACGGTGCCGCGCTGCCTTGTGCTCGACGAGCACACGTTCACCGTGCCGGCAGACGCGCCGGCGGGCGAGCTGAGGATCGAACTCGGCGCGCTGACGTGGTGGAATGACAGATGCCGGCTGAAGCCCCGGACGAAGCTGCCCCACCGTGACCGCGCTGTCGAGATCGGCACAATCACGGTGGGGCAGTAAGTAAGAACGATCGCCACCTCTTCAGCGGAACGCGGCGTTGCCCACGGCTAGTTTTCTTGGACCGTCGTCTCGTACCGCACGCCTTCCGGCAGCAAGACGGGGACCGCGACTGTTGTGCCGTACTCGCCCGCGGTTTGCGTGAGCGAATCGACGGCGACGAACGCGGTGAAGGCCGACATGAGGCCGTAGTCGAGAGCCACGGTCTTGATCCGCTCGGGCAGCTCGGGGTCGGCGTCGTACGTTGCGCGATCGTACAGGTCGGCGATCTTCATCCGCGCCCAAACGACGGCCAGGCCGGAGTGCTCGGCTTCCGGGTCGTCGAGGTTGACGGCGATCGTCCGTTCGCGCCACTCGCCGCCGATGTTGGCCCGGATGCGAACGGCCGCCTCGCCCGTGCCGCTGAATCGGCCAGTGAGCACGACGGGCCGGCCGACGAACAGATCGGGAATGCGGTTCGGGTAGACGTCGTAGGCAGCCATCGCGCCCCAATCGACGGCGATGTCGGTCATGGCGGGATGGCTCACGCGCTCGAAGAAGCGGTCCATCACGTCGGCGGCGCTGTCGTTGAGACTCAGGTACGCGACCGCGCCCTGGCCGAGCTTGGCCATCCGATCGAGCAGGTAGCGGTTTGGCGCCTGGCCGACGCCGAAGCTGAAGATGCGCGACGCGCCGATTCGGCTCTTCACCTCGCCGATGATCTCGCGGTCGTTGCCGATTAGGCCATCGGTCAGGAACGTGACGAACCGCAGCCGCTTCGGGTCGTGCGGGAAGTCGAGGGCCGCTTTGATTCCCTCGATCATCATCGTCCCGCCCTGGCCGCGGAGCGATTCGAGGTACTCGAGGCCCTGCCGGACGTTCTCGGGCGTCGCCAGGATCGGCGCCGGGCCGAGCTGCGAGGCGTTATTCGAGAACCGGATGATCTGGAACGTGTCGTCGGGCTCGAGGCAGCGGAGCGCACGCTCGATGGCTCGTTTCGCCTGCTCGATCGGCCGGCCGTTCATGCTGCCGGAGCAGTCGATGACGAAGACCATCTCCATCGGCTTGCGCGCGAGCTGATTCAGGCTGTCGGGCGGATAGAGCATCATGGTGAAGAAGCCGCCGCGCTCGTCGCGGTGCACGAGGAGGTTCGACTTCACGCGATCGCCGGCGACCTTGAAGCGCAGGACGAAATCCTTGTTCGGGATCGCGTCGAGCGGGCTGAGCGCGACGGTCGCCTTGCCCGTCGAGCCGTGCTCGGTTTTCACGACGTGGTTGGTGGACTTGATATCCTCGATCGCGACGCCGGCGTCGATGGCCACGCTCAGGCCGACGTCGTGGCCGCTGCGCTCGCCGGGCTTGAGGTACTGGACCTCGGTCGTCTGGCCCGAGATGCCGTGCCGGCCGCGGGCGACGGCGCCGACGCCGTCCGTGTAGCCGGGCGGGTTGAAGCGCGGGCCGACGACCATCGGGAAGACGTACTGGTACCAGCCGTCGTCGTAGGCGAGCGTGTGGTAGTACTTGATGTTGATGTCGATCTGCTTGCCCGGCTCGATGTTGGCGACCGACTGCGTGAAGATGTTGGGCCGCTCCTGCGTGAGCAGCGACGCGACGTAGCCCTGGCTGCGCGCTTCCTCGTAGATGCGCTCGGCTTCCTTGCGTTCGCGGATAATGCCGCGGATCTTCCGGTCGCCGACGGTCATGACGAACTCGTTGATGGCCGCGTTGTGCGGCAGCGGGAAGACGTACTTCGCCTCGATCTTCGAGGAGTACGGATTGTGGAACTGCTGCGTCACCTCCGTCATGGCGACATAGCCGCTGATCGCCGCCCGAACGTCGGTGTGCTTGAGCGGGACGGGGACTTCCTTCTCCTCGTCGGGCAGCTTGGCGATCAGCGCGCCGCTGCCGGGAGCTTCCTCTTCCTCGGCCTGCACCTCGGCCGGCGGCTCGACGATCACCCAGAGCTCCTCGCCCGGCAGCGCAAGTGGGGCCGGCTCGTCAGACGGCGCGCCGTTGGTTGGCTGCCAGTATCCTGTGAGAAACACCTCCCTGCGCGGACGGAGACCCGGCGCGACAACAGGGGATCCGGAGTCCACCTCATCAGGATCGGTTGCGAAGGTGCTCATCGTACGCGGTCCCGGCGACTCATCCGCCTCTTCGGACGGGTGACCTCCCAGCGAGCTGTAGGAGTCCTTGGCCTGGTCCAACCTGCGCGATTCCCGGGCGCGCTGCAGGCTGGGTGTCAGGAGCGCCCAGATGACGCCCGCCGCGATGAGGACGAGCACGATAATGAGGATGATCTTGAATCGCTTCTTCATCGGTTCTCTCCTCTCAGCGCGGTCGCCGTCGCTGGGATACGTTCGCCGTCGGGTGAGGCGGCGACTTTCAGGACGACGGCGTACTCGGGTTCGACGTCACCGGCAACCTGGACGTGGATTCGTGCGACCCGCGTTCTGCCGCTCGGCAAGTCCTTGGCGGTGCTGAAGGCGGCGATGATCACCTTGTTGTTCCGAAGCGCGGCGGGATCGTAGTACGGCGGTTCCTTGAACGCGGCGTGATCACCTCCCTCGATGCCGACGATGGTGATCTGTCCGGTCTCGGCGGCAAACTCGAACTGATAGGCCGCTAACGGGAGATCGCCCGAATCGAGGACGATGTCAACCGCCTCGAATCGGACGCGCTCGGCCTGCTGCGGATAGGCGTTCATCGCGAGCAGCAAGCCGACGGCGAGAAGTGCGTGCACGGCTTTCATTGGAGCGTGCTCCTCTCGAGGTTGACGGCGGCGAGCGCGACCTGGTCAACGTCCGCGCCGTTGACCGTGCCGTCACCGTTCATATCCCAGTCATCCCGGAGCTCGTTGTTCGACTCGATGCGGCGCGCCAGGGCGAACGCGTCGAGGATGTCGACCTCGCCGCTCTCGTCGATGTCCTCGCGCACAGGAGCGAGCTTTGGAGCAGCCGCGTGCTCGGCGCGTTCACGTGCGGGCTGCAGCGCCGGGACCAGAAAGAGCAGCACCATGATCGCGGCCACTGCTGCTGCGGCACCGGCCGGTACCCAGCGCAAGACCAGGCGCGGCCAACGACGTTCGGCCCGCCGCAGGGACCGGATGTGCGCGCGGGCAGCCGTCAGGATGGCGCGATCGACCTCGGGCGGCACCTCGACCTTGCCCCCGTAGAGGGCGGCAAGCTGGTCGCGCAGCGCTTCCGGCGCTTCCAGCTCGTCCTGTGGCTTTCTCTGTCGCTTCGAACGGAACATGTGTCGATCTCCACACGATTAAGAACGCAAGCACGCCAGAAGGTTCATTCGATCTGCGCGCGCGTGCTCTTTTGTCCATAGCGCCGCGATACCCGGATGTAGGGCGGGCGCCCCTGCGCCCGCCGCCGTGCCAACGGCGCAGGAGATACGGGCATTCACAAGCTTCGTGGCGCCGCTTCGCGGCTTCGGCGGGCGCAGGGGCGCCCGCCCTACAACGCTGACGCGTGAAACAAGGTTGTTGCGCGAGCGGGCCTCACGGTCGCAGGCGGCTACAGGCCGAAGTATCGCCGCGTGCGGCCGTCGTTTCGCAGGGTGTTGAGCGCGTTGTGCAGGCGCGATTTCACCGTGCCGAGCTTGATGCGCAGCGTCTGGGCGATCTCGTTGAGGCTCATGCCATCGACGAAGCGGAGCAGAAGGACCTCGCGTTGCTTCTCCGGCAACGTGCGGAGCGCGGCAGCAAGCTCTTCGCGTGAGCTGTGTGGTTGCGTGCCTGGTGCGGCGGCTTCCTGTGGGACTTCCCGATCGGAGAGATACCGGCGGCGGTTGCGCGCGATGCGGATGGCCGTGTGCTTGACGACCGGATACAGGAACGTCGTCATCTTGGCTCGCAGCCGAAAGCCGGGGAATTTCTTGGCGAGGTAGGTAAACGTCTCCTGGAGCACGTCGAGCGCGTCGTCACGATCGCCCGTGAAGCGGTAAGCAAGCCGAACAACCCAGTCACGATAGCGATAGTAAAGGGCGTCGAACGCCGTCTCGAAGGCCGACGCGTCGCCGCCGTTGGCGGCGTCGACGAGGGCCTCGTCTGTTAGAGCGCTATCATCCATGATTGTCCATCTGGCAGCTCACATCGGCCTCGGCCTGGTTGCTGGAGGTGCCGGTCAGGAGCCCGTGCGCGTTCCCACGCAAGAGAAGCATATTTGTGCGACACCGCGCAAGAGGTTGTGCATCTGATGAACGCCGCTTCTCCCTCTTGACCGGTGCACAAACCTGGGGTATCATTGGATGTGGAGCCCGGGGGGCCGCGCCGTGTTCTCGCTGCTGACGGCTACGGAGCAGGCCTGTATCTTGCTCGGCCTCAACTCGGCGCTAGTATAGGATCGGACCGCAGCAGGAAGGGATTCAATGGCCGTTCCGCACCGCCTCGCCATTCGCCCACCGCTGTCTTTGCTTCAGATCGTGCTCGTTCTCACCGCTCTTCTCGTTGCCGCCGGCAATGCTCCGGCGCAGCCGTTCCGGCTGGGAGATCGCCCGCCGACGCCGGAGGAACAAGCCTACCTGGACGAACACGTGGTCGAAGTGACGGCTGTTGAGCCGAACGCGCTGTCTATGGCGCGGGCGCTGGTGGAGGTCTCGCAGGTGCGGACTGCCTCGACCCAGGATGCACAGCCGCAGCCGGCTCCTATGCCGTCGGCCGTGGACAACAGCTTGCTGGAGTACTTCCCGCCGATTCGGGACCAGGCTGCTCAAGGCTCCTGCTCGTGCTGGGCGGCCTGCTACTACTACGGCACGTACACGCAAGCGCGCGACGCAGGCGTCGACGTCTCCGGCGGCAACAACGACTACATTCTCAGCCCCGGCTTCATGTACCCCCTCATCAACAACGGACGTGACAACGGCGCGAGCACATCCTACGCCGTGACGCGCCTCAACGACATCGGCTGCTGCAGTTGGTCAACGAAGCCATACAATGACGCTGACTACCTGTCGTGGCCAACCGAGGCGGCCTGGATCGAAGCGCTCAACTGGCGCATGCAGACGGGCCACACGATCAGCGGCGGCACGGAAGAAGGCCTCGATGCCATCAAGCAGCATCTGGCGAATGGCAACGTCGTGGCGACGAGCTTCCCGGTGTATACCAACTTCTACCAATACCCGAATGACACAACGGGTATCGACAACCGCGTCTACTATGCCCAAAGCGGCAGCAGCGACGGCAGCCACGGGGTCGCCATCATCGGCTACGACGACAACAAGAGCTACGTGGACCACCGTGACGGCCAGACCCACTACGGCGCATTCCTGGTGGCTAACAGCTGGGGCCCTGGCTGGGGCTGGTACAACAGCACGGGCTCCGGCTCCAAGGGCTTCTTCTGGGTCGCCTACCAGATGTTCCTCGATTGGGACTTCGGGCCGAGCGTCTACTACAATGACGACCGGCCCGATTACGTGCCCACCTTCTACGCCGTCACCGGCATCAACCACGAGCTCCGCGCGCGCGTGCTCTACAGCGGCGGCATCGGTTCGACGAGCTCGCCCGATTTCACCGGCCCCGTGCCCATCTCCCGCCACGGGGGCATCGACGTACCCCTCACGGATGCCAAGCGTGTGGCCGTCGATCTGACCGACGGCACGGACCTCATCGAGGAAGGCGTTCCGACGCCGGTGTTTGCCAAGGTGTTTGTCGCCTACACGACGTCGTTGGACGGGACAGTGACCAGCGCAGATTTCGTCCACGACCTCGACGGCGACGGCAACTACTGCGTGGTGCCGTCACCCGATCCACCTTTGGTCATCTCTCCCGGCGAAACGGATTACGCGACGCTGCAGCTCGTGTGGCCCCTGTACATATACGTCGACGGCGCCAACGTAGGCGGGCCATGGGATGGCACGCCGGAGCATCCGTACCAGACGATCCAGGACGGTATCGACAACGCGCCGATGGGCGCGTTCGTGCACGTGCTGCCCGGCATATACAACGAAGGCCTTGAGCTCGTCACCGGCACCCACCTGACCAGTCCGGCCGCGCCGCTGACGATCATCGACACGCTGAACACCGACGAGGCCGTCTACGCCAACGGCGCGGCCAACGCGGTAATCGAAGGATTCACGATCATCTCGGGGCCCGACTACAACGCGGTCAGGACAACCAACACGACCTTGACGCTGCGCCGGTGCGTGATCACGGCGAGCAAGAGCGGCTGCGGCGCCGACGGCGGCGGGTTGCTCGTGCTGGACAACTGCCTCGTGACCGGCCACACGGTGAGTGGGCTGTGGCAGAACGGCGCGAGCACGGACGTCGAGCTCGCCAACTGCACCGTCGCCGACAACGGCAGCTACGGCGTCGCGCGCTGGGGCTCGGGCTCGGGTCGGATCACCATGCGGGACACGATCGTCTATGGCAACGGCGACGACATTGCCGGCGACCCGGCCGGTTACGCCGTCAGCTACACGGACATCGGCGACGGCGATTTCGCCGGCTCGGACGGCAACATCACGGCCGACCCGCAGTTCGTGGCCGGCATGGACCACAACTACTATCTGAGCCAGACGGCGGCCGGGCAGGGTTCGGACAGCCCATGCGTGGACGCCGGTTCGGACACGGCCGAGAGCCTCGGTCTCGACGC
>CAYUZG010000070.1:0-9804 GCA_964449605.1 uncultured Verrucomicrobiota bacterium | reverse complement strand
AAGATGCCGAGCGGGATGCTGGCGCGCAGCTCGAGCGCGGGCACGAAGGTGACGCCGATCAGGATGAGGACGATCTTCAGCAGCATGCGCGTCGGTCCAGCGTGTGTGTCCTTGTGCCGGCTTCCTGTTTCAGTTGAAACGCGGCGTGCATTATAGGGGTCCACGCGGCGTGATCAAGCACTTCGCTCGGGCTCGGATCGGCAGGTGCAGCTCGAGCCGACGCGTGAGCTGCTTTCCCCGACGGGTTGAAGCCCCGTCAGGGGCGTGTGAGAGTAGCCACGGGCGCAAGGGCCTGTTGAAAAAGTGCGATGTGGGTTCTTGTTTGTTGCCCCGAAGGGGCTTCATAGCACAGCCCAGGGCAAGCGTTGTTCCGAGCTCGTCGAGGAACAACGCGGCGCCCTGGGTTCCGAGACAACAAATAACCACCGCATAGCCCGAAGGGCTTCCATAGAACGCCTTTTTCAACAGGCCCGCAAGCCCGTGGACGAAGAGGCCCCAAGAAAAACAGAGCCCCTTCAGGGGCGATTCAATCGAGCACGGCGGCCTCTCAGTCGCCCCTGAAGGGGCTCTGTTCTCGTCGGGAGCCCGGCAACCACGGGCTTGCGCCCGTGGCTACTCCCAATCGCCGCTGCGCGGCTCATTTGCGTGGCGCTACGCGGCTTGAAAAGCCGTCCCCATGTTCTTGAACGTGCTCCCACCCAGCGGTCAGCGCTCGGGCCAGCCGTGCGCGCCGACGAGGGGGACGAACTTGCAGGCGCACACGTTCCGCTCGCGGTGTGTGTCGCCGTGCTGCGTGTAGACCTTGAGCATCTGCGTCTGGCGGTCGCCGACGGGGATGACGAGCCGCCCGCCGTCGGCTAGTTGCTCGAGCAGCGGCGCGGGCGGATGCGGCGCGCCGGCCGTGACGATGATGCCGTCGTACGGGGCGTGTTCGGGCCAGCCGCGCGTGCCGTCGCCGACGGCGACTTCGACGTTGTCGATTCCGAGGTCGGCGAGCCGCTGCCGGGCGCTGTCGGCAAGCTCGGCGATCCGCTCGACCGAGTACACCTCCGCGCACAGGACGGCGAGGATGGCGGCCTGGTAGCCCGTGCCGGCGCCGATCTCGAGCACGCGCTCGGGGCCCTCGAGCTCGATCGCTTCGGTCATGAGCGCCACCATGTACGGCTGCGAGATGCTCTGGCCGTGCTCGATCGGCAGCGCGCCGTCGGCATAGGCGTGGAACTGCTCGTGCTCGGGCACGAACACCTCGCGCGGCACCGTACTCATCGCATCGAGAACGCGCTCGTCGCGGATGCCGGCGCGGCGCAGTTGCAGCTCGACCATCTCGCGGCGCTGTTCGTCGAAGGAGCCCTTTGGGTTGCGGCGGTGGAAGATCATCGTGTTCGTTTCCGTTTCCGCCGGACCAGGGCTCGCACGGCGAGCTTCAGGAACCGCCACGTGTCGCGCCCGGGATGGATGTGGCTCGGCGCGGCATTGTAGATCGTCTTGACCGGGATACTCTCGATCCGGTGGCCCGCGGCAGAGGCCTGCAGCAGCATCTCGCTTTCGGTCTCGTAGTTGGCGGTTTTCAGGTCGAGGTCGGCGAGCACCTCGGTGCGCAGCAGGCGGAAGCCGCACTGGCTGTCGGGGATTCGCTGGCGCGCGAGCCGGCTGATGATGCGCGACGTGGTCCGGTTCGTCCAGCGTCGGAGCGCCGGCATCTGGCCGACCTCGCGCATCCGGTCTCCGAGCACGACGGGCGCGCCGGTGCGTTTGCTTGCCTCGACGAACCGGGGGATCTCGTTCCAGTCGTGCTGGCCGTCGCCGTCGAGCAGGACGACGGCGTCGAACTCGTGGCCGCGCACGTAGCCGAAGCCGGTGCGGATCGCCGCCCCTTTGCCCACGTTCCGCTTGTGGACGATGACCGTCGCGCCGGCGGCCTCGGCGGCCCCGGCCGTCTCATCGTCGGAGCCGTCGTCGACGACGAGCACCTCGTCGACGTGCTCGGCACAGCCGCGCACGACGCGGGCGATCTGGGTCGCCTCGTTGTAGGCTGGGATGAGCGCACAGAGTCTCATCGGGCAGGGCGCGGCCTCCGGTTCGTGCATCCCCCCGGTCGCGTTCGCCTGTATAGCATGCGCCGCCCACGGCGCCAACCCTCGTGCGCTGACGCTTGAACGCCGGGCGGCCTTGTCGCGGCTCGCGGCTCGGTGTATATGCCACTGCACCCCGCGACATGAGGGACGGCAGAGATGACACGGATGCTCATCGCGATGGCGCTTCTTTGCGTCTGCGTGCCGGGCCGGGCTGCCGTTGAGCCGGGCCAGGTGTGGCTGCTCGGATCGAGCACGACGCTCGATCGCGATGGCGCGCAGATCGCGCTTCGGCCGGGCGACCGATTCGAAGTGCTTGAGACTGGCGAGCGGTCCGTCTTCGGCCGGTGCAGCCGGGGCGAGGCGAGCGTCGAGGGGCGAATCGCGTTGGCCGCGCTCGCCACGGCGCTGACCGAGGAGCAGTTCGAGGCGCTTCGCTCGGCGATGACCACCTACGTGTACTCCGACGACGACGCCGCCCGTCGCGCGGCAGCGGCGATGATCCGCGGCTTCGACCAGGCCGGCTTCGCGCTCCAGGAATACGCGGCAAGCCGGGTCGGTCTCCTCGTGGAGGAGGCGCCCAACGAAGCGCAGACGCTGACCGTGACGCTGCCCGGAGGCGTGCGGGGCCAGTACTACCTGGTGCTTCCTCCCGGCTACGACCGGTCGAAGCGCTACCCGCTCATCATGACCTTTCACGGCCGGGGCGGCAACGGCAGCTACTGCCAGCACTGGCGAGCGGGCAGCGAGGCGAGGCGGCCGTGCATCCTCGTCGGGCCGACCAATCCGGAGCCGAACCAGAAGTCGTGGTGGGCCGACGAGTCGGGCGAGCTCATCCTCGCCGCGCTTCGGGCCACGATGCGCGACTACGCGGTCGATCCGTGGCGCGTCTACGCCGAGGGCTTCTCGATGGGCGGCGGCGCAGCGACGTTCTGGACGCAGACGTGGCCCGACCGGTTCGCCGCGATCGGCGCCCAGGCATTCGGCACCTCGCGCAGCGCACGCCACAGGACGGGCAGCGCCGAGAACATGCGGCTTGTGCCCGCCTTCCTCGTGGTGGGGGACAAGGACATCTCGAGGTCCATCACGTTCTTCAAGCAGCTGGATGCGGACCTGACGCGGTTCGGGACGCCACACGTCTTCAGACTGCTCAAGAACACCGGGCACATGTTCGTCGGCCCGGACGACGAGCTGTTTGCCTTTCTGCTGAAATGGCGGCGGAACCTCTACCCGCGTGCGATCGCCTACAACTACTACAGACCGCCCGCCGGGGAGCTCGAGCCCGAGTGGGTTTACTGGCTGCGGATCCGCGAGGGCACGCACACGGGGCGAGTCGACGCCCGCGTGCAGGGCAACACGATCACCGTGCGGACCAAAGGCATGCGCCACATCACCGTCTACCTGAGCGACTGGTTGGTGAACCTCGATCGGCCCGTCAGTGTGATGGTCAACGGCGTCTCCGCGCACACGGGGCCTGTCAAGCGGGACGTGTTCACCATGCTCGACGTGATCCGCGAGACCGGCGATCCGGCGCGGCTCTTCAGTGCCAAGGTCGAGGTCAGAGTCCGCTAGCGACCGGAGACGAACACGTCGAGCGCCGTGACGATCAGCACGACGAGACTCACGGCGGCGTTGACGTGGAAGAACGCGATGTTGATCCGCCGCGGATCGTCGGGATAACGCCGGATGATCACGTGCTCGTAGACGAGCAGCCCAGCGATCACGACGAGGCCGGCGGAGTAGAAGCGGCGCAGCGACGGCTCGATGAGGCCGAAGAGCACGAGGAGCACGAACGTCGCCGCGTGGAGCACGCGGGCGACGACAAGGCTCCTGACGCGGCCGAGGTTGACGACGAGCGAGTGGAGGCCGGCCTCGCGGTCGAACGCCTCATCGAGAATGGCGTAGATCACGTCGAACCCGGCCACCCAGAGCAGCACGGCGGCGCCGAGCACGATCGGCGGGAGCGCGAACGCGCCGGTCACCGCAATCCACGCGCCGATGGGCGCCAGGCCGAGCGCGAGCCCGAGTACGCCGTGTGTCAGGCTCGTGAAGCGCTTCGTGAACGGGTAGACGATGAACACGGCGATCACGACGGGCGAGAGGGCGAACGCAAGCCGGTTCATCAAGGCCGTGATGCCGACGAAGACAAGACCGCACCCAACCGCGAGGACAACGACACTGCGGCGGCTCAGCGCGCCGGTGGGGATATGCCGCAGCGCGGTGCGCGGGTTGCGCGCGTCGATCTCGGCGTCGGCGAGGCGGTTGACGGCCATCGCGCAACTGCGGGCCGCGACCATCGCAGCCAGGATCAGCACGATTGTCTGCCAGGGCGGCAGCCCCTCCGCGGCGATGAGCATGGCGGCGAGCGCAAACGGCAGCGCGAACAGCGTGTGCGAGAACCGCACCAGGCCGAAGTAGTTGCGGATCGCCCTGAGCTCCGCCATTTCGCCGCGCCTTACACGTCGATGATGCGCAGCAGGTTTGTCACACCCGCCTCGGCGATCGGCAGGCCCGCGAGCAGCGCGAGGCGGTCACCCGCCTTGACACACCGTCTGGCGCGCAGCAGCTCGATGGTCTTTTCGACCATCGTCTCGACCGTCTTGTAGCGCACCGTCTCGACGGGCTGCACGCCCCAGCTCAGGCAGAGCTCGCGCACCGTGGTCGGGTCCGGGCTCACCGCATAGATCGGGATGCGCGGCCGGTATCGGGCGATAAAGCGTGCCGTGGCGCCGGACGTGGTGCAGGCGACGATCGCATCAACCTTCGTCGTGCGGGCAAGCATGGCGACGGCGTGGCAGAGGCCGTCGGCCACGGCGTCCTTGTCGGAGCCGGTGCGGATCGGTTCGTCCACGACGGGTGCGAAGCGCCGTTCGGTCCGATCGGCGATCGTGGCCATCATCTGCGCGGCCGCCTTCGGGTGCTCGCCGACGGCCGTCTCCTGGCTCAACATCACCGCGTCCGTCCCGTCGAGGATGGCGTTCGACACGTCGCTCACCTCGGCGCGTGTCGGGCGCGGGTTCGTGACCATCGACTCGAGCATCTGCGTCGCCGTGATCACGGGTTTGCCGGCCCGGTTGCACGCGCTGATGACGCGTTTCTGCGCTGCCGGCACGTCGGCGAGGTTGATCTCGACGCCCAGGTCGCCGCGCGCGACCATGACGCCGTCGGCCGTCTCCAGGATCTCGTCGAGGTTGCGGAGCGCCTCGCGCTTCTCGATCTTGGCGATGATGGGCGTCGCCTTGTCCGCCTTGGTGATGATCGAGCGGAGCGCTTTGACGTCGTCGGCACTGCGGACGAACGAGAGCGCGAAGAAGTCAACGTCGTGCTCGAGGCCCCAGGCGGCGTCGGCGCGGTCCTTCGTCGTGAGCGAGCCGACGCTGAGGGCCGTGCGGGGCAGGTTGACGCCCTTGCGTGACGAGACGGTGCCACCCGTCACGACGCGGCAGGTCACCCGGGTGCCATCGGTCTCGACGACGCTCAGGCGCACCGCGCCGTCGTTGATCAGGATCGGCTGGCGCGGGCGCACCTCGGCGGCGAGCTGCTTGTACGAGACGCTCAGGCACTGCTCATCGCCGACGACGTTCTCGACGGTGAGCACGACCGTGCGCCGCGGCCTGAGCACGCACGCGCCGTCGCGCACCTCGCCGAGCCGGACCTTCGGGCCCGAGAGGTCCTGGAGCACGGCGACGGGAACGCCAAACCGCTTCGAGGCGGCGCGGACGCGCTCGAGCACCTCGGCGTGCTCGTCGGGCGTGCCGTGGCTGAAGTTGAGACGCGCCACGTCCATGCCGGCGCGCACGAGCGCGCGGATCGTCGCAGCCGAGCGCGTCGCCGGCCCGATCGTGCAGACGATTTTGGTCTTCTGCGGTCTCACGGGTCACCGACGCCGCGCAGGTTGGTTGCCGCCGCGACGCGTTCGATGGCGATCATGAACGCCGCCTCTCGTTGGCTCACGCCCTCGCGTTGAGCGCGCTGGGAGGTGGCGTGGTAGGCCTCTTTCATCCGCTTCTCCAGTTCCTGGAGCGCCTGCGTCTCGGTCCAGGCGAAACGTTGGATGTTGTGGACCCACTCGAAGTAGCTGACGCACACGCCGCCGCTGTTGGCGAGGATGTCGGGGATGATGAGCACGCCGTTACCGTACAGGGCGCCGTCGGCCTCGGGCGTCGTCGGGTTGTTGGCGCCTTCGGCGATGATCTTCGTCTTGATCTTGCCGCAGTTGTGGCGGTTGATCACGCTGGCGAGCGCGGAGGGCACCAGGATGTCGCACTCGAGATCGAGGAGCTGCTCGTTCGTGATCTCCTCGGCGTGCGGATAGCCTTTGAGCTGACCGTGCTCGCGTTTGTACTGAATGGCCCGGTTGATGACGAGCCCGTCCGGGTTGAAGATGCCGCTGACCGAGTCGCTCACGGCGAGAATCGTGACGCCGTGATCGCGCAGGAACCGCGCGACCGACGAGCCGACGTTGCCGAAGCCCTGGACGACCGCCGTGCACGTCGCCAGATCGAGCCCGAGCTCGGCCGCCGCCTCGACGATGGCGTACTCGACGCCGCGGCCGGTGGCGAACTCGCGGCCCGGGATGCCGCCCACTTCGATCGGCTTGCCGGTCACGACGCCGGGCGTATGGCCGTGCTTGCGGCTGTAGGCGTCCATGATCCAGGCCATGATCTGCGGGTTCGTGTTCACGTCGGGCGCGGGGATGTCCTCGTATGGGCCGATGACGCAGTCGATCTGCTCGATGAAAATGCGCGTCATCCGTTCGATCTCGCCGCGCGACATGAGCTTCGGGTTGCACGCGATGCCGCCCTTGGCCCCACCGAACGGCACGTCGATAAGTGCGGTTTTCCACGTCATAAGTGCAGCGAGCGCGCGCACCTCGTCGGCGTTCACCCCCGGGTGGTAGCGCAGGCCGCCCTTCGTCGGGCCGCGCGCTTGGTTGTGCTGGATGCGCCAACCCAGGAACGTCTCGATCGTGCCGTCGTCCATGCGGACCGGCACCTCGACGCGCACCTCGCGGAACGGGGTCTTGAGCAACGTCTGCATGTCATCCGGCAGCTCGAGCCGCTGCGCGGCCACGTCGAAGTAGTAATTGGCCGACTCGAACGCAGTGGCCACAGCGTGCGGGTCGAGCTTGCCCTTTTGGGCCGGTGCGTACTCGGTGGTCGGGTTTCGTTCGTTCATGCGTGGGCTCCCTGCTTCGTTTCGGATGCGGCAAGACCGGCACTGTACTCGGCCGACACGGCGGCGATAGCGGTCATGTGGACGATGTCGCGCACCTCGTAGGCGCCGATCATGAGCAGGTGCACGGGTCGGCGCATGCCGGTCAGGATCGGTCCAATCGTCGTGGCGCCGCCGAGCCGCTGCATCAGCTTGAAGGCGATGTTGCCGCTCGACAGGCCGGGGAAAATCAGCAGGTTCGCGTCGCCCTTGACTCTCGAGAACGGGTAGGTCGAGCTGACAATCGCCGGATCGACCGCCGTGTCGGCCTGCATCTCGCCGTCGACCACGAGGTCAGGCCGGAGCTCCTGAACGAGCTCGGCGGCGCGGCGCATCTTGTCGGTGAGCGGGTGGCGGACCGAGCCGAAGTTGCTGAAGCTGAGCATGGCGATGCGCGGCTCGATATTGAAGAACTGCTTCACCCTGTCGGCGCACGCGATGGCGATGTGCGCCAGGTCCTCGGCCGTCGGGTCGATGTTGACCGTCGTGTCAGCGAAGAACGTTACGCGCCCGCGCGAGATCACGATGTACATGCCGGCCGGCGTCTTGATGCCGGGCGCGGTCTTGACGATCTCGAGGTACGGGCGAATGGTGGCCGGGTAGTGCTTGGTCAACCCCGAGATCACGCCGTCGACGTCGCCCAGGTGCAGCATCATGGCCGCGTAGTAGTCGGCGTTCTGGAGCAGCGTGTCGGCATCGGCCTTGTTGACCCCGCGCCGATAGCGGAGCTTGTAGAGCTCGTCGGCGTAGCGCGCGCGTTCCGGCGAGGTTTCGATATCGACGATCTCGACGCCGGGCAGGTTCACGTGCAGCTCACGCATCTGCTGTTCGATCCGCGCCTGGTTGCCGAGCAGCACGGGCCGGGCGATCCCCTCGTCGATCACGTTCTCGGCCGCGTAGAGGACCTTACCGCACTCGCCCTCGGGGTAGGCGATGCGCTTGAGGTGCTGCTTGGCCCGGCGCGCGATCGGCCTCATGATCTGGCGCGCCCGCCCGAGCCGCGCCTCGAGCTGGTCGCGGTACTCGTCGAGGTCAACCGTGAGGCGGGCCACGCCGGTGTCCATCGCCGCCTTGGCGACCGCGGGCGCCACCCAGAGCAGCACGCGCGGGTCGAACGGCTTGGGGATGATGTAGTCGCGGCCGAACTCGAACTGCTGGCCGCCGTAGGCGGCGCCGAGCCAGTCCGAGACGTTCTCCTTGGCGAGGTTGGCCAGCGCGTGCGAGGCGGCGATCTTCATCTCCTGGTTGATCGCGGTGGCGCGCACGTCGAGCGCGCCGCGGAAGATGAACGGGAAGCCAAGCACGTTGTTGACCTGGTTCGGATAGTCGGACCGGCCGGTCGCCATGATGATGTCATCACGCGCGGCCTTCGCGTCCGTGTAGGTGATCTCCGGGTCCGGGTTCGCCATCGCGAACACGACCGGGTCATCGGCCATTGAGCGCACCATGTCTTGCGAGACGCAGTCGGCGACCGACACGCCGACAAACACGTCGGCGCCCACCATCGCCTCGGCCAGCGTGCGCGCCTTCGTGTCGGCGGCGAAGTACTCCTTGTACTTGTTCATCCGCTCCGTGCGCCCGGTGTAGACGACGCCCTTGCTGTCGCACAGGATCATGTTCTCGCGCTTGACGCCGAGGGTCTCGTAGAGCTTGGCGCACGCGATCCCGGCGGCGCCCGCGCCGTTGAAGACGACCTTCACCTTGCCGATCTTCTTGCCGACGAGCTCGAGCGCGTTGACCACCGCGGCGCCACTGATGATGGCCGTGCCGTGCTGATCGTCGTGGAAGACGGGGATGTTGAGCCGCTCGACGAGCGTCTCCTCGATGTGGAAGCATTCGGGCGCCTTGATGTCCTCGAGGTTGATGCCGCCGAAGGTCGGCTCGAGCAGCTCGCAGGCGCGGATCACCTCGTCGGGATCGTGGGTGTTGAGCTCGATGTCGAACACGTCGATATCGGCGAACCGCTTGAACAGCACGCCCTTGCCTTCCATCACCGGCTTGGCGGCGAGCGGGCCGATGTCGCCGAGCCCGAGCACGGCCGTGCCGTTCGAGACGACGGCCACCAGGTTCGCCTTCGCCGTGTAGGTGTAGACGTCGTCGGGATTCTTCTCGATGACGCGGCACGGCTCCGCCACGCCGGGCGTGTAGGCGAGCGACAGGTCGCGCTGCGTCAGGCACGGCTTGGAGGCAATGACCTCCAGTTTCCCTCGGCGATCACGGCTGTGGTACTCGAGCGCGTCTTCCTTGCGGGTCATCTGCTGTTCTCCCCGGGTAGAATGATGCGTGGCATGGCGGTTGTGCCGGGCTTTCGAAGGGGGGCGACGCGCGGAGAAAGACACAGGCCGTTCGTGGGCGCGGCGCAAGGACGGGTTCGTTGTGGACGGTTGCCGATGTGCAAGCGTGCAACCATGGACAGCGCGCCGATGACGCTCGTTCTCCCCTATGCCGTAGAGAAAAACACCCTATACCACGCGGCCGGGGCCAAGGCCAAGCCTTTCAGGCCCTGGTGAAGACCTCG
>CAYUZG010000069.1:6391-9862 GCA_964449605.1 uncultured Verrucomicrobiota bacterium | reverse complement strand
TCGCTGGGCAAGTCGGTCCGCGAGTTCAAGAAGGCGTCCGAGGGGCTCTACGACGAGATGGACAAGGCGGCTCGTGAAGACGAGCCGAGCGCCGGTAAGCAGGAAGAGAAGAAGGAACAGGAGAAGCGCGGCGACACGCAGGCCGAGCTCGAACCGCCCACCCGGACCAATGAATGACCTTCCTGCCGAACGCGGGAACGGCCGGAACACGGCCGTTCCCGACGACGAAGCACCCGGCTCTGCTCAGGCGCCCGGCGAGCTCGAGCGGAAGCCGTTCCTCGAGCACCTGAAGGATCTGCGGCTGACGCTCATCAAGATCGTCGCCGTCTTCGTTCTCTTCGCGATCGCCTGCTTCGTCGCGCTCCGGCCCGTGTCGCAGTTGTTGCGGCTGCCGCTCGACCGGCTCGAGGCGCGCAAGGGACTCGAGCCGGGGACGATCGAGCTCATTACCCTCGGGCCGCAGGAGGGGTTCAGCGCGCTGGTCACGATTGCCCTCGGCGCTGCCGTCGGCCTGAGCCTGCCGTTCACGCTCTACTTCGTAGCCCAGTTCGTGCAGCCCGGCCTCACCCGGCGCGAGCGGCATGCGATCGCACCGGGTCTCGTCATTGGCGTGCTGCTGTTCGCGGCGGGTGTCGTCTTCGCCTTCTTCGTCACATCGCCCTTGTTGCTGCACTTCCTGTGGTCGCTCTACGAGGGGTTGGGTTGGTCGAACACGTGGACCGTGCGCGGCTACTACGGTTTCCTGACCCGCTTCCTGCTCGTGAGCGGCCTGACGTTCGAGCTGCCGCTCGTGCTCACCGTCCTGGTGCGGCTCGGGGTGCTGACGCTCGGCCAGCTCAGGCGCTTCCGACGCCACGCGATCATCGCCATCCTGGTCGTCTGTGCGATCATCACGCCGCCGGACGCCTCGTCGATGTTCATGGTCGCCGGCCCGATGTACCTGCTCTACGAGGCCTCGATCATCGTGTCGGCCATCATCGAGCGGCGCCGAGGCCGACCGGCCGGATCGAAACGGGCCAAGGCATGACGGTGGGTAGCAACCCCGTGGATGACTGAGCGCTGCCGGCGGCGGGTGCGAGGACGCCGGGGTACAGTGCGGTTGCGTGAGGCGCTCCGCCGTGGCCGGGTAGACGGGGCTGTGCGCCCAGGCGGCCTAGCGGCGGATCCAGCCCTCGTAGTACTTCCCCCCGCGTGAGTAGCGCACGTAGTACCACTTGCCCTTGGCACGAACGATCTGCGCGCGCTTCCCCGGGGGCAGGATGTCGACGACCCTGTTGTTCAGGTAGACGCGCACGCTGTACATCGACGTGATGTACAGGTTCGTGGGCGTGTTGGTTCGCTCCTCACTGCCCTGACCGAACGCCACCGGGGCACACAGCGATACTGCGAGCGCCGCGAGCACGATGAGCTTCCTCATGCAGCCTCCTTCCATTCGGACTGCCCGAGCTTCTACCGAATGAACCCTCAAAAGCTTTCTACACCAATCCGCCGTCGGGTTCAAGGCTTTTCCGCACAGCCCGCCCGAGAGGGACCCCACGCCGAGAAACCGATTGCCCGGGGCTGCCCATGCGCTATACTTATGCAACGGCAAGCTGGAACCAGGAGTTGAGCGATATGACGATGCACAACGAAGAAGGCCAACTGCTCGAAAAAGTCTTCCACAGGCTCCTCTCGGTCGGCGTCATGATCATCTCGCTGGCGGTTCTGGTCTGGTTTGTCTGGGCCATCGTGCGCACGTGCGAGATCACCGACGACGCCTCGCAGCCGCGCGCGCCGGCAGGGACGAGCTCCTCGATGCAGCACACGCCGGCGCAGAAGCCGCCGCTCGCCCACGTGCGCATCACCGGCCCTGAGGGCAATCCGGGCAAGCTCATCAAGCTGTGCTTCCGTCCCGTCGCCTCGTTCGCCACCCGGATCGACCGATGCCTCGACCGGCTCCCGGGCGCCGTCGCGGTCGCGACCGAGGACGCGGCTTTTTTTACCGACGGGCCGTTGTAACGGTCCGTACCCAACGCGCCTGGGAAGCCGATCAGGCCCGCATCATCCTGAGCTTCGACGACGGCCCACACCAGTGGCCGCTCGGCACGGACGGCAACTACACCGAACACATCCTCCGCACGCTCGACCACAACAGCGTCCAGGACCACATCAAGGCGCTTTTCTTCGTCCAGACCCACGTCGAGATCCGGGGTGAGAGCGAGGCCGGCCAAAGCCTCATCGCCCGGATGGCGGCCGACGGCCATGTCGTCGGCGTCCACACCGGCAGCACGCGCGACCACGTGGACCACCGCGAGCGCGCAGCCGCCCCGCCGTACGACTGGAACCACGACGGCGCGCTCGACGAGCACGACGGCGCCAACGGCCTCGAGAGCGACCTGCTCCGCGCTAAGGACCGGATCAGGACGCTGACGGGCAGCGAGCCCGCGCTCGTTCGCCCCACCTACGGCGTCACGAACGAGGCGGTCCGCGCCGTCTACCGCGACCTCGGCCTGCGCATGCTGCTCTGGCACGTGGACAGCCGCGACGCCCTCGACCATCGCCGCGGCGCCGGCACGATCGAGGCCAACATCCGGAGCCAGGTGCGCACGCAGATCGCCGTGGGCCGGCCCGTCATCATCGTCCTGTTCCACGACATCAACTTCGCCACCCAGGCCCACCTCGACGACTACCTCATCGCCATCTACGAAGCCGCGGAGGCCGAAGGCAAGGTCGCCGCCTTCCCGACCTCCCGGGAAGAACTCCACGCCTGGCTCGACGAAATCCTGGGAATCGACCACGACGCCGTGCCCGACAAGCCGTACGAGACCATCCCCGCCATCCTGCACTAGCCATCCGGAGAACGGCATTCAACACCTTCGCTTGACACACGCACTAGCTTCTGATATCATCTGGTCAAGTTCTGCTGGGGGATTCTGCTCAGGTAGCCGAACTCGACCTGGCGTTGCTGTGCTTTGTCCATATCACCACAGCGTGTTCGGCCCAGTCACATAGGGGGATTCTGCGATGTCTGCTCGAGGTTTATCGAGACTCACCGTCGTCCTGCTCACCGCCGCAGTGATCGGGCTGTGCTGGCCGGCGTCGGCGGCGCCGCCGGGCTGGGCGATCAAGCAGCTCACCGACAACGGCGTCGAGGACTCCGGGCCGCGGATCGACGGCTCGAACGTGGTCTGGATCGGCAAGGACGGCGTTGACTACGACGTCTTTCTCTACGACGGCTCCACAACGTCCCAGCTCACAAACAACACCCGTGGCGAACACAGCCCGCGGGTTTCCGGGTCGTACGCGTCCTGGCTGGGCGACGACGGCACCGGCCATTCCCAGGTCTTCTTCTACAACGGCAGCACGACCACGCAGGTGACCCACGTCACCGAGCACGACTGCCAGCTGTTGGAGATGTCCGGGTCGTTCCTGGTCTGGAACCGCCTGGTGGGCAGCAACGGCTACGAGATCTTCCGCTGGAACGGCAGCACG
>CAYUZG010000069.1:0-6291 GCA_964449605.1 uncultured Verrucomicrobiota bacterium | reverse complement strand
CACGACGATCCAGCTCACCAACAACAGCTACGACGATCAGTACCCGCAGCTTTCCGGCACGAACGTCGTCTGGTCGGCCGACGACGGCGGCGGCGATACCGAGATCTTCTTCTACGACGGCAGCACGATCACGCAGGTGACCGACAACAGCTATGACGACGTTGGCGCGGTGGTCGACGGCTCGAATGTCGCCTGGGTGGGGTACGACGGCAACGACTACGAGGAGTTCTTTTGGAACGGTGGCGCCGTCACGCAGCTCACCGACAACGCCTACGACGACATGGCTCCCCAGATCTCCGGCTCGACGGTGGTCTGGTATGGCTGGGACGGCCACGACTACGAGGTCTACATGGCGGTGCCCGAGCCGGCGACGCTCTCGCTCGTCGCCCTCGGCGGTTTGGTCCTGCTGCTCAGGAGGCGGCGCCGCGCATAGGGCGGTTGCCGTGTGCGCCCCGAGACTCGGCTTGATGACTGCTTGATTCCCACTTGCGAAAGCGCCCAGGCATTCCTCTTGACTCTCGCGTTGTATCTTGGTATACTCCGGTTCTCGCTGGGGATATGTATGTTCAATTCTGCTAAATGGGAGGACTGAGTCACCTTACTCGTGCCGGTGCCGATAAGGAGAGAGGGGGTTCAACCGTGGCCGTTCAGCACTTCTCAACGCACGCCCTTGCCGTGATCATCTGCGCCCTGATGGGGCTATCCTGGACGGCGTCGGCGGCGCCGCCCGGCTGGGCGATCACCCAGCTCACCGACAACAGCTACACCGACACCAACCCCGAGGTCTCCGGCTCGAACGCAGTCTGGCAGGGCAATGACGGCGACTGGGAGGTGTTCCTGTACAACGGCAGCACGACCACGCAGCTCACCGACAACAGCTATGCCGACGCCACTCCGCAAGTCTCCGGCTCGAACGTCGTCTGGATCGGAGCCGCTGGCGGCGGAGACTATGAGGTCTTCCTGTACAACGGCAGCACGACTACACAGCTTACCGAGAACGGCTACAACGACAGCAGCCCGCGGCTTTCCGGCTCGAACGCCGTCTGGTACGCCGACGACGGCACCGGTAAGGAGATCTTCTTCTACAACGGCAGCGCGACCACACAGGTGACCGACAACAGCGTTGACGATTGGTGTCCCGAGATCTCCGGCTCCAATGTCGTGTGGCAAGGCTACCACGGCGACGACACCGACATCTTCCTTTACGACGGCGACACGACCACACAAGTGACCACCAATGGCGTCACCGACAGGTTGCCTCAGATCTCCGGCTCGAACGTGGTCTGGCAAGGCTGGGATGGCACCGACTACGAGATCTTCTTGTGGAACGGCACGACGACCATCCAGCTCAGCAACAACGGTTTCACGGATAGCAACCCGCAAGTCTCTGGCTCGAATGTGGTCTGGGAAAGCCACGACGGCAACGACACCGAGATCCTCTTCTTCGACGGCACGGCGGTCACGCAGCTCACCGACAACACCGTGAACGATAGGCTCCCGGAGGTCGACGGCTCGAATGTCGTCTGGTATGCCGACGACGGCAACGACACCGAGATCTTCTTCTTCGACGGCAGGACGGTCACGCAGCTTACCAACAACGCCACTGATGACTTGTATCCCAAGATCTCCGGCTCGACGGTGGTCTGGTACGGCTGGGACGGCAACGACTACGAGATCTACATGGCGGTCCCGGAGCCGGCGACGCTGTCGCTCGTCGCCCTCGGCGGCCTGGCTCTGCTGCTCAGGAGGCGCCGCGCATAGGGCGATCATCATTCTGCAATTGGTGGGCCGCAAGGATACCCCTTGCGGCCCGTTTCTTCTGGTTGCGTCCCCGCCGTCCTGCGGTAGGCATCGCGAGAACAGAATCCAGCAGCTTTCCTTGACACAGGCACTGGGTTTTGTTATTATCCTGGCGAATTTAGCTGGGGATTCTACCAGTAGCGGAACTCGACGAGACAGTGTGCTGCCCTGTTCACATCACGTCGCGTTCGGCTTGGTTACGCAGGGGGATTCTGCAATGCGCCTCAGAGACGCGCTCGTCGTCATTGTTACCCTGATCAGCCTCGTCTGTATCTCAAAGGCCGACGCGACGGCCGGCTTCCAGGGTCTGGGCGACCTGCCTGGCGGTACCGTCACCAGCGGGGCCTACGGCCTGTCGGCCGACGGCACGACAGCGGTCGGCCACAGCTCGTCGGCCTCGGGCGACGAGGGTTTCCGCTGGACGGCCGGCGGCGGAATGGCCGGCCTGGGCGACCTCTCAGGCGGGAGCTTTGAGAGCTACGCGGATGCCGTGTCGGCCGACGGCTCGGTCATTGTAGGAGGGGGATATTCAACCTCGGGCCGGGAGGCGTTCCGCTGGACGGCCGGCGGCGGGATGGTCGGTCTGGGCGACCTGCCCGACGGCAACTACTGGAGTCGCGCGTACGGCACCTCGGCCGACGGCTCCGTCGTGGTGGGCTTGGCCTCGTCGGCCTCCGGCACGGAGGCGTTCCGCTGGACCGCCGGGGGCATGGTCGGCCTGGGCGATCTGACCGGTGGCAACTTCTACAGTTACGCAAAAGGCGTCTCGGCCGACGGCTCGATCGTGGCCGGCTACAGCTACTCGACCTCCGGTCAGGAGGCGTTCCGCTGGACGACCGGCGGCGGGATGGTCGGCCTCGGCGACCTGGCCGACGGCATCTTCACCAGTAACGCCACCGGCATCTCGGCCGACGGCTCGGTCATCGTCGGCTACGGCAACTCGGCCTCGGGCTGGGAGGCGTTCCGCTGGACGTCCGGTGGCGGGATGGTCGGTCTGGGCGACCTCACCGGCGGGGACTTCCGCAGCTTCGCGTACGCTGCTTCGGCCGACGGCTCGGTCATCGTCGGTCGCGGCGAGAGCACGGCCGGCGACGAGGCGTTCATCTGGGACGCTACCAACGGCATGCGCAGCCTGCGCGACGTGCTCGTCAACGAGTGCGGCCTGGACTTGACCGGCTGGACGCTCACCGAGGCGAGGGCCGTCTCCGCCGACGGCCTGACCATCGTCGGGTACGGCACCAACCCCAGCGGCAACACCGAGGCCTGGATCGCGACCATCCCCGAGCCGGCGACGCTGTCACTCGTCGCCCTTGGCGGCCTCGTTCTGCTTCTCACGAAGCGTCGCGGATAGAGCGATCACCATCCTGCGATCCGGCCACAAACACGACTCTCGCGAATGACGTCGTGGTCGACCCTTACGCGGGCTTCTGAGCACCGAAGGTGCGGCGGATGCTAGCCTGGTCCGTCAGGGCCAGGACACGAGGGGCGAAACGACAACCAAAGCGCCGAAGGCGGGTAGGTGCGACAGAGTTGCAGTGTGTCGCACCTTCGGCGCTCTGGGTATCATGTTTGGCCGGTTTCCCCGGGGCTGACCCTCCTGCGCTGAAGCTTCGGAGGGCAGGCGCCCCGGGCTATCTTCCTTCGCACATTCGGTGCGCGGCCGCCACGCGGCTGCGGCGGGCCGCGCGCGGAACGCGCGACGTCCGCCGCCCGAAGAGCCTGCTAGCTCGCATTGTCCTCGGCGCAGTGGGGGCAGGCAGCCGGGCGTTTCTTCAGCTTGGAGAGAACGCGGCTGAGGAAGAGGGCGACAACTCCGGCAAGGAAGATGGCGCCGAGGACGAGGCGCCAGGTGGCGAAGCCGTGGTCGTGGCCGGCCGAGATCGTCGGGATGACGCGCCAGCCGGCGAGGCCGAGGAGGCCGTCGAGGAGCAGGCCCATGACCACGGCGCTCACGGCGATGCCGGCGAGATAGATGGCCGCGGCGCGCTTGCCAAGCATGCCGGCGACGACGGTGATGCCCGCCGCGTTCGTCGCCGGGCCCGCCATGAGGAAGACGAGCGCGGCGCCGGGGCTGAGGCCTTTGAGGATGAGGGCTGCCGCGATCGGCACCGACGCGCTGCTGCATACGTAAAGCGGGATGCCGACGACGAGCATGATGAGCATCGTCACGAGCCCGCCACCGAGGTGGCGCGCGATCAGGTCCTCGGGCACGGCGAACATGATGACGCCCGCGATGAGGACGCCGAGCAGGAACCAGCCCGAAATCTCGCCGAGCAGGTCGACGAACGCGTACCGCAGTCCCCTGCCGGTTCTCTCCACGACGCTGCCGTGATGCGTGTGCTCTTTCGACGGGGCGGCGCCGCCCGTGTGGCAGCAGCCCTCGGCCTGCGGTGCCGCTGAGGCGTGCGCAGGCTGCTTGCTTGCCAGCGTCTGGACCAAGCCGGTCGCGACGCCCGAGATGAACGCGACGATGGGCCGCGCGATCGCCATGATCGGCCCGAGCAGTGCGTACGTGATTGCGATCGAGTCGACGCCCGTCGCGGGCGTCGAGATGAGGAACGAGGTCACGGCGCCGTCGTTGGCGCCTTGTTTGCGGATCGCGAGCGCCGCCGGCAGGACGCCGCACGAGCACAGCGGCAGCGGCACGCCGAGGACCGACGCCATCACGACCGGCCTGACGCGGCCGCGGCCGAGGTGCCGGGCCACGATCGCCGGATCGAGGAAGACGTGCAGCAGCCCGGCCACGAACAGGCCGAAGATGAGAAACGGCGCCGATTCAACGACCACCGCCCACGCGGCCTCGAAGATCTTCGCGAGCGCGTCAAGCATCAGTGTCCTCCATCTGGACATGGCGGGCCGTCGCACGTTTCGCTCGCGCGACGGCCCACCCGACGCTATACGAACATCAAGCCCTGCAATCCCTGGTTGCCACGGGCTTTGCACTTACAACAGAACGGATGCCCGGCCTGGTTCCGTGCGCCGTCACATCAGATCGACAGGATCGATGTCGACGGCGACCTTCACGGTCGATGGGATCTTCGCCTGCTCGAGCGCAGGCCGAAGCACGGCCACCATCTTCGACGGGCGGGTCGATTTCAGGAGAAGCTGCATGCGGTGCTCGCGTTGGGCGCGGGCGATGGGCGCCTCGCTCGGGCCGAGGACCTCGACGCCGGCCTCGGCTTGCGCCCGGCACGCGGCGGCGAGCGATTCGGCCGAGCGCGCCACCTGCTTCTCGTCGGCGCCGCGGAGGGTGACACACGCCATGTGCACGTGCGGCGGGTAGGGCGTCCGGGCACCCCGGCGTGCCTTGATCTCCTGATCGTAGAACGCGTGGAAGTCATGTTTTGACGCGGCTCGGATGGGATAGCAGTCGGGCCGGTAGGTCTGGACGATGACCTCGCCGGGCACCTCACCGCGGCCCGCGCGGCCGGCCACCTGGGTGATGAGCTGGAATGTGCGCTCGGCTGCACGGAAATCCTGCAGGACAAGGGCGGTGTCGGCCACAATGACGCCGACGAGCGTGACGTTCGGCAGGTCGAGGCCCTTGGCGATCATCTGCGTGCCGACGAGGATGTCGGCCCGGCCCGCCTTGAACTCGCCGAGAATGCCCGCGTGGCTGTGCTTGGCCGTCGTCGTGTCCGAGTCCATCCGCAGCACGCGCGCCCCTTCAATGATCTTGTAGAGCATGCGCTCGACCTTCTGCGTCCCGACGCCGCGGTAGAGCATGGCGCCCGCGCCGCACTTCGGGCACGCGGTCGGCAGCGGCGTCGAAAACCCGCACAGGTGACAGACGAGCCGATCGCTTTTCTTGTGGTACGTGAGCGTGACGCTGCAGCGGTCGCATTCGACGACGGCGCTGCACGCGCGGCACTTCATCGTTGTCGCGTACCCGCGCCGGTTGAGGAACAGGATCGTCTGCTCGCCCTTCTTGAGGCGGTCCTCGATCGCGTTGAGCAGCTCGGCCGAGAAGACCGTCGGCCCTTTCTGTCGGCCGAGGTCGACGACGCGCACGGTGGGCATCGGCTTGCCGTCGATGCGCTCGCGCAGCTCGAACAGCTCGTACTTGCCGCGCTGGGCGTTGCAGTACGACTCGAGCGACGGCGTCGCGCTGCCGAGGATGACGACGGCGTGCTCGAACGCGGCGCGCACGACGGCCACGTCGCGGGCGTGGTAGCGGGGCGCGGTGTCGCCCTGCTTGTACGTGTTCTCGTGCTCCTCGTCGACGACGATGAGGCCGAGCGGGTCGATGGGCGCAAAGACGGCCGATCGCGGCCCGACGGCGATCCGCGCGCGGCCCTCGGCGAGCCGTCGCCACTCGTCGTGCCGCTCGCCGCCCGAGAGCCGGTGGTGGAGGACGGCGACCTGGTCGCCGAACCGCCCCTTGAACCGCTCGATCGTCTGGGGTGTGAGCGCGATCTCGGGCACGAGGACGATGGCGCCCTTGCCGCGCTCGAGCACGCGGGCCATCACCTGGAGGTAGACCTCCGTCTT
>CAYUZG010000068.1:3272-9975 GCA_964449605.1 uncultured Verrucomicrobiota bacterium | reverse complement strand
CGGGCACGTTGCGCATGAGCTTGTAGTACGTGCCGATCTCGACCGAGTCGGCCGAGTTCGAGTTGATGACGATGAGCACGCGCTCATTGTCCGGCCAGCCGGGGATGCCCTCGGCCTCGGCCGACAGCGCGCTCACGTTGCCGGCCGTATCGACCGCCTTGACCGCGTAGAAGTACTTCTGCTCGGACACGCCGCTCGGGTCCTCGTACTCGGCCTGGCCCACGACGTCGTCGAGATGGCTCCACGAGCCGCCGTCGGGCTTGCGCCAGATCTCGTAGCCTGCGATGTCGGGTTCCGTGTTCGGCTCCCACTTGAGGCGGACGCTCGTCTCCGTGTTCCAGGCGCGCAGCACCATCGGCGCCGCGGGCACCGTGTCGTCCTTTGGCGTCCGCAACTCGAACGGCGACAGGGCGCTTTCGTTCGCGTTCTCGTCGTAGGCGCGGACCATGTACAGGACCTCTTCGACCTCGGCAAGCTGGTGCGTGAAGGTCGTCTCGTTCGTCTCGCCGATGGGGGAGCTGTCGGCGAACACGCGGTAGAAAGCGACGTCGGCCGATGGGCTAGGATCCCAGGTGACCACGTTGCGAAGGTAGTCGGTCGCCGTCACCGTGAGCGTCTGGGGCGGATCGGGCGCTGTCGAGTCGGCCGAGGTCAGCGTCGTCGCCGTTGCCACGTTCGACAGGTCGGCGCAGTTGCCCGCCTCGTCGATCGCTTTGAGCGCGAAGTAGTACGCTGTGTCGGCTTCGAGTCCACTCACGGCCAGGCTCTCCGTCGAACCCGACGGCTGGGGCTCAAGCGACTGGGCGACGCGCCACGCCGCGTCCCAGTTCGTTTCGTCGATGGGCGACGTGCTGTAGCGGACGTCGTAGGCGGCCGCTGTGCCCGTGCGGCCATCGTCGCCGGGTGCGGTCCAAGCGAGCATGACTGACTCGGCGGTCGGGCTCGACGCCGCGAGGTCGGCGACGCGTTTCGGCGGCATCCCGTCCGTCTTGCCGTGCCAGGCGAGCGCCTTTCGGTGCACGTAGTAGCCGTTGTACGTGATGAACACGAGCACCCCGTCGGACAGCCGCTTGCGCTGGATGTGGTGCCGGTACTCCCAGACGAAGTACGTCGAGTTCCAGACCTTATCGATCCAGATCCAGGCGAGCCATTGGCCGTTCGGCGAGAACGCCGGGGCGATCTCGTCTCCGCTCGTGCCGGCGCTCTGCTGCGTGAGGCTTCCCCCGTCCGAGTCGACCGTGTAGATCTCCGTGCCTTGCTCCGTCGACTCGTACGCATGGAACGCGATGAGCGACCCGTCGGGCGAATACGCCAGCCGGCACTCGCTGCGCCTGTTGTTCGTCAGGCGAGTCAGGCCCGTGCCGTCCGGGTTGACCCGGTAGATCTCGTCCTTGCCCGGGCGGTTGGTCACGAAGACCAGGTGGCTGCCGTCGGGCGCAAACTCAGGCCACCGGTTGTTGTACGAGTCGTTGGTGACGGCACGGTCGTTGCCGCCGTCGAGGTCCATGATATGAATATCGCGCCGGCCGGCGTTCTCGTACACGTAGGCGACCTGGCTCGTCGTCGGCGAGACCGCCAGCCCCTGCTCGTCGACGTTCTGCCCGCGCAGGGTGACCAGCTCGCGGCTCGACCGGTCGAGCCGGCGGATCATCCCGTTCGCGATGAAGACCATATAGCGCCCATCGGCCGTGAGCCTCGGCGCCGCACACTCCTCGCCGATCGCGTTCTCGCCTTCGACAAGCAGGATCTCCTGCTCGGGATCGTTGCCGTTGAGCGCGTAGGTGTTGTCGATGAGCCAGGGGTTGAGATAGTAGAAGTCGTCGCTCATACGCGTAAACGTCAGAACGTCGAACGTCTTGAGCGGCGTGACCGCCACCTCATCCGAGTAGCCGCTTTGATCGACGCCCTCGATCGCGGTGACGACATAGTAGTAGCTCGTGCCGTTCGTGAGGCCGGAGTCGAGGAGAAAGAGGCTCGTTGTCTCTGCCACCTGCGCGTAACCGGTCCCCGACTGCTGGGAACGGTACACCTTGTAGCTGGTCGCATCCGGCACGGGATCCCAATAGAGCTCAGCCCGGCCGTCGCCGGCCGTGGCGTACGGATCGGCCGGTGGCTCGACCGCCAGCGCCCCGGTGCACGCCAGTGCCAGGATCGAGACAACACAGAACAACCCACTGTGCATGCTTCTTCTCAGAAACCGCCTTCCCCCAGAGACTCGAACCAGGCAAGACACACGGCAGCCTGATCCCCGGAATCGAGAATCAACCAAAGAAGTTTAGCACAATCCACGCGGGATTGCAAGGCCAGATCGGTCCCCCGGGCGCTCCCCTGGTAGGAGACTCACGGCCACCCCAAAAAGACGTTCCGCTGGTTGGAGTTCAGTGCGACAATGGCGCAAAGGGCCCTTTCTCCGGCAGAGCCGCCGGCAGTGGGGCGAACCACGAAGAAACGGCGCCTGCAGCGACTGGAGGACGGTCAGGATGCCCGAAACTGCCGACCACGCACTGGCAAAGAACGTCGGCTACTGCGGTCTCGTCTGCGGCGTCTGCCGCAACGTCCTCAAGGGCTGCACCGGGTGCCGAAAGGGCGGCGGCGCCGAGGACTGCTACCAACGCGAGTGCTGCGAGGAGAACGGGATCGAGGGGTGCTGGGAGTGCGGTGAGTTCCCCTGCGACAAGGGCTTTTTCGCCGACGACGCATGGAAGGGCCTCTGCATCGGCTCGGTCCAGTGCATCAAGGACCACGGCGTCAGGCGCTACATCGAACTGGTTAGATCGAGCCTGGGCAGCGACGTCGAATACGGCGACTACCGTTTCAGAAACCCCGACGAGATTAGGGCGATCCTCGCCGGCGAGCCGCGCGCGTAGGCATCGCCTGTCGCACCACCCGGCGGCGCATCCAGCATGCAGTTTGACGAACAGAAGGTGGCCGAAGCGACTGACGCCGTGCGCGCCCGCCTCGGCGAGGCCGACGTCGGCGTGATCCTCGGGACCGGACTCGGCGCGTTCGCCGACCGGCTGGAGGAGCCGACGGTCCTCCCCTACTCCGAGATCCCCCACTTCGCCGTGTCAACCGTGCCCGGGCACAAGGGGCGGCTCGTCGGGGGTCTCGTCGGCGGCAGGCGCGTCGTCGTGCAGCAAGGTCGCCTTCACTTCTACGAAGTGCTCGGATTCGAGCAGATCCTCCTGCCGCTGCGCGTGATGTACGAACTCGGCGCCCGAACGCTCGTCGTGACCAACGCCGCCGGCGCGGTGAACGCGGACTTCGAGCCCGGCAACATCATGCTTATTACCGACCACATCAACATGATGGGCACGAACCCCTTGATCGGCCCGAACGACGAACGCCTCGGGCCACGTTTCCCCGACATGTCCAGCGCGTACGACGCTGAGCTGCGTCACCTCGCCCTCGACTCGGCACGTGAGCTCGGCATCGAGCTGAGGCAGGGCGTCTATCTCGCCGTGACCGGCCCGAGCTACGAGACCGCCGCCGAAGTCCGCGCCTTCCGCACGCTCGGCGCCGACGCGGTCGGCATGTCGACGGTCCCCGAGGTCATCTTCGCCAACTCCCTCGGCATGCGCGTCCTCGGCCTCTCCGTCATCGCCAACCGCGCCGTCGGCCTCACGGACCAGCCGCTCAGCCATGACGATGTCACGCGGATCGTCGCCACCCAGGCCGACCGCGTCGCGGCGCTCGTGGCGGGCGTGATCGCAACGACATGAAGAGGAAGCCACAGATCACACTGATTGACACTGATCGTGTGATCTCGTATCAGTATCCATCCGCGCAACCTGTGGCCCCAAGTGGAGACAATCAGCGATGCCAGCGAAGATCATTGTGGCGCTTGATGTGGACACGCTCGACGAAGCGGTGCGGCTCGTTGACGCGACAAAGGCGGGGGCCGACGCGTACAAGGTCGGCAGCCAGCTCTACGCGCGGGGCGGGCCGGAGGTGGTCAAGCAGCTCCAGGACCACGGCGCGACGCTGTTTCTCGACCTGAAGCTGCACGATATCCCGAACACGGTCGAGCAGGCGGCGAAGGCGATCGCGCAGATGGGCGTGGCGATGTTCACGATCCACGTCTCGGGCGGTTGGGACATGATGCGCGGCGCGATCCGGGGCGCGCACGTCGGTGCCCAGGACGCGGGCATCGAGGATCCGATCACCCTCGGCGTGACGCTGCTCACGTCGCTCGACGAGAAGACGCTGCACGACGATCTGGGCTGCACGCGGCCGCTCGTCGAGCAGGTCCAGCACATGGCCCAGATGGCCGCCGAAGCCGGGTGCGCCGGCGTGGTCGCCTCGGCCCAGGAGCTCAAGCCGGTCCGGGAGGCCGTCGGCGACGACGTGCTGATCGTCACGCCCGGCGTCCGGCCTGAATGGGCACAGAAAGACGACCAGAAACGCACGATGACGCCGCGCGAGGCGAGCGCCGCCGGCGCCGACTACCTGGTGATCGGCCGCCCGATCACGGCGCACGACGATCCGGCCGAAGCCCTCCGCCTCATCCGCGAGGAGCTCGCCTAACGCGCGCCTCCTCTGCGAGCTCTGCGTTCACGCGCGTCTTCGCGCGCGCTCTGCGAGAGGTATCCTCGCCGGAAACCCGGTCTTGCCACCCAGCGTCGAAACGGTAGAATCGCCTCAACATGCGAGGCTCGCCAATGAAGCCGTTTTCGACAGTGTCCCTCCTTGTGCTCATCGCCGTCGTGTCGTGGCCTGCCTGGGCCAGCGAATGGGACGAGTATCTCCAGAGCGATTTCCAGAGCTTCGTCTGGGATGACGACGTGCGCACCGGCTACGAGGCGTACGCGAACGGGCAATACGAGGCGGCGGCCAAGGCGCTCGTGAAGGCCATCGACAGCGGGTGCAAGGACCCGGTCGTCGTCTTCCGGGCCGCCTACGCGCTCCGCCAGGCGGGCGAGGCCGACAAGGCGGCCGGCTACTTCAAGGCGGCCACCGAGCAGTTCGCCACAGCACGCACCGACCACCGCTGCCGGGCCGAGTCGCACTTCTACCTGGCCGAATTCTACCTCGAGGACGGCAACTACGGCGAAGCGGAATGGCAGCTCGAACAGGCCGTCACCCTGCGGCCCGACTTCGTCGAGGCCTACTTGCTCTACGGCGACATGTTCGTCGCGCAAGGTAAGTACGACTTGGCGGCCGCCCAGTACCAGCGTGCCCACGAGAAGGATCCCGAGAACGTCAAGCCGGTTTACAACCTCGCCGTGATGCTCGCCAAGGGCGGCCGGCTCGACCGCGCCAAGGCCGTCGTCGACGAAGCACGCAAGCTCGAACCCGACAACGACCGGGTCGGCTTCCTGGCGGCGACGATCGCGATCGCGCAGGGCGACCTCAACGCCGCAGCCGCCGAGTACGAGGCGATCCGCGAGCGCAACCCCGAGTCGGTCGACGCGCTGCTGGGCCTCGGCGATGTCACCTGGCGCCAGGCGAAGTACCAGGAGGCGGCCGAGCACTACAGCGCCGTCCTTGAGCTCGAGCCTGAGCACGCCAACGCCCTGCATGGGCTCGCCATGGCCGAGGCGAAGCTCGGTAAGATCGACGACGCGATCGAGCGCCTTCGCCGCGTCATCGAGCTCGAGCCCGGACACAAAAGCGCGCATTACAACCTCGGGTCGCTCTATCAGAGCAAAGGCGAATACCAGCTCGCCATCGAACAGTACGCCGAGGTGATGAAGCTCGACCCCGATGACCCCGCACCCTTGTACAATCTCGGCGTTGTCTTCATGCGGCTCAAGCGCTACGCCGAGGCGCAGGACTATCTCGAGCAGGCGGTCAAAGCGTTCGGCAAGGACTCCACCTGGGGCCGGGCCGCCCAGAGGATGCTCGACCTCGTCATCGAGTTTCAGCAGGACCGCGAGATCGAGATCGAGAAGGAGCTCGAGCACCTTGAGCAGCCCGGCACAACGAGCGGCGGTCAGGAGTCCTCTGCGCGCCGGCCGGGCCCGCCGGCAGGGCCGGGTGAGAAAGCGCATTGACGCTCACGCCCGCACGGGCTATAGTGAAGGCAGAACCGCGATAACCCCATGGCGAAGCGAGACCCACCAATGAATCGAAATCGACGTGGCTTTACACTGGTCGAACTCCTTGTTGTGATCGCCATCATCGGCGTCCTGGCCGGCATCCTGATCACGGCAGTCTCGTCCGCACGCGGCAAAGCGCGGATGACCGCCTGCACGGCGCAACTGAAGAACTTCTCACTCGCCATTGACAACTACAAGGCGTTTTCGAATCAAGACTTCCCCATGTTCCTGTCAACGCTCTTCGACGAGTACTACGAGGTCAAAGCCGGGTACGTGTGCCCGTCCGATTGGTCCGAGGGCGAGCAAGGCGGCGTCCCCGACAAGGTCAAGGGGTCAACCACGGCCTTCATGCCGTCGGAGCAGTTCAGCGAAACCGACGACACCGAGTTCAACACGGTTTACAAGCAATACCGCAACACCGACATCACGCGGTGCAGCTACCTCTACGAGTTCAGCATCGCCCTGTGCAGTTGGGACCCCGAGGGACGAACCTGGCTCGAGTGCAAGAAGGCCCAGATGAAGGAGGGCGTCGACGGCCAGGCCGCTGCGGGCCACGTGCCGATCGTCCGGTGCTTCTGGCACACCGAGCAGAAGGGGGACGGCTCGGGCTACCAGACTGGAGAACCCAATGTCCTCAACATCGGTGTCGGCCATCGCGGCGT